>DASUFY010000267.1:0-2138 GCA_036274315.1 Planctomycetota bacterium | reverse complement strand
TGCCGGGCCTCGACGTCGAGTTCCAGGGCGTGCGCGTCGTCACCAACGCCGACGGCTTCCGCGGACCGCGGCGCAGCCGCGAGAAGCCGGCGAACGGCTACCGCATCGTCGGGCTCGGCGACTCGGTGCTGTTCGGTTGGGGCGTGCCGTACGAAGCGTCGGGCCTGGCCGTGCTCGAGGCGCGTTTGCAGGCCGCGTGCCCCACGCGCCTCGTCGAGGCCGTCGACACGGCGGTGCCCGGCTACAACACGGCGATGGAAGAACAGGTGCTGGTCGACAAGGGGCTCGCGTTCGCGCCCGACCTCGTCATCGTCGACTTCGTCGGCAACGACCTGGACCTGCCCAACTACCTCTGGCAACAGCCCGACTACCTGGCGCTCGACCGCAGCTTCCTGTGGAACGCGGTGCGCCGCGGCCTGAGCTGGAAGGACGCGGAGCTGCACGGTCCGTTCGTCTGGGCGCCGGTCGGCGAGGACGGCGCCTTCGAGTCGCACGCCGACCGCGTGCCCGAGGCGTACCGGCATCTCGTCGGTCCCGAGGCCTACCGGCGCGCGCTGCGCAGCATCGCGGCGCTCGGCGCGGAGCACGGCTTCCACGTGCTCGTGACATGTCACCACGACCTCTGGCCCGAGGTGCGGGCCATCTGCGACGAGGTCGGCGTGCCGTTCCTGCAGATGGGCAAGCGCGTCAACACGTGGCTGCGCGAGCACGGTCACGAGGCGTTGCTCGGCTCGCCGCTGACGATCAACCCCGAGGACCCGCACCCGTCGGCGCTGCTGCACGGCTGGTGGGCCGAGGAGGTGTTCCTGCGCCTGCAGGAACTCGGCTGGCTGCCCGAGGCGACGCCGCGGTAGCGCGCAGCACGCACCGGGTTGGAACGGCCTATCCGCGCTGCGGCCCGGCCTTCGCGCGCCGCGACTCCCCGAGATGCGCGTAGGCGGGATGCGTGACGAGCCGGCCATCCTCGAGTGGTCCGCCGACCGTGAAGTGATAGAGGCTCTGGAAGCGGTCCCCCTCGATCCCGACGACCTCGTGGAAGAGATCGTCGAAGTAGCAACCGATGCCGGTGCCGCGGAGCCCGGCAGCTTCGGCCGCCAGGTACAGCACCTGGCCGATCACGCCGGCTTCCCAGAACAACCGGCGGTACCAGAACGCGCCCGCTTCGATCGTGGCGCGGAACTCGGCGATCATGCCGAGACTGAACGCCCCGTCGGCGGCGATCTCCTGTCCGCAGCTGACCGAGCTCGCGGTCCGGCGGTAGTCGTGCTCGCCGATGCAGAACAGGCGCAGGTGCTCGGGGCAGGCTTCGGGCTGCTTCCAGAGCGCCTTGCTGCCGAGTTGCGCGACGAATGCGTCGTGCACCGCCGCACAGCGCTCGAGCAGGTAGAGTCCTGGCCGCAGACCGTCGACACGGTGCACGAAGATGCCGAGATGCAGCTTGGGTGCCCACGGCAGCACGTCGAAGGGCGGCGCGGCACCGCCGGCCAGCACGCGCGTGAGCATCGAGTAGAACACGTCGCGCGGCATCGAGGTCGTGCCGTCCAGCGCGACCGCGCTGCGGCGCTGGCGGATGATGGTGGCGGCCCGGGCTTCGCTGGCCGGGCCCGGGGGGCGGCTGGCCTGCACCGCGGCGGCCGGTGCCGGCTCGCTCGTTGCGGGCTTGCGGCTGGCCTCGGCGACCAGCCCGATGACCTCCCAGTCGACGTGACCCGAGCTGAGTTGGTTGGCGGTGCCCGACCACGCACCACCGGCCACGAGCTCGGCCAGTGCGCCACCGCTGCCATCCAGCGCGCGCACCTGTTCGAACGCGTTCGCCGGGCCGACGAGCAGCACGGCGTCGGGGTGCTCTCGTTCGAGTGCATCGACTGCCGCGTAATCGCCGTCGCGGTCCACTCCGAGCAGCGCGCCGACGTCGGCGTCGGACAAGCCGTGCACGAGGCGTGCGGACCAACCGAGCGCGGCGGCGGCGAAGCGAGCGGTGGCGATCACGTGCCCGGCGTCGTGCTGGCAGTAGCGGAACGCGCGCTCGCCGTACTTCCACGCCTCGCGCCAGAAGATCGACGACACGCCGACGAGGAAGCCGCCCGCGGGCAGGGCGCGCGCCAGCTCCCGCGCCGCGTCGCCCGCGAGCCGCGAGC
>DASUFY010000266.1:0-5175 GCA_036274315.1 Planctomycetota bacterium | reverse complement strand
TTCGGCGGCCGTGGCCGGCCTCGCCGAGGTGCGGCAGCACCTCGGTGCGCCGGGTGCCACCGCGCGCGTCGCCGCGATCGTGCGCACGTTCCTGCTGCCGGAGTCCCGCCCGTGAGCACCGCCCTGACCGACCTGCGCACGCTGCTCGCCGTGCTGCGCGCCGAGCGCGAACTCGTCGAGATCCAGACCGAGGTGGACCCGGACCTCGAAGCGGCCGAGGTGCACCGCCGCGTCATCGCCGCGGGCGGGCCGGCGCTGCTGTTCACGCGCGTGAAGGGTTCGCCGTGGCCCGCGGTCACGAACCTGTTCGGCACGGCGCGTCGCGTCGAACTCGCGTTCGGCAAGCGCCCGCAACAGCTCGTGCAGCGGCTCGCCGCGCTGCCGCACACGCTGCTGCCGCCGAGTCCCGGCAAGTTGTGGCAACACCGCGACCTGCTCGGTGCGCTGCTCAAGGTCGGACGGAAGCGCGTGCGCCGCGCCCCCCTGCTCACGCACCAGGACACGCCGCCGCAGCTGTCGCGCCTGCCGCTCCTGCGCACGTGGCCCGAGGATGGCGGACCGTTCGTGACGCTGCCGCTCGTCACCACCGAACACCCCGAGGGCCTCGGCAGCAACCTCGGCATGTACCGCATCCAGCGCTTCTCGGACGACACCGCGGGGCTCCACATGCAGATCGGCAAGGGCGGTGGCTTCCACCTCGCCGAGTACGAACGGCTCGGCCGGCCGATGCCCGTGCACGTGACGATCGGCGGGCCGCCCGCGCTGATGCTCGGCGCGATCGCACCGCTGCCCGAGAACGTGCCCGAGGTGCTGCTCAGCTCGCTGCTGCTCGGCCAGCGGCTGCGCAGCGCGCGTTCCCCGCACAGCCCGCTGCCGCTGTTCGCCGACGCCGAGTTCTGCCTGATCGGCGAGGTGCGACCCGGCGAGCGCCACCCCGAAGGCCCGTTCGGCGACCACTACGGCTACTACTCGCTGCAGCACGACTACCCGCTGCTGCGCGTGCACACACTGCTGCACCGCGACGACCCGATGCTGTGCGCGACGGTCGTCGGCAAGCCGCGCCAGGAGGACTTCTTCCTCGGCGACTACCTGCAGGAACTGTTGCTGCCGCTCGCCAAGGTCGCGATGCCGTCGGTGCGCGATCTCTGGTCGTACGGCGAGACCGGCTACCACTCGCTCGCGGGTGCGATCGTGCGCGAACGCTACGGGCGCGAGGCGATGCAGAGCGCGTTCCGCATCCTCGGCGAGGGGCAGCTGAGCCTGACGAAGTTCCTGCTGCTCACCGACCGGCCCGTGCTGCTGCGCGACTTCCGCGCGACGCTGCCGCACGTGCTCGCGCGCGCCGACTTCCGCAAGGACCTCTACGTGTTCGGCAGCCTGTCGATGGACACGCTCGACTACGCGGGGCCCGAGGTCAACAAGGGCAGCAAGGGCGTGCTGCTCGGCCTCGGCGAGCCCGTGCGCACGTTGCCCACGCAGTTCACTGGCGAACTGCCGCCGCCGTTCGTGCGCGCCGAGGTCTTCTGTCCCGGCTGCCTCGTCGTGCAGGGGCCCGCGTTCGCGCAGCAACATGGCGCCGCCGCGGCCCTCGCGCAGGTGCCGTCGCTCGCGGACTGGCCGCTCGTGGTGCTCGTCGACGACGCGAAGCAGGCGGCGAAGTCGACCGTCAACTTCCTGTGGACGACGTTCACGCGCTTCGAACCGGCCGCCGACCTGCACGCGCGAGCCGTGCAGCTCGTGCGCCTGCAACCGAGCTACACGCCGCCGCTGGTCATCGATGCGCGCATGAAGCCGAGCTACCCGAAGGAGCTGTTCTGCGATCCCGACACCGCGAAGCTCGTGTCGCGGCGGTGGAGCGAGTACTTCCCGGGCGGCGGCGTCGAGATGGGCGACTCGGACCGTGCGCACCTGGATTGAGCGCGGGAACGCGAGCCCTTCCGTCCACCCGCGCGAACAGCGGCCCGATGCTGCTCAGCCGCCGAGCGAGTATGCCTCCACGAGTTCCAGCTGGGCGCGGACCGCCGGTGTCGCGTTCAGGATGAACAACGGCACCTTGCGCGCCCACGCCAGACGCACGCTCTCGTGGAGCAGCGCATGCAGGTAGCTCTGCGTGCACGCCCGCAGGTTGCGGAAGTCGAGTGCGACCGACTCCCGGCGCAGCAGCCGCGGCTCGAGCACGGTGACCGAGAAGGTCTTGGCCGCAGCAGTGTCTTCGGACGCCACTGCCACGACGACGCGGAACACCTCCGGCGGCGGCTCCTCGAATCGGAACCAACGCTGCGTGATGCGCTTCGGTGTGCGCGCCGCGGCGAGATCCCGGATGTGTGCCATGATGCCCTCGTAGCTGCCGACGTGGCCGATGGCGGTCTCGAAGACGACCAACGTGCCCGGGAAGTCCGGGGCTTCCCCGTTCGTGATGCGCGGCTGGGAGTCCGGCGCGGAGGACCGGTCGAGGTAGTACGTCGCCCCGCGGGACGCGAGGAACAGCCGTCCGTCGGTCTCCTTCGCCATCTCGGAGATGAAGAACAGGCCGAGCCCGGCGTTCTCGGACGAACCGCTCGCGCCCTCGGCGAACGCGCCCGAGACGTGCGGCTCGAGCGCCCGCACGAGCGCCTCCGCAGGCGTCGTGATCGACGGCCGCATGTGGCGCAAGGCCTCGAACACACCGATGCCGTTGTCGACGACGACGATCTGCACCGCTGGTGCCCCGGCGTAGGGTCCGGCGTCGTTGCGTTGGGCCGCGACGATGCCGCCGAGCGGGTCATTGCTGTGCTGCCCGACGTTGCGCAGCAGTTCCACGAGCACGTATCGGAAGAGATCGCTCGCGGCCGTGGTGGCACCGTCCGGCAGCAGCAATCGCACGATGCGATCGGAGATCGCCTCCCACGGTCCGCGACCCTTGACCCGGGTCAGCGTGACGGTGCGATTGCGTTCCGACGGCTCTCGCTGTGGACCGCCGACCACTACCTCGTCGATGCCGATCGCGTGCGCGAACCGCCCTGCGCCCGTGCTCGCGCCCGGCTCGAGGACCAGAGCCTGTGCGCCGTCACGGCGCGCGAGCGCCGCGACCGCTGCGATCGCGAACACCTGTGCGACGTCGACGTCGTCGAATGACGCTCGACCGCGGTGGCGAACGGTCTCGAGCCACTGCAGGAACGTGAGCGGATCATCGAGCTGCAGACGGGGGCGAGTCATCGGGCGGAGGCCATGTTAGCCGTCGTGCCCGACCAAGTCGCCGGCCGTGCCATGAAGCCTGGGACCAACGACGATCGCGAGCCCTCATCGCCCGACCCGCGCCTGCAGCTCCTTCAGGGCCGCCGCCGCCTGCGCGTGTCCCGGCTCGATGCGCAGCACCTCGCGCAACCGCAGCATCGCCTTCGCCGGGTTGTTGGCACGCAGGTCGAACTGCACGAGCCGTAGCCGCAGCTCGACGTCCATCGGCCGCGCGGCGAGCAGCGCGTCGAACATCGGCCCGATCTCGGCACCGCGACCGACGCGTTCGAGCGCTTCGGCGCGGTTGAAGAACGGCTCGATCCGTTCCGTCGACAGGTCCGTCGCGCGGTGGAAGCACGGTTCGGCCTCGGCCCACCGGCCGCGCGCCTTGAGCACACAGCCGAGCGTGTTCAGGAACGCCACGTCGTCGGGCGCCAGCTCGACCGCGCGCCGCAGCAGCACCTCGGCGCGCTGCAGCCGCGGGTCGGCGGCCGGGTCGCCCTTCGGGTCCTTCGCCTGTTCCATCGCCAGGCACGTGCCGAGCGAACCGAAGCCCTCGGCGTACTCGGGGTTCTCCTTCACGACCTGATCGAGCAGCGCGATCGCCTCGGCCGAGCGCCCGCGCTGCTGCAGCGACACCGCGTACTGCCGGCGTTCGACCGGCGTCGGGTTCTCGCAGCGCATCGAACGCTCGAACAGCGCGTGCGCCTCGTCGAGCCGGCCCTGCTGGAACAGCATCGCGCCGTGGTTGCTGAGGATCTGCGCCGACAGGAAGCTGTCGTTGGTGACGTCGTTCGTGTCGTAGGCCGCCTGCCAGAACGTGGCCTCGCCGGCGTACGTGGCCGCGTGGCTGCGGGTCGCCGCGGTGAGCCACACCGTCGCCGCGAGCGCGAGCAACCCTCCGAGCCAGCCCGCCCCTGCTCGGCCGAGCAACCGATCCACGCCGAACACGACCGGCACGAGCACTGCGAGCATCGGCAGGTACATGCGCCGTTCGGCCAGGATCTCGGTCACGATCGGCAGCACCGTCGACGTCGGCGCGAGCAGCAGGAAGAACAGCGCACCGAGCCAACCCCACCACGGCCGAGCCCGCCAGCACCACAGCGCGAGCCCGAGCAAGGCCAGCACGCCGAGCCCGGGCACGAACGCCGCGCCGAGCTCGCGCACGATGTCCCAGTCGTAGGCGCCGCGCAGCGGGTACGGCCACAGCACGAGCCGCACGTAGTGCACCACGACACCGGCCTGCGTCAGCAACCAGTACCACGCCGTGACGCGCGAACCCGTCGCGTAGCCGACGGTCGGATTCGCCGGCCCGTTGGCGATGCAGAACACGAGCACGAGCCACGTCGCGGCCATGCCCAGGTGGAACCCCCACCGCGCCGACACGGCCCGCCACGACGGCGCCAGGAACGCTCGATCGAACAGCACGACGAGCAGCGGCCCGACGATCATGTCCTCCTTGCTCGCCATGCCCGCCGCCATCGCCGCCACCGCGAGCCCACGCCAGCCGAGCGGCCGCGCCGAGGTGCTGGCCCGCACCGTCGCCAGCAGTGCGAGCAGCAAGGCACCGCTGAACAGCAGCGTCGAACGCTGCGTCGCATAGGCGACCGCGTCGGTGCCGAGCGGATGCACCGCCCACAGCATCGCGAGCACGGTCGCGAACCGCGTGGCGCGCCCGCGATCGAAGCGCGCCGCCAGGTTCGGCGCAAGCAGCGTCGCGCGCACGAGCGCGAACAGCAGTGCTGAGTTGGCGAGGTGCAGCAGCAGGTTGCCCACGTGCGGTCCAAAGGGCCCCGGACCGAACAGCCACGCATCGACGACGAGCGAGAGGCACGCCAACGGCCGGTTCGCGAGCGGCGTGTGCACCGTGCCGAACGCCGCGCGCCACCAGTCGCCGGCCGCCAGCGCCGCGTTGTCCTGGATCGCCGGGCCGTCGTCGAAGACGAAGTCGAACCGCCAGAC
>DASUFY010000265.1:0-2448 GCA_036274315.1 Planctomycetota bacterium | reverse complement strand
ATGCTGGCGGTGCGCGACGCGCACGGCTGGTCCTAGCTGGAACGACTCGCGACCCGCGACGGAGACGTAGCATGCAGAAGAAACCCTGGAACGTCGGCCTCATCGGTTGCGGCTTCATGGGCCGCGCGCACAGCAACGCGTACCGCAAGGTGCCGAACTTCTTCGACCTGCCGCTGCAGCCCGTGCTCAAGGCCGTGTGCGCGCGCACGCCGGGCGACGCGAGCGCGTTCGCCGAGCGCTGGGGCTTCGAGTCGAGCGAGACCGACTGGCGCCGCCTCGTCGAGCGCAAGGACATCGACGCGATCGACATCTGCACGCCGAACGACACGCACCGCGAGATCGCGCTGGCCGCAGCCGCCGCCGGCAAGGCGATCCTGTGCGAGAAGCCGCTGGCGCGCACGGCCGCCGAGGGTGCCGAGATGGTCGCCGCCGTCGAGCGCGCCAAGGTGCCCAACATCGTCTGGTACAACTACCGCCGCGTGCCGGCCGTGACGATGGCCAAGCAGCTCGTCGACGCGGGCAAGCTCGGCAAGGTCTTCCACTACCGCGCCGTGTTCCTGCAGGACTGGACGATCTCCGCCGAGCTGCCGCAGGGTGGTGCTGGTCTGTGGCGCCTCGACAAGAACGTCGCCGGCAGCGGCGTCACGGGCGACCTGCTCGCGCACTGCATCGACACCGCGATCTGGCTCAACGGCGGCATCGACTGCGTCACGGCGATGACCGAGACGTTCGTCAAGCAGAGGAAGCACAATCTGACCGGCAAGGTCGAGAAGGTCTCCATCGACGACGCGTGCGCGTTCCTGGCCCGATTCAAGAACGGCTCGCTCGGCACGTTCGAGTCGACGCGCTACGCGCGCGGCCACAAGGCCCTCTACACGTTCGAGATCAACGGCGAACACAGCTCGCTGCGCTGGGACCTGCACGACCTGCACCGGCTCGAGTACTTCGACCACCGGGACGAGTCGACGCTGCGCGGCTGGCGATCGATCCACGTCACCGACCGCGAGATGCCGTACATGAGCCACTGGTGGGTGCCGGGCCTGCAGATCGGCTACGAGCACTCGTTCGTGCATCAGGTGGCCGACTTCGTGCAGGGCCTCGCCAAGGGGCAGGCGGTCGAACCGACGTTCCGCCAGGCGCAGCGCACGCAGCAGATCTGCGAGGCCGTGCTGCAGTCGGCGGCCAGCCGGCAGTGGGTCGACGTCGCCGGCGAGTGAACGACCATGAGCGAGACCACCACCGCGCTGCGGCTCGTCGGCAGCGAAGCGATCGACCCGAGCGTCGGTTCGCCGCTGCGCAACCTCGCCGTCGAGGATGTGCTGATCGGCGACCCGGGCCCCGGCGAGGTGCTCGTCGAGCCGCTGTTCACGGGCGTCTGCGGCTCCGACAACAGCGCCTGCCTCGGCAAGGCCAACTTCGCCTGGGTGCAGCGACCGCGCACGCTGGGCCACGAGTTCAGCGCGCGCATCGTCGCGTTCGGACCCGGGGCCGAAGGGCACGCGGGGCTGCGGCAGGGTGACGTCGTCTGCGGGCTCGCGATGCGCGGCTGCCAGGATCCGCGCTGCCGCGGCTGCCGGCGCGGCCGCTGGAACTACTGCCGGCGCAAACGCATCATCGGCTTCCATCGCGACGGGGCGCTGGCGCGCCGCGCGATCCTCGAGGTCGACCGCTGCGTGCCGCTGCGGCCCGGCATCACGCCGCTGCAGGCGGCACTCGTCGAACCGCTCTCGGTCGTCGCGCAGGGCGTGCTGCGCAAGTGCGGCATCCAACCGGGCATGGACGTCGTCGTCTCGGGCTGCGGCATCATGGGCCTGATGGCGGCCGAACTCGCGCGCGCGGCCGGCGGGCGCGTCGCGATCACCGGCATCGAACGCGATCGTTCGGTGCGGCTCGAGCTGGCTCGGCAGCGCGGCTTCGTGCCGATCGTGATCGGCGCCGAGCTGCCGCTGCACGAACGGCTGCGGCAGGGCGTCGAAGCGCTCGACGGCACGCGCTTCGGCGACGACTTCGACGACGGCCTCGTCGACGTGCTGATCGAGTGTTCGGGCGCGCCGCAGGCGCTCGCGACGGCGGGCCTCGCCGTGCAGCCCGAGGGCACGATCTGCACGATCGCCACCTACCCGTGCGACGTCGGCTTCGGCGCCACGGCGTTCACGCGCTCGGGGCAGTCGATGCAGGGCGTCATGGGCAGCAGCCACGAGGACTACGAACACGCGCAGCTGCTGCTGCAGCGCGGCGTGTTGCCGGTCGAGCTCTACACGCAGGTCTACGCGTTCGAGAACGCGATGACCGCGATGGCCGATTCGATCGCGGCGCGCACGCCCAAGGCCATCGTCGCGGTGCAGCCCGCATGAACGGGACCGTGCTCGTGCTCGGCGGCACGGGCTGCATCGGCGCCGTCGTGGTGCGCGACCTGCTCGGCAGCGGCGCCGGCCGCGTCGTCGTCGC
>DASUFY010000264.1:0-6874 GCA_036274315.1 Planctomycetota bacterium | reverse complement strand
GTTCTGCGACGCGCTGATCGCGATCCGCGAGGAGGTGCGCGAGATCGAGCAGGGCCAGCTCGACAAGCGCGACAACCCGCTCAAGAACGCGCCGCACACGGCCGAGGCCGTGACCGCCTCAGAGTGGACGCACGGCTACTCGCGCGAACGCGCCGCGTTCCCGGCGGCGTGGACCAAGGAGCACAAGTTCTGGCCGCCGATCGCGCGCGTCAACGACGTGCACGGCGACCGCAACCTGGTCTGCGCGTGCCCGCCGATCGAGAGCTATGCGTGAGACCAACGTGAGTTGGCCTCCTGATCGATGCTGGCGCCGCTCGGCGCGCGCCCGGTGCTGCTGCACGTGGGCGAGTTGCTGCCGCGGTGGTACGAGGAACACGCGTTTCAGCGCGAGGCGGACGCCGTGCCCGGGGCGCGCTTGCGCCGCGAAACTGCGCGCGGTGTTCGAGTTGGGTGGCATCACGAGCACCGGCGAGGCGTTGCCGCCATTCTCCCTGGACGCGCTGAGCGGGTCGGGAACGGTTCGGCTCCAGATCGACTTCAAACCCGCCAGTTGCGCCCGACTACGTCTCCAGACACATCTCGTTCGAAGTTCACCCTCACTGGATGGCGAAACGCATGCCGGCAGTCAATCCAGCCGGTGCAAAGTTGGTGTCGAGGGTGAGCCATTGGGCGTCGATGCCGAGGCCGAACGCGGTGGGACTCGGAACGGCGAAGTCGTGGCGGGCGAAGCCCGCGTCGCTCGGCGAGGAGCCCGTGGTGAAGCCGCCGATCACCTGCAAACTCGGATACAGGGAACACCATGGCAAGCCGACCGGGGCGAGACCGATGGGCCCGTTGCTGGCGCTGGCGAGGCCGAGCATCAGGAACGCGAGGGAACCCGGCTCGGCACCGCTCAGGGTCAGGCGCCGATCGAGCGTCGAGAGTTCGCGCATGCCGAGGCGCGGCGACGGATGCGCCGGGCCCGCGATGGCACAACCGGGGCCGAGCACTTCGCTGTGGCGCGGTCGGGTGGTCATCAAGAAACTCCCGTACGCCTGGGTGCGCATCAAGAGGTTGGGGAAGCCGGTGGGCGTGTGCAGCGACATCGCGCTGAAGGTCGCCCAGTTGCCGGGCGTTGGCGCGTAATGGGCGATCTGCGCTCCTTCGCGACCCGACACGACCCGCAGCCCCAACCAGGTCGGCGCGATGATGTCGAGCACACCGTCGTGGTCGTAGTCGCCCGCTTGCAGCACCGCGCCGAATCTGTCGCCTGTCCCGCCGGAGTAGACGGAAAACAGGCGATTGCCGGTCGCGCCGCTGAAGGCCTGGACCGAGCCGTTGGCGCCGCTCAGGCCGCCGCCCGCGGCGAAGTCGGGGATGCCGTCGCCGTCGAGGTCGCCGCAGCCGACGCAACCGCTGCCGATGTAGTCGGGGAAGTTCTGACCCGTGACGATGCGCAGGAACTGCCCGGTCCGTCCTGAGATCACCGCGACGGCGCCGTACCAGTACGGATCGCCGAGGCCACACACGAAGTCGTCACAGCCATCGCCGTTGACGTCGCCGAGCTTGGCGAGGCTTTGGGCAAGGGTGAATGGCTGAGGTGCGCCCGTGAGCTGGTAGAGCAGGTTGCCCTGATGGTCGTAGGCCCAGATGGCGCCCTGGCCGGCGCCAGCAAACGGACTGCCGACCACGACATCGAGTTCGCCGTCGCCATCGAGATCGAGGTCGCCGATCACGTGGTAGGCCCAGTACGTGTTCAGCGGATGCTGCACGGTCCACAGCACGTGGTCGTCGCGCCCGCTGCGCACACTGATCATCTGGGTCGACAGATCCCTCTCCCAACAGACGTAGTCACGAACACCGTCGTGGTCCTGGTCTCCATGTGGGAATGCGAATCCGCCGGCGGGCCACAGCCAGTGTGGACCCCGACGTATCAAGGAGGCATCCTTGCCGGAGTACACGCGCAACTCGTAGTCGAAGTAATACGTCACTGGGCCGAAGTTGATGCCACTCGTGACCATCACGTCCTCGTAGCCGTCGCCATTCACATCGCCCATGGGCGTGAAGTTGTAGAAGAAGTCGAGGTAAGACATGCTCTGGAGAACCTGTTGGGCAGGCAGGCTGGCGAAACCGGCCAGGAGCAAGATCGGAAGCGCGCGCATCGGTGCCATCCTCACAGCCTGGTCCACACGGCCGCCGAGACCTCGCCAGCCGAATCGACGAGCCACAGCATGTAGTGCCCGTACGGCGCCTTCGTCGGATCCGCCGGCGCCAACAATGTCGCCGAGGTCGAGTTGCTGCTGTTGATGGCGAGTTCGACGAGGCGCTGGTTTGGATCGTGGCTGTGGGTCACCGAACCTGGTGTGGTCAGGCTCGCCTTCGCCAGGGTCCTGCCTGGAGTCAGTGTGAAGGTGACCACGAAGTCGCTCCCGTACGTGAGCGCCGAGGGTGCGCTCGCGACCACCGGCCTCGTCGTGCCCGCTTGCCAGTAGTGCGGCTGGTAGACCTGCATGTCCCAGCGGCGCGTATCGCCGCCCATCGAAACGACGCGACCGCTGGGCAACAGCAGCGACGTCGAGTGGTACGTGCGCGGGGAGGTTTCGGGTGGCCCGTCCTGCCAGGTCGTTCCCCGAAACACCTCGGGCGTGTACACCTCGCCGCCCTTGCCGCCGGTCGCGCCATTGATCCCACCACCGACGATCAGCACCGAACTGTCGGGCAGCAGCACCGAGTTGGCGAACTTGCGCGCGTGGTTCATCGGCGGCATCGCCGTCGTCGACCACGAGGGCGACAACAACTTGGCGTCGAGCAGATGCACCAGGTTCGTGATCGGCGATGGTGGCATCGTGCTGTTCAGACCCAGTTGGCCGCCAAACAGGGCGATCCGGTCGCTCCCGCCACCACTGAGTGAGGCCGGCAGCAACACCGCAGTCGGCTCGTCGATGATGTCGGTCACGGTCGTCAGTAGCGGCTGCGGCGTCGGCCAGAGGTTTGCATCGACGGGATGATCGATCCAGACACTGCCGACCGGCATGCCGCCGATCCAGGACACCCCGTTCACATAGGCCGGACCGCCGCCGAAGACCGCGTTCGACAGGTAGTGAGCGCGACCGTAGTAGAACAAGGAGTAGCCGAACGGAAAGTTTGGCATCATCGGCGGCGAGGTCGTCGTGCCGAGGAACAGGCCGCCAACCTGCGCCGGCGTGCCAGAGACCGCTGGCAACACTCCGCCTGTCCGCCCGTCCTTGCTGATCGTGACGTTGTTCCAGGTGGAATTGGGAGCGACGACATCGAAGGCCTCGTGCGTCAGGTACGAACGATCCGATGCCAGGAAGACGCCGTTGCCGACGAGCCCTGTCGGTGGATTGAAGACCGCCTGCTCGATGCCGCCGAACACGACGACCTTGACTGCGGGGGTGGTTACCGCCGAGTCCACCGTGACCAACGCCGTCGGATACCAACGCGGCTGCACGAGGAACGGCACTGGCGAATTCTGGCTCGCCACGAGTTGCGGTCCAGTCAACCACGTGCCTGTCGCACCAAGCATCGGATCGTAGATCGCGACCATCCGCGAGCCGGTGAAGTCCGCGTACGGGTGCGTGATGTGCGCGCTCCAGTCGTCACCGCCGACGATGAACAGCCGGCCATCCGGGAGCCAGCAGTGCCCGGAGCAGAACAAGCCTTGCATGCCGTTGCTGACGGTGTACGCACCGACCGTAGTCGTGCCGTTGTAGATCGGTGGTGCAGACACGGCCGGGATTTGCCAGTACCCGTACACCACCGTCACCGGGCTTGCGTCAGCATCCACGATCGCGAACTGCTGGTCGTAGTCGCCGGGGGTGGTGGCCAAGTAGGGAAACCAACAGAGGGAGCTCAAGCCCTTGCCCCAGATCAAGACCTTGCCGCGGTTGGAGCCGACCGGGATGAGGTGAGCGTGAATCGCATACAGAGCCTCGGTGGAGCCAGAACAGCCTGCGTAGTTCGTGGGGAACTGCACCACCGGCAACCAACTGCCCACAGCTTGGGCGCGTGCCAGTCCCCCAACGAGCCCAACTACAGAGAGAGAGAGAGAGTTACGGCGATCGCGGACGCGTGACGCATGGCAAGTCCTCCTTCGACTGACCCATCGGAACGGAACGAGGGTGAGTGTCCCTCGGCGTTCCGCTTCCGCAAGGGGGGGAAGAAGAACGGCGAGAACGGCGCGACATCAGCAACACCGCAAACTCCACCCCGACCCGGCGTTCGGGCCGTGGTCGCCTCGCCAAAAGAATCTCACCGAGCGATGGGAACCGTGGACTCGCAGCGCATGGCCGTCATGACGCGGACTTGCAGAGCCAGCGCTTCCGCGTAGCGGCGACAACATGCGCGATCGACTTCTACAGCGATGCCGCCGCGTTCGACGCAACCACGATCGGCAACGGCGCGGCGTCGGCGCACCTGCGCAAGTTCGCTCGGCTGCGCGCGGACCTGCCCCCGGAACTTCGGTGCGCGACATCGGTGCTTCGCGCGAGCTCGGCGCCACCGCGCAGGCCCAGTTCGACATCGACGCGATCGCGGTGCGCGCGCACCTGGCCGGTGATCAGCCTGATCAGCCCGCCCGCAGGTGACGGCCTGCCAGGCACTCGGTATCGTCGTCGCTTCAAGTCAGCTCCCGAGACTCAGACGACCAGGATGAGTGACCACACGATCCGGGCAGCGGACTTCTGCGGGCCTGACCCTCGGCGGTGTGCAAGCTCGATGGCGCCTTGCACTGGTTTCGGAGGCCCGCGTTCTCCACAATCCTGTCTCGCCAGTTCCGTAGACGTGGGACGGAGCTGCGGCTCCTTCTGACTCGCTCGCAGTAACCAAGCCAGCACCCATGACCGACCCGACTCCCGCTTCCTCCACCCCGGCACCCGCCGCCACGGCCCCCCTCAACACGGGCCCGGCCGAGAGCGTCATCATCCGCCCATGGCCCAAGGTGGTGTTCCTGTACCCGACGTTCGTCGTCGCGACGATCTTCTTCCTGCTGTCCTGGCTCGACTTCCCACACCGCCCCGAAGGATCCAACGGCTCGCCGATCCTCGGCAACACGTTCATGCTCGTGCTGCTGCTGAACCTGTTGGTGTTCTCGTTCGACTTCTCGCGCATCAAGTCGATCACGCTGCTGGTCGGCGGCATCGCCATGCTGCTGCTCGTGCTGTGGATCGACACGAAGGCCAACTTCACGGGCTACCTCGGCCGCCTGTTCGGCTCGATCGACATCGAGGTCAACACGTCGTTCTACGGCTTCCTCAGTGCGGGCATTGGCTTCCTGCTGCTCGTCGTCTTCATCAACAGCCGCTTCCACTACTACGAGGTCAACGCGCGCGAAATCCTGCACCACCACGGCTACCTCGGTGACGTGCAGCGCTGGTCGACCGAAGGTCTCGAGATGAACAAGGAGATCTACGACGTCGCCGAGTTCCTGCTGCTGCGCAGCGGGCGGCTCATCTTCCAGCCGGCGACCTCGCGCAAGGCCATCGTGCTCGACAACGTCGCCAAGGTGAACGTGATCGAGAAGAGCGTCAACGACCTGCTCAGCATCGTCGCCGTGCGCCTGAACCAGAACCTCGGCCCCGGCTAGGCGACGTTGCTCCGGCTCCTCGTCGTCACCGGCTCGTGCAGCGAGGCCTTCGAGCTGGCCGGCGTCGTCCGTGCGCTGCGCGCCAGCGGCGCCGAAGCCAAGGTGGCGTGGTTCGGCAGCGACGCGGCGCTCGCCGAGGCGCACCAACTCGGCCTGCCACACGCGGACTTCGTGCACCGCCTCCCGGCCGGTGCGGGCCCCGCGGTGCGCTACGTCGAGGCTGTGCGATTCGCGGCGGAACTGTTGGCGACCGGCGAATGGTCGGGCGTGCTCACCGCGGGTTGCGACACGTGGGCGCTGGCCGCGGGCACGGTGGCGAACCAGGTGGGCACCGCGGTGGTGCGACTGGGTGCTGGCCAGCGCGGAGCGGCGGCGGACCGCACGCAACAGCGCCGCCGGCTCGCCGACCACACCGGCACCGCCTGGTTCGTCGCCACCGAGATGCAGGCGCGCCAGCTGCAGAGCGAGGGCCTGCCGAGCGAACGCATGCGCGTGGTCGGCAGCCTGCTGCCCGAAGCGCTGCGTGCGCTGCCGGCTCCACCCACCCCGTCGGCGCCGTTCGTCTGGCTCGCGATCGAACATGCGCAGCCGGTCGACGACCGCGTCGGGCTCGCGGCGCTGTTGGCCGGGGTCGCCGACGCAGCGCGCAGCGTGTCGCTGCCCGTGCGCGCGGCCGCCACGGTGCTCGGGCCCGCGCTCGAGCGCCTGGCGCTGGCCTTGCCCGAGGGCATCACGCTCGCGAACGGCGCTGGCGCCAGGGCCCAGCTCGACGCGGCGCGCACGGCGCGCGTGCTGTTGACCGACAGTGCGGGCCATCAGGACCTGGCCGCGGCCGCCGGCGTGCCGTGTGTCGTGTTGCCCGGCTCGCCCGTGCGCACGGACCTCGTCGCCAGCGGTGCCTGCCGGCTTTGGGCGTCGCCCACCGAGCTGGCCACGACGCTGGCGCAGGCGATCGCGAGCCCGCCCCGAGCGCACACCGCACCGCCCGCGCTGGCCACGCTGCTGGCCGAGCTGCCGGTGTTGTTGGCTCCACCCACCTTCGCTGGTCCGAACGGCCTCGCGGCGCCCGCACCCGCCGCCGGGCTCGGTTTGCCCAGTGACGCCGACGCGAGCGGCCGCACGCTCGGCGAGGACGAGGTGGCGCTCGCTGCGGCCGCGATCCGCAGCGGCACGCTCAACTCGACGCGCGGCACGTTCGTCACCGCGTTCGAACGTCGGTTCGCCGAGTGGCTCGGCAGCCGCCACGCGATCGCCTGCGCCAGCGGTTCGGCGGCCGTGCACTGCGCGATC
>DASUFY010000263.1:0-6198 GCA_036274315.1 Planctomycetota bacterium | reverse complement strand
GCCCCGACGCCGACAGAGCCCGATCCGCGCCTGCAACCTCTGGCGCATCGCCCGGGTGCGCGGTCGACTACGATGCCGGCCCGCTTCCCATGCACCCGACACCCACGAAGGTCGTCCCGCACCGCGCCCGTGTACTCGCCGCCGCGCTCGGCGCGGCGGCGCTGGCGACGCCGGCTGCGGCGCAGTGCGGCAACGTCTGGTCCTCCGCGGGTGGGTTGCCCGGTGCCGACGCCCCGGTGGTCGCGGCCACGTACTGGGACCCCGATGGCCCCGGACCGCAGCCCGGCAAGCTCGTGATCGGCGGCGACTTCCAGGTCGCGGGCGACGTGTGGGCCAACCGCATCGTCGCCTTCGACGTCGCGACCGGCACGTGGTCGGGCATCGGCGCGGGCATGAACGCGCGCGTGTCGGCGCTGGCGACCCTGGCCAACGGCGACCTCGTCGCGGCCGGCATGTTCACCATGGCGGGCCCCGTCGCCGCCAACCGCATCGCGCGCCGGCACGGCGCATCGTGGATCCCGCTCGGCGCGGGCTTCGACAATTCGGTCAACGCGCTCGCGGTGTTGCCCAACGGCGACCTCGTCGCGGGCGGACTGTTCACGATGGCCGGCGGCGGCCCCGCCGACCACGTCGCACGATGGAACGGCACGTCGTGGGCGCCGCTCGGTGCGGGCGTCGACAATGGGGTCACGTCGCTGGCCGTGATGCCGAACGGCGACCTCGTCGCGGGCGGCGCGTTCACGAGCGCCGGCGGCCTCGCCGCGAGCCGCGTCGCGCGCTGGGACGGGAGTTCGTGGTCGCCGCTCGGCGCCGGCGCGAACGCGCAGGTCAACGCGCTGCTGGCGCGGCCCAACGGCGACCTCATCGCGGCCGGCGCCTTCACTTCCGCGGGTGGTGTCGCCGCGAACAACATCGCGCGCTGGGACGGCACCGTTTGGTCGCCACTGGGCGCGGGCACCAACTACCACGCGTTCTCGCTGACCGGCCTCGCCAACGGCGATGTCGTGGTCGGCGGCAGCTTCTGGACCGCGGGCGGCGTCAACGCCGCACAGGTCGCGCGCTGGAACGGCACGACGTGGTCGTCGCTGGGTCAGGGGCTCATGAACACGGTGTATGGCCTCGCGACGCTGCCCTCGGGCGACGTGATCGCGTGCGGCACGTTCACCGAGGCGCTGGGGCTCGTCGCCAATCGCGTCGCGCGCTGGAATGGCACGTCGTGGCTGCCGCTCGGCGCGGGTGGGCTCAACGGTGCGGTCGACGCGGTGCTGCCTTTGCCGAACGGCGACGTGATCGTGGGCGGCTCCTTCGTCACCGTGGGCGCCGCGAACGTGAACCACATCGTGCGCCGGATCGGCACGTCGTGGGCGCCACTCGGCGCGGGCACGAGCGGCCGCGTGCACGCGCTGGTGACGATGCCCAACGGCGACCTCGTCGCCGGCGGTGAATTCGCCTCGGCTGGCAGCGTGATCGCGAACCTGATCGCGCGCTGGGACGGCACGGCGTGGCAGGCGCTCGGCGCGGGCATGCCCTGGTTGGACAGCGCCGTGCTGGCGCTGGCGGTCCTGCCGAACGGCGACCTGATCGCGGGCGGCAACTTCGTCTTCGCCGGCGGCGTGCTGAGCAACCGCATCGCGCGCTGGGACGGCACCGCGTGGTCGGCGCTCGGTGCGGGCGTGGGCGATGCAGTCCACGCGCTGGCGGTGTTGCCGAACGGCGACCTCGTCGCGGGCGGGGCGTTCACGAGCGCGGGCGGCGCGAGCGCCTTCGGCGTCGCACGGTGGAACGGCACGGCGTGGTCGTCGCTCGGATCGGGCCTGAGCGGCACGGTGAACGCCCTGCTCGCCCTGCCCAACGGCGACGTCTGGGCGGGCGGGTTCTTCACGATGACAGGGGGGGTCACCGGCAACATCGCGCGCTGGAACGGCACCGCGTGGTCCGCCCTCGGTTCGGGCATCAACCACGTCGGCGTCAACGACCTCGTGCGACTGCCCAACGGCGACATCGTCGCGGGTGGCAGTTTCTGGGTCGCAGGTGGTTCTCCCGCGAGCAACATCGCGCGGTGGAACGGCAGCTCGTGGTCGCCCCTCGGTTGGGGCACCAACTACCAGGTCCGTGCGCTGGCCAGTCTGCCAGACGACGACCTCGTGCTCGGCGGCGACTTCACGACGGCGGGCAACGTCGCATCGACGTTCCTCGCGCGCCTGTCGACCACGTGCCCCGCGAGTGCGGCCGCGATGGGCAGCGGTTGCCCGAGCAGCGGCGGCGCCAACAGCCTCGCCGCGATGTCGCTGCCGTGGACCGGCAGCGTGTTCCGCGCCAAGGGCACCGGGCTGCCGGCCCTTGCGCTCGTCGTCGCCGTGACGAGCACGAGCCCGATCGCGCAGGGTGTGCTGCCGCTCGCCTCCGTGCTGCCCGGCGCCGGAGCCGGCTGCGACCTGCTCGTGGCACCCGAGCATCTCGAGCTGCTGCTGACGGCGACCGGCAGCGTCGAGTCGACGCTGTCATTGCCCAACACGCCGGCGTTGGCGGGCGCGGTGCTGCACCACCAGCTGGTGCCGTGCGAGCTGTCGCCGGCGCTGGCCATCACGGCCATCACCGCGACCAACGCGCTGGCCCTGACCATCGGCACGTTCTAGCCAGATGACGCGGCGCACGGCCAGCGCAGCGACGTGAGGCATCCCGTGGGTTGCACCGACACCTCGATGCACATCCGCGGCGCGATCGCCGGCGATCGCGGCGACCTCGACTGGACGATCGAACGGCTGACGCCGATGTTGCTCGCGCAAGCCCGCTACCGCATGCGCGGCCGGCTGCGGCGCATCTGCGAAGCCGAGGATGTCGTCGCGCACGCGTGGCAGGTGGCGCTGCCGCGCCTGTCCGACCTCGTCGCGCGCGAAGGCCGCTTCGGCCCCGTGCTCGTGAAGTTCCTGTCGACCGCGATCCTGCTGCGCATCAACGAGCTGTTGCGCGTCGAGGCGCGCCAGCTAGCCGCCGCCGGCGGTTCGCCGACCGGTCTCGCCGAACGTCTGCCCGATCCGGCGACGGGTGTCTGGAGTGCGATCGTGCAGCGCGAACGCGCCGGCATCGTGCAGCGCACGCTCGACGGCCTGCCCGCCTGTGACCGCGAGGTCATCGTGCTGCGGCTCGTCGAGCAGCGGGGCTCGGCGGAGGTCGCGCGGCTGCTCGGCCTCACGACCGGGGCCGTCAACGTGCGCCTGCACCGGGCGCTGGGCCGCTTGCGCGAGGCGCTGCCCGCGACGGTGTTCGACGACCTCGCCGCGGAAACGGAGGACTCGTGATCGTGTGCGTTCAGTCGCGCGTCACGGCGCGCATCGGCCGCACGCCAGTGTAGGGACTGCGCATCGTGCCCTCCCGGCGTTCGCGCGCCGAACTGCGCGCCGCCGCCGCGGTCGACCCGAAGTCGCCGCCGCGGACCACGTACTCCTTCTGCCACAGGATGTGCGGCACGGCGTCGGCCGTCGTGCGCGCGGGATCGTACGGCACGTACTGCTCGTAGCACCACTCGCCGACGTTGCCGATCATGTCGTGGAGGCCGAACGCATTGGGTCGGTACGACCCGACGGGCGCGTGCAGGCCGCGACCGTCGTCGGCGTCGAGGAACGGCCGCTGCATCTGGTCCACGGCGTGGAACGACCGGTCGGCGAGGTTGGCGCACGCGCACAGCTCCGCCTCGGCGCAGTACCACGGCGTCGTCGTGCCGGCCCGGCACGCGTACTCCCAGCGCGCTTCGGTCGGCAGCCACCAGCCGAGCCGGTGCAGCATGTAGGTGCAGTCCTGGTAGCTGACCGTCTCGACGGGGTGGCTGTCGACGACGAGCAGGGCACCGTCGGTCTGTCCTTCGTTGAACGTGCTCGGGTTGTCGAGGCAGCAGCGATACCACTGTGCCTGGGTCATCTCGAACTTCGAGAGCAGGAACGTGCCGACGTCCAGCGCCCGCACGGGTTGCTCGTCGACGGCGGCCCCCTCGCAGTAGCCGGGTGCCTCGGCGTCGTGGGCCTGGGCGCCCATCAGGAAGCGCCCGGCCGGGATCAACACGAAGACCAGCGCGGTCTCGCCCTTGACCACGAAGTGGCCGTCGGTGCCGCGTTCGGGCACGGCCCCGGTCTCCGGCGCCGCGAACTCCTCGAGCGTGGACTGCGGGTCGCGGCCGATCGGGATCAGGCCGAGCTGCGGCGACAGCTGCATGCCGGCGTAGACCGGGTTCGTGCGCACGCGTTCGATCGCCTCGCGCCAGGCCGCGGCGTGCTCGTCGATCGTGCGCCGGCGCAGCGTGCGCGCGTTCTCGAGCCGCTGCTGCATCGACGCGATCGTGTTGGTGCGCGGCCCCGGTTCGCCGGCGAGCCGGCGCAGGCCCAGCACGAGTTCGGTGATCTCATCGTGCTGCAGCTGGTCCTTGACGTCGTCGAACTCGTAGCTCACGCGCTCGGCGATCGCGGCGGACATGAGCTCGCGGCGCCTGATCAGATCGTCGATGCGCGAGGTGAGGTGTTCGCGCATCAGGGGCCGCAGGTCCGCCGGCACCTCGATGGCGAGCCCGGCGAGCCGCGCGCGCAGGAACTCGAGGCGCTGCTCGGCGGCGGCCCGTTCGCGGATGAGCTCGCCGTGTCGCTGCTGTTCGAGCTTGCCGGTCGAATCGGACCACGGCCGGGCCCGCGCGCGCAGCGCTTGCAGCGCGCGTTCGTGATCGGCGCGGCGCGACAGCAGCTCGCGCGCGGCGGCGAGCCAGGCCTCGATGCCGGCCACCTTGTCGGGCAGCGCGGGCAGCAGTTCGTCGTCGGCCTGCTTCTGCAGCTGCACGAACCGGCGGCCGTCGGCGAGCCGTTCCCAGTCCTCGAGGTTGGCGCGCGCCTGCACCCACAACGTGCCGGCGACGAGCAGACCGGCGCTCAGCGAGAGCAGCACGGCGGCGAGCAGCGCGGCGACGAGCGGGCTGCGGCGCACCCAGCGCCCGAGCCGCCCGAGCTGGCCGATCGGGCGCGCGAGCACGGGTTCGCCGCGCTGCGCGCGCGCGAGATCCAGCGCGAGTGCCTGCGCCGACTGGTAGCGCCGGGCCGGTTCCTTGGCCAGCGCCGTCGCGACGACGACGGCGACGTCGCGCGAGACGTGCGGCGCGAGGGCACGCAGCGGCGCCGGCTCGCGCCGCACGATCGCATCGAACAGGCCGGTCTGCGTCGCGTGCTCGAACGGGCGCCTCTGCGCGAGGCACTCGTGGAGAACGACGCCGAGCGCCCACACGTCGGTGCGCGCGTCGACCGGGCCGATGCCCGCCTCGACCTGTTCGGGCGCCATGTAGCTCGGCGAGCCGACGCGGTCGGCGGTCGCGCTCCACGAACCGGCGCTGCGTGTGTCGCGTGCGAGACCGAAGTCGACGACGACGGGATCGCCTTTCGGCGTGACCATGATGTTGCCGGGCTTGACGTCGCGATGCACGACGCCGGCCTCGTGGGCGGCGTGCAGCGCGTGCGCGACCTTCTCGACCAGCGCGAGCGCCGTCGCCGGCGGCAGCGGTTCGGCCGGCGCGCGCGCGAGGCGTTGGGCCAGCGTCTCGCCGGGCACGTGCCGCATCGCGATGCAGGTCCACAGACCGTGTCGTGCGATCTCGTGCACGGTGCAGATGCCGGGATGGTCGAGTCGCGACGCGATCACCGCCTCGCGTTCGAACTGCTCGCGTTCGCGCTGCGTCTCGAGACCAGCGTGCGCGAGCACCTTGAGCGCCACCGTACGCTGCAGCCGCGTGTCCTCGGCGCGGTAGACGAGCCCGAACGAACCGTGGCCGAGCCGGCCCAGCAGGCGGTAGGGACCGATCTGCTGCAGCGCGTCGTCGGGCATCGACGCGGCGGGAGCACCGGTCAGCGCCGCGTACTCGCTCGCGATCGCCGCATCGGAGCCCGGGAACAGCGCCTGGTAGACCTCGACGGCCTGCACCTCGCCGCGCTCCCGGTCGTCGAGGATGCGGTGCAGGAAGGCGTTCAGCGTACCAAGGTCGTCGATGCCCACCAGAGGGATCCGCGCTTGCAAGGAGCCGCCGCAGCGGCGCGTGTGTTTCGTCGTTGATGAGACGCCGCAGCGGCGTCGAGGGTTCAGAACCGGTCTCTCCCGCGCCAAGGGCGCCGTCAGGCGCCCGCCGGAGCGGTAGGAGGTCCTGAGCGAGTTCGACCAGCGGCGCTGCGCGCCGCT
>DASUFY010000262.1:0-28125 GCA_036274315.1 Planctomycetota bacterium | reverse complement strand
GAACGAGAAGCGGGCGACCTTGGGCGCACCGCGGCTCTGTTCGATCCAGTAGCGGAACCCATCGCCCGTGATCGGTTTCGTGCGCAGCAGCCGCCGCATGCCGATCGTCGTGCCGCGCGCGCACTGCCGCCAGCCACCGTTCTGCAGCACGTCGATGCGGAACGTCTCGACGCGTTGGCCGGTCGCCGCCGTGTCCTCGGCGAGGTCGAACACATCGACCGTGGTCGGTTGCTTCAGGTACACCTCGCCGACCCTCGCGTACGCCTTGGCCTCGCCCGCCGCCGCGAGGTCGTCGCCGAACGTGGCATCGAGGTACGTGCCGAGGTCCCGCAGCACGTGCACGTCGGGCGCCGCGATGCGCCCGCGCCGATCGGCCGGCACGTTGAGCAGCAGCACGGCGTTGCCGCCGACGGCGCCGAACCAGTAGTCGAGCAGCACGGGCAGCGGCTTGACCTGCGCGTCCTCGGCCGCGTGGTGGAACCAGCCGGGCCGGATCGACACGTCGGTCTCGGCCGCCCACCAGCACAGCGCCTTCGCGGACGCGAGCTGCTGCCTGCTGCCGAGGTCTCTCTGCTGGTTCCTCTCGCGCAGCGCCCACAACGCCCGCCAGCTGTCGCGGTCCTGTTCGAACGGTCCAGCGGCGGCGCTCGGCAACGGCAGCACGCTCCACTCCTGCGGCCGCGTCACGCCCGCTTCGTTGCCGACCCAGCGCACGTCGGGACCCGTGATCGCGATCGCGGCGTCGGGTTGCAGTTCGCGCACGAGCCGGAACACGGCCTGCCAGTCGAACAGCGCGGGATCGTCGGGCGGGCAGTGCGCGCCGTCGAACCACACCTCGAACAACGGTCCGTAGTTGCTGCACAGCTCGCGCAGCTGCTGCAGGAAGACCTTCTGGTACTCGGGTGTGCCGAACGTCGCCTGGTTGCGGTCCCACGGCGACAGGTAGACGCCGAACTGCAGGCCGCCGTCGCGGCACGCGGCCGCGACCTCGCCGACGACGTCGCCCTTGCCGCCGCGGAACGGCGAGGCACGGACGTCGTGTGCGGTGCTCGCCGTCGGCCACAGGCAGAAGCCGTCGTGGTGCTTGCACGTCAGCACGAGCCCGTGCATGTGCGCGCTGCGGAACGCCGCGACCCACTGCGTGGCGTCGAAGTCGGTCGGCGCGAACGTGGCCGGGTCTTCGCTGCCCTCGCCCCATTCCCGGTCCGTGAACGTGTTCATGCCGAAGTGCACGAACGCGTTGCACTCCGTGCGTTGCCAGGCGAGCTGGCGCGCGCTGGGCCGCACCTCGGCGGCGAGTTGCACGATCGTGTCGAGGTCGGCACCGGCGGGCACGGCCACGGGCGCCTGCGCGGCGAGCACCGTGCCGAACAGCAGGCAGGAGCGGCGCACGGCGGCGACCGTCGCGCTACCGCAGCGCGAAGCCCGCACCGGGCACATAACGCAGCTCCTGCAGCTGCTTGCCCGAGGCATCGGTGACGGTGCAGACGTCGGTCAACCCGTCGCCGTCGGTGTCGAGCCAGCTGTAGGTCAGAGCACCGCGTCGCTCGACCATCGATTCGTAACGGCAGTCGAGGTCCTTGTCGCGCAACTCCGAGCGTGTGCCGTCCGCAGCCACGGCCGTGACCTGCTCGTAGTGGCCGTCGCGGTCGGCGTCCCTGTACTCGGCCAACAGCGCGCCGTCGGCGGCGCGCAGCTCGTCCATGCCGTTCGCGGTCGGTTCGTAGCGCAGCAGCGGGTCGCCCTTGCTGCGCGCGTCGACGTTCGTGAGCCAGAGCGCGAGGAACAGCGCAGCGAGGCCGATCGAACCCAGCAGCAGCCACGGTGTGGCTCGCGGGGTGGCGGCCGGCCGCGGCAGCGGCGGCACTTCGCCGTGCTCGGCGGCCAACGCCTGGGCCGCGAGTTCCTCGGCGTCGACGTCGCCGACATCGAGGATCTCCCTGGCCTGCTGCAGGCTCGCCGTGGGCACGAGCACGCGCGTGCCACCGAGGTTCATGAGGCGGCGGCTGACCGCGACCTCGTCGGCGAGCGAGTCGCCCTCGATGCGCGCGGGGATGCCCTCCGCCTGCAGCATCGCCACGAAGATCTTGGCCTGCTCGGGGGTCGCGGCGATGCGCGCGACGGTTGCGATGGGTTCGCTCATGCGTGTCCTGGCGCGCTCCGTTCGGCGCGGTGTCGACGATACGGCACCCGGGTGCAGAGGCACAGGCCCCGACCGCGGCGTCGTGGCGGATTCCCGGACCTCGGCACGAGATCAGGATCCGCCGACGACGATCGTGACCGGGCCGGTGCCCTGGATGTCGCGTTCGACGACGACGGTGCCGAGTGCGGGGTGCGTGATGCGGAACTGCCAGGCGCCGGGACCGAGTCGCCCGAGGTCGAACGTGCCATCGGCGCCGACCTGTTCGACGAGCAGCATGGCCGGCAGCCACGGGCCGCGATCGCAGCGGGCGGCCAACGTCGCACCGCGCAGCTTCTCGCCATTCGCGTCGACGACGCACAACCGCGCCGGTGCACCGCGCGCCAGCTGCAGCGAGAACGCGGTCGTGCGGTCGGGTGCCAGCTGCAGGACCATCGACGCGCCCGGTGCGTGGCCCACAGCGCGGCCGACGACGCGGGCCGGGCCGTTGGCCATGCCGCCGAACCAGGCGCGCCCGTCCGCGCCGGTCGCGGCGAGCCCCAGGCTGCCGAGCGGGCGCCCCTGGTCGTCGACGCACAGCACCGTGGCGCCGGCGAGTGCCTCGCCGTCGGCGCCGGTGACGAGCACACTGGCGCTGGCCGACGGTCGCGAGCGCAGTTCGACGCGCTCGTTGGTCGTGCCGGCGAGCACGCGGATGCCGGCGCAGCGCGAACTCGCGCTGCCGGCGCCGGACAGCAGCGGTTCGGCGGCGACGAGGCTGTAGGTGCCATCGGCGAGGCCCGTGAACACGAACTCGCCGTCGGCGTTGCTGAGGCACATGCCGACCGGGTCGTCGCGTTCGCTGTGGTCGTCGTGCATGAGGCGCACGATGGCGTTCGGCAGCGGCTCGCCGGTCCCGGCGTCGACGACGCGACCGCGCAGCTCACCGCCGGGCAGGCGCAGCGTCGAACGGTGCTGCTCGACCCCGCTCGGATAGTCCAGATCCTGCGGTGCGCCGACCGGCGTCATCGAGATGCCGGCGCGCACCTGCAGCCGATGGCGGCCCGGTTGCACGCGGCCGAACGTCGCCACGCCGTCCTGCAGCATCGCCACGCGCACGGTGCCCGAGTCGAGCGAAGTGGCCTCGACGAGCCCGCTCGGCTGGGGCTCGCCGCCGACCTCGACCTCGACGAACCAACGCGCGCCGACCGCGACGTCGCGCACGTCGAGCGTCGCCTCCTGCGTCTCGCCGCTCCGCACGGTGCAGCGCTGCGAGACGACGTTGTCCGTCATCTTGCGCATCATCTCGCCGAGCTTGATGCCCTGGCCTGGCTTCCAGTCGCCGCCGCCGAGCTCCTGCAGCAGGCGCTGTGGCATCGCCTGGACCGTGTAGGTGCCCGGATCGAGGTTCTCGATGACGAACGTGCCGTCGGCATGGGACTCGGCGCTCTGGGAGTTCTGCGTCACCTGGTGCTGCGCCAGCAACAGGAAGTCCTCGACGCGCTGTGCCGGGCCCAGCACGAGCCGACCGCGGATCGTGCCGCCGTGGCCGAGTTCGATCACGACGCCGTCGAGATCCTGGCCGGCGACGAGTTCGATGCGCTCGCTGCGGCCGCTCGCGAAGTCCGCCGCTGTCGCCAGCAGCTGCAGGCCACCCGGCGCCAGCGGCGCGAGTTCGAACCGCCCCTCGGCGTCGGTGGTTGCCCGCACGGCGCCGCTCTCGAACATCGCCAGCATCGGGTTGTCGGCCATGGCGCCGCGGCGCTTCTGCACCAGCGCGCCGCGGATCGGTCGGCCCTGCTCGCTGCGCACGATGCCGTGCACGCGCGCGGCCCGCGACAGCGACAGCGTGCCGACCTCGAGCGAACCCGCTGCGGGCACCGCGACGTTCTTCTCGAGCGTGCTGTAGCCGTCGGCTTCGACCTGCAGCGTGTAGCTGTCGGGGCTCACGCCTTCGATGCGGAACGCGCCGTCCGCATCGTGCACGACGCTGCGACGCACGGGCAGCTGCAGCACGAGGAACGACGTGCGCAGCAGGCAGACCGTGAACTCCGCGACCGGGGCTGCGGTGGCTTCGGCCACGACGCGGCCGCGCAGGCCGCCCAGCGGCTGCAGCGTGACGGTCACACCGGTGTCGCCCATGCGCACGTCGGCGGTCGTGCCGACCGAGTAGTCGGGGTGCGCCGCCACGACGAGGAAGGTGCCGTCGTCGGCGAGGCCGCTGAGCCGGAAGCGTCCCTCGGCGTCGGTCGGCACGCCGCCGCGCGTCGTCGCCTCGAGCATGCTGGGACCGATCTGCGTCGCCATGTCGCCGATCAGCGGCAGGCTCTCGCTCGGCTGGTGCGCAACGCGCGCACCCTCGACCGGTGCGCCGTCGGGCGCCAGAACCGTGCCCGTGACGACGCCGCCCTCGGCGAGCACGAGCCGCAGCTCGGCGGGCTCGGGCGTCGGCGCGAGCTGCACCTTGGTGCCCGTCGCCGCCAGACCGCTGGCCGTGGCGTCGACGACGTAGCCGCCGGCGTCGAGGTTGCGCAGCAGGCACGTGCCGTCGGCGCCCGTCGTCTCGCGGCGCGTCTGCAGCGCGAGCGACAGGCCGCTCGCCGCGTCGGGCCGGACCGACACGAACGCGCCGGCGACCGGTGCATCGTGTTCGTCGACCACACGCACCAGCAGCTCGGCGCCGGTCGCGACGGGCAGCACGACGTCGCGCACCTCTCCGGGCTGCAGCGCGGGCTCCTGGCACCGAGCCGAGGCGCGACCACCCTCGACGGTGAGCGCGAGGCGCGCATCGGGCGTCACGCCGCGGAACAGGAAGCTGCGGTCGGCGCGAGGCACAGCGGGCGGCCTGGTGCCGGCCAGCATGGCCGACATCAGCGCGCGCGAGTCGCGCAGCACCGACATCGGATCGGGCTCGAGCACGAGGCGCACGCGCTCGACGTCCGCGGCCCGTTCGCCGAGCAGGCGGCCGCGCAGGCAGCCGCCGAGCATCGGCGCCAACACGAGGTCGGCGGTGTTCGTGTCCCGCGGCACGTGTACGACCTCGGGCAGCGGCTGCAGGTAGAGGTCGTGATCGAGCGTGAGGCGCACGTGGCGGCTCTTCGTGTGCAGTCCGAAGGCGCCGTTCGCGGCGACGGCCGACTCCGCGAGCGGTTCACCGGTCAGCACGAAGGCCGGTGAACGTCCGCGCCGCTCGGCTCCGGCCATCGCGCCCGGCAGCACGCCGCCCGTGTCTTCGGGCTCGCCGCGGTAGGCCAGCACACGCATCGCCGTGAGGTCCGGTGACCGCGGATCGGCGAGCACGAAGCCGCGCACGACACAGTCCGGCTCGCCGCGCTCCGGCGACGCATCGCTGCGCGCCGATGCGTCGGCGTCGCGAGCCAGCGCGCCGGCGGTGGCGGCGACGGCGGGCTGCCCAACGGCCGCACTTTCGACCTCGGGTGGTGTGGTGCCCGCTGTGGGTGCCGGGTCGCGGCGGTCGAGCCACCAGAGCATCGCGACGACCAGCACCACGACGGCTGCCAGGAGCGAGACGAAGCGGCGCATGGGCTCAGCGTAGCCGCCCGGTGCCGCCTCGCTGTCGGCGAGCTGCGCCGAGGTCCGCGCAGCGGCTCGCCGCCGAACGCCGGGTGCCACTACGCACCTCGCGGGGTGTCCCGGTGCGAACGCCCGCACTAGACTGCGGGCGTGCGGCGAGGGACCGGCATCGCCCCTCTCGCGGTCGACAGCAGAGTGCCATGACGGTGTCGCCGACGAATCCCACCGCGGACGAACTGCTCGCGCTCGAGCATCGCTACGCGGCCCACAACTACCACCCGCTGCCGGTCGTGCTGGCGCGCGGGCAGGGTGCGTTCGTCTGGGACGTCGACGGCAGGCGCTACCTCGACTGCCTCGCCGCGTATTCGGCGGTCAACCAGGGCCACAACCACCCTCGCATCGTCAAGGCGCTGACCGACCAGGCGCAGCGGCTCGCGCTGACGTCGCGCGCGTTCCACAACGACCGCTTCGGGCCGTTCTGCGAGAAGCTGTGCACGCTGATCGGCTACGACAAGGTGCTGCTCATGAACGCCGGCGCCGAGGCCGTCGAGACCGCGATCAAGGCCGCGCGGCGCTGGGGCTACCGGCACAAGGCCGTGCCCGAGCACCGCGCCGAGATCCTCGTCTTCGAGGGCAACTTCCACGGTCGCACGACGACCATCGTCGGCTTCTCGAGCGACGCCGCGTCGCGCGACGGCTTCGGGCCGTTCGCGCCGGGCTTCCGGTCGGTGCCGTTCGGCGATCTCGAGGCGGCCGCTGCGGCGATGACGCCGCACACGGTCGCCGTGCTCGTGGAGCCGATCCAGGGCGAGGCCGGCGTGGTGATCCCGCCGCCGTCGTTCCTGCCCGGGTTGCGGACGTTGTGCGACGAGCGCCGCGCGCTGCTGATCTGCGACGAGATCCAGTCGGGCCTCGGCCGCGCCGGGGCGCTGCTGTGCCACCGGGACAGCGGCGTGCGCGCCGACGCGGTCGTGCTCGGCAAGGCGCTGTCGGGCGGCCTCTATCCGATCTCCGCGTTCGCGGCCGGCGACGAGGTGATGGCCGTGTTCACGCCCGGCTCGCACGGCTCGACCTTCGGCGGCAACCCGCTGGCGTGCGCCGTCGGCGAGGCGGCGCTCGACGTGCTCGTCGACGAGGACCTGTGCGAACGCTCGCGCACGCTCGGGTCCATCTTCGCGGAACGGCTGCGGGCGCTGCGTTCGCCGAAGATCGAGCAGGTGCGCGCGCGAGGTCTGTGGGTCGGCGTGCAGCTGACGGGCGCCGCCGGCGGTGCCCGGCGCTACTGCGAGCGGCTGCTCGACGAGGGATTCCTGTGCAAGGACACGCACGGCCACACGATCCGCATCGCGCCGCCGCTCGTGGTCGAGGCCGCGGACCTGGAGCGCATCGCGACCGCGCTGGCCAGGGTGCTGGAGTAGCCGCGCACCCGGATCCGGCGACGACGGCGGAGCACTCGTCGCAGTCTTGCGTTGGCCGGCGAGCGCGGCATCATCGTCGCCCCGATGGCCGAGACCGCAGACGTCGTCGTCGTCGGTGGTGGCATCATCGGCTGCTCGGTCGTGCACCACCTGGCGCAGCTGTTGCCGCGCTCGGCGCGCCTCGTGCTCGTCGATCGCGGCCCGATCGCCGGCGCCACGTCGGGCTCGTGCATGGGGCACCTCATGGTCACGCCCGACGACGCGCAGGAGTACGCGTTCAGCTCGGCGAGCGTGCGCATGTGGCGCGAGCTGCACGAACGTGCGCCCGTGTTCGACTACAACCCGACCGGCGCGCTCTATCTCGCCGACACACCGGAGGACCTCGAGCTGCTGCCCGTGCTCCAGCAGCAGTTCCGCGACCACGGCGACGAGGCCTTCGTGCTCGACCCGCCGCAGCTGCGCGAACGCGAGCCGGGCCTCGCGCACGACCTGCCCGGCGCCCTGTACTATCCCGGCGACGGTGTGGTGCTGCCGATGCTCGGCGCCGGCGCCATGCTGAGAGAGGCGATGCAGCAGAACGTGCACGTCGACGTCCGACCCGGATGCGCCGTGCACGGCTTCGATCGCGACGGCGACCGCGTCGCCGCGGTGCACACCGGCGACGGCAAGATCGCGACGCGCACCGTCGTCAACGCGACCGGCGTGTGGGCGCCCGAACTCGCCGGGATGCTCGGCCAACCGCGGCTGCCGATCTACCCGCGCGCCGGCAACCTCGCGATCACGGGGCACCACGTGACCCCGATCCGCACCCAGCTGCTCGAGGTGAGCTACCTGCGCTTCGCGCACGGCGTGGCCCAGGTCGACCCGACGCGCACCGACGGCGATCCCGGCGGCCATGCGGTCAACATGCAGCCGCAGACGCACGGCGGCTGCCTCGTCGGCAGCACGCGGCAGTTCCGCGGCATGGACCGCACGCTGAACCGCGAGCTGCTGCATCGTTCGCTGCAACGCGCCCAGCGCTATGCGCCGGGGCTGGCGGCGGCGCCGATCGTGCGCACGTGGGTCGGCCTGCGGCCGTACGCGATCGACAAGCACCCGTTGATCGGACCGTGGCCGCCCGTGCGAGGGCTCTTCATCGCGGCGGGTCACGAAGGGCTCGGCATCTCGTTGGCGCCGATCACGGGGTTGCTGCTGGCACAGCAGATCGCCGGCCTCTCGCCGGCGATCGACCACACGCCGTACCTGCCGGCGAGGTTCGCGCGATGAGCGGCCAAGGCGAAGCGCGTCGCATCGCCGGGCTCGGGCAACGCTCCGGGGTCGCGTTCACGTTCGATGGCGAGGTGATCGAGGCCCGCGCCGGCGACACGATCGCGATGGCGCTGTGGGTCGCGGGGAGGCAGGTGCTGCGGGCGAGCAGCCGCGACGGCGCGCCGCGTTCGGTGTTCTGCAACATGGGCATCTGCTACGAGTGCCTCGTCGTCGTCGACGGTGCGACGGTGCGCGCCTGCACGACCGTCGTGCACGACGGCATGCGCGTCGAACGCGGAGGCAGGCCGTGAACCCCGAACGTGTGATCGACGCGCACGTCGGCGTCGTCGGCGCGGGACCCGGCGGCATGGTCGCAGGCGCCATGCTGGCGAATGCCGGTGTGTCGGTGGTCGTGCTCGACGAGGGCCATCGGCCGGGCGGGCAGATCTTCCGCCAGCTGCCCGAGGGTGCTGCCAATCGCGGGCAGATCGCGGAACCGCCGAGCCATCACCAGGGCCAGCAACTCACCGGCGTGTTCGCCGGCGCCGGCGTGGCCGTGCGCAACGGCGCGACCGTGTGGGACGCGAAGCCGGGCCGGCTGTGGTTCGAGCAATGCGGCGAGTCCTGGCTGTTGCGCTGCGAGCGCATCGTGCTGGCGCCGGGCGCCTACGATCGCTGCATTCCGTTCCCGGGCTGGACGCTGCCCGGTGTGCTGACCGCGGGCGCGCTGCAGGTCATGGTGCGTGGCTTCGGTGTCGTGCCGGGCCGGCGTGCACTCGTCGTCGGTTCGGGGCCGCTGCTGCTGCCGACGGTGACCTCGCTGCTCAGCGCCGGCGTGAAGGTGGTGGCCGCGCTCGAAGCCAGCTCGCGGCTCGGCGCCGTGAAGGCGCTGCCCGGTGTGATCGGCAACCGGTCGCGGCTGCGCGAGGCGGCGTGGTATGCGCGCAAGCTGCTCGCGGCCGGAGTGCGGCTGCGCTGGGGCTGGACGGTGTTCGCGTGCGAGGGTGATGGCCGCGTGCAGCGCGCCGTGATCGGCAAGGTCGGGCGCGACGGCCGGCCGCGGCGCGACACCGCGCGCACGATCGAGGTCGACGTGGTCGGGGCCGGCTTCGGGCTCGTGCCGTCGGTCGAACTCGGGCTGCGGCTCGGTTGCGGCTCGCGCTTCGACGCCGCGCGCGGCGGCCACTGCCTCACCGTCGACGCCGAGCAGCGCACGTCGGTCGCCGGCGTGTTCGCGGCCGGCGAGATCTGCGGCATCGGTGGCGCCGAGGTCGCGATGGCCGAAGGGCAGGTCGCCGCGGCCGCGATCCTGCGCGACCTGCGTGGCACGCCGGTGCCGGACGCGCTGCGCCGGCGCGCCGCCGCCGAGCGTCGCGCCAGCGACGCGATGTTGCGCGCGTTCGCGCCGCTGCCGGGCCTCCATGAACTCGCGCAGCCGGACACGATCGTGTGCCGCTGCGAGGACGTCCCGCTGCAGCGCGCGCGCCAGGCTGCGGCGCTGCACGGCAGTTCGCTGCGTGCGATCAAGGTCGGGTGCCGCGCGGGCATGGGGCCGTGCCAGGCGCGCATCTGCGGCCCGTCGCTGCAAGCCCTGGCCACGGGCAGGCCCGTGGCCATGGATGTGCCGGTCGTACAGGTGCCGGTCAAGCCCGTGTGCAGCGCGACGATCGTGTCGGCGCCGCCCGGCTGAGTACGACAGCGGGCATGGCCGGATCGTTCGGACCAGGCCATGCCGTGCCGGACGAACCCGGGGTCGGGTTCGCGGCAGACCTCAGGTGCAACTCACGCTGCAGTCGCCCGCGGCGAGTGGATCACTTGTGCGGCGACTTCTTGGGGTCCTTGGGCTTCTCCTTCTCCTTCGGCTTCTCCTTCGGCTTCTCGTCCATGCGCTTCAGCGCGGCCTCGGCAGCCTCCTTGCTCGGGAACTCGCCGCCGATCGTCTCGATCGTGGTCTTCTTGGGCTCCTTGCCATCGAACTTGGTGTGCGCCGCCTCGGCGGCCTTCTTGTCCTTCTCGTAGGTCTGCATGGCCTTGGCGTACTCGTCCGCCAACTGCTTGTTCTTGGCATCGAGCGCTTCCTTGGCCATCACTTCGTGCTTGCCGTGCACGTTGGCGATGACGAAGACGGCGGCGGGTTTGGCGGCCGGGGCGGGGGCCGGCTTCGGGGCGGGTTTGGCGGGGTCCTGGGCGGACGCGAACGCCGCGACGACGGTCGTGCACAGTGCACCGACGAGGAGACGACGAATGTTGGTCATGGGATCTCGGGAAACGGGGGACCTGGAACGTCGACCGGAAGACGGTCGACCGCGGCGTACGACGCGCGGCTGCCGCGCGGCGCTCCCGCGGCTGCAGAGGATTGCCGGTGCGGGCGTCAAGGAAACATCAAGGACGTCGCTTCGACATGCCGGCCAGTTCGGCTGGCAGCGTGCCGGCCGGCTTGCCGCGCAGCGGCGTCCAGCGATGCCACTGCCGCCACGCCGCCGGCAGCTGCGCGTGCTCGGCCTGGGCGATGGCGCAACGCAGCGTGTCCTCGACGCACGGATCCTGCCGCTGGTGGGTGAGTTCACACAGGCGCGCGTAGAGTTCGTTCGGGTCCTGGCCGCACAGGTCCTCGATGCGGCGGAAGCCCAGCTGCAGCAGGTCGTGCGCGCACGCGGGGCCGATCGAGCCGAGCTGTTGGAACGTGCGCCACGCCGCGTGTTCTCCGGGGTCGACAGGACCGGCCGCGCGCCGTGACCTGGTCGGTCGCGGCGCGGGCGATTGCGCCGACTGCGCCCGTTCGTGTGTCATACGCGCGAGGAAGTCCTCGAGTCGTTTGCCCGGCTCGTCGACGAACGTGCGCGCCAGCATCGTCGAGGCCACGATGCGGTCGAGCCGGAAGCTACGGAAGTCGACGCGCAGCTCGCACCAACCGAGCAGGGTCCACGTGCGACCCCAGTAGAAGAGGCCCAGCGGGCGCACGTGGCGCCGCGAGCGGCGACCGTGTTCGTCGCGATAGCCCAGGCGCAGCACTCGGTGGGCGTCGAGCGCTTCGCGCGCCTGCTGCAGCGCCGCCATCTGGTCCTTCGGCACGTGGAAGTCGGGCACGAACAGGCGGCTCTGCTCGACGCGTTCGGCCAGTGCCTGCGGCAGCACGTTCTCGATCTTGCGCAGCGCGCTGCGCGCGGCCCGCGCGAGCGACTCGTCGGACCAGCCCTGCACCATGCGCGCGCCGAGTGCCAGGGCTTCGATCTCTGGGCCGTCGAACATCAGCGGTGGCAGCTCGAAGTGTGGCGGCAGCGCGTAGCCGACGCCGGCCTCGCCCTGCACGGGGATGCCCGACAGCAGCAGGTCCTGCACGTCGCGGTAGATCGTGCGTTCGGACACACCGAGCTCGGTGCCGAGTTGCGCCGCCGTCGTCGCCCGCGAGCGCCGCAGCAGCTGCACGATCTGGAACAGGCGGTCGGCGCGGCGCATGGGGCGTGATGGCAGCCCGCCGGCCGCTAGCGCACGCAGGCGGCGAACTCCGGCGTCGCCGGGATGGGGTGCGAGACGTACAGCGCCACACCGTTGGGGTCAACGGTCGCGAACGCGCGCGCTCCCCACGGCATGTCCGCGGGTTCCTGCACGATGCGCGCTCCGGCGGTGCGCAGGCGTTCGCATTCCAGGTCGGCGTCGGCGACGCGGATGCCGAAGGTCATGCCCAAGCCGCCGAACGTGCCGGGCGCGTCGGCATCGGGTCGCATGAAGCCGAGCTCGGCCGAGCCCGCGGGACCGGCCCGCACCCCGAGGTAGTGGTCGTGCTCGAAGCTGACCTCGAAGCCGAGCAGGTCGACGTAGAAGGCGCGGGTCTCGCGCAGGCGGGACGTGGTGACGATCGGAACGATGTTCTGGCTTTGCATTGTCGTGGCTCCGGGCAGGCACCCGCCTGCCTCGGTCCCGGATGCTGCCGGGGCCTGCTGACAGCGTGCTGTCAGGAGCCTCGGCGCGCGGCTCCGCCTGAGCCGCTGCCAGGAGCCGCTCGACACCTGTTGCTGGCCAACTGACCGAGGACAGCGGGTTGCTCCTCCCCATATGGCTGATCTGGACAGATATGGACATCCCCGGTAGCCTGGGTGCGTGAATGTGCACCTGACGCCTGAGCTCAAGAAGCTCGTCGAGGACGAAGTCGCCTCCGGTCAGTATGCCTCCGCCAGCGAGGTGATTCGGGAGGGGCTCAGGCTGTTGGTGGAAGAGCGGCGCTGGCGGGAGGAAGTCCGCAGCAAGATCGCCGACGGCGTCGCCGAGGCGAAGGCAGGGAAGCTGGTGCATGGTGAACCGGCCTTCGAACGCCTGCGCGCTCGAATCGAATCCCGTCGCCAAGTGGAATGACCGGCTTTCGGCTCGCGCCTCTCGCCGGCGCGACCTCGAGGACATCGTCGACCACCTGTGCGTCGCCGCCGGTCTCGAGCGCGCCCACCGTGTCCTCGACGACATCCTTGCGGCCGTGGAGCGGCTCGCCGGCATGCCCCGGATCGGGCACGTGTGCGCGGATCTGGCCGATGACGACGTACGATTCTGGGTCGTGCACTGCTACCTCATCGTGTACCGCTGGGAGAGCGCGCCGCTCGAGATCGTGCGGGTGTTGCACGGAGCTCGCGAGCCTCGTGCGCTGCGGCGCGAGGTCGAGCAGTAGCGCGGCACACCCGTCCGGGGCCGATGTGCTACCGTGCCCGGCGTGGTGAGACCCTCGATGGTGTCGACACGCGGCGCGTTGGCGGTCGCCCTGACGATCGCCTGCCTGCCTGCCCAGGAACGGCTGCCGGTGCCCGACGCCGCGGCGCGGGCCGAGGCGCAGCCTCGATTGATGGACCGGCTCGCGCACCTGCTCGTGGAGCCGGGGCAAGGTGTCGGCGCCAGCGACCGGGTCGTGGCGCTCGCTGCCGACGGGTCGTTGGACCCGGCGCTGCGCTACCTGCTCTTCGAGCACGCGATGCGCTGTGCGTTGGCGGCGGCCGACGTCGCGGCCGGTCTGCGCGCCGCGCAGGCCGCCGCGCGCGTGTTCGCCGACGACACGCTGCCGCAGTCGTGTGTGCGGGGATTCGAGACGCTCGCGCCGCTGCAGTCGGTCGTCGCCGCCTGGCTCGAATGCGCCCGGCAGACGCTCGGCGAGCCGGCCGCGACGTTCGACCCGAACCTCGCGCGTGCCCGGAGCCTCGCGTCCGCCGATCGTCCGCGCGGTCTGCGCGACTACGTTGCCCAAGCCGCCGACGAGCTCGAACAGGCGCACCGCGCGCGCCTCCTGCTGGGCGCGGGCCCCGACCGGGCGCGGCTCGCTCGCTTCGAGGCGTACTACCTCGGCGACTGGCAGCCGGCCCTGTCGACGGCGCCGGGCGGCTCGGATCGCATCGCGCGCATCCTGCGCACCAAGATCCAGGCTCACGAGGAGCCGCGCGACATCGTCGCGCTCGCCCACACGGCGGAGCAGTGGTTGAGCGAGGCGCAGGCGCAGACCGACTCGCTGGCCCAGCGCCAGCTCCGCCGCCGAGCGATGCAGTTGCTCGTGCCGCTCGCCCGCTACCGTGCGCCCGCCGCCGCGGACCAGCCGCCGCTCGTCGAGGCCATCGAGGTCGAACGCGTACGGCGGCTGTTGGATCGCACGACCCAGCTCGCCGTGGAGCCGAGCGTCGGCAGTCTGCGCTTCCGCGAGGCCGCCGACCTCGAGCGCCTGCACATCGACGGCGGCGAGTGGCGCGTGCAGGACGGGCTGTTGTACGGACGCAGCCTCGGGCCCGACGCCGCGACGCGCGCGACCGCACGCTTCGCCTGGCAGCGCATCGACTGCATCACGATCCGCGGCGGCATCCAGTCGCAGGCCGGCCTCAACTTCCGGATCGCGGTCGGCCCGGTCAACATCCTGTTCAACTGGGAAGTGGCCGACCAGAACCACTTCTACTACCGCGACGCGGCCGGCGATCGATTCCAGGTCACGGAGCCGAGGCTGCTGCGCGCCGGCGTCGAACACACGATCGTGCTGCGGCAGGTCGACGACCACGTCGCCGTGTTCGTCGATGGCACCGAGGTCACCGAGGCGGTCGCCACGCTCGCGGGCACCGTCTGCGTCTATCCGGCCATCGGCAGCGAGATCTTCGTGCGCTCGATCGAAGTCGTCGGCGACGTCGACTGCGCGCGCGTCGTCAGCGGCCCCGAATGGACCCGCTGATCGGCGGGGCGCCGCGTGGTGCCGTTCAGTGCCGCAGCACGAGCGGCAGCTGCGGTCGCAGGTCGAGCACGGCACCGCCGCCGTGTTCGAACGACAGCTCCATCAACGGCTCGGGCCCGGCCTGGATCGACAACCCCGGCACCGCGACCTCGCGCAGCAACGACATCGGCGCGAGATCCGGCACGGTGATGGTCGTCTGGGCGAGTTGCGCGCCGGCCATGCCGTGTCCGGTGTCGAACGGCTGGAACGGCCGGTCGACGGCGAACAACATCGGCTCGCCGAGCACGCCGCTGTTGCAGGCCATCTGGATCGTCAGGCCCGGCGGCAGGTAGGCGGGCCGGTAGTCCCATTGCACGAACGGTGGCACAGCACCCGGGCTGACGGGCCGCACGCAGACGCCGAACGGCGACGCGTTCGTCTCGCGCCAGCGCGCCCGCTCCTGCAGCCCGAGCGGCCGGACCATCGGCAGCCGGGCCTCGGCTTCGCTGTCGAGCCACAGCAGTTCCAGGTAGGCGTTCGCGAAGCCGAAGCAGACGTTGGCCGTGCCCTGACCCGGGTGCTGCCGCTGCACGCCGACGCGCAGGCCCTTGGCCACCAGCAGCTGCTGCTCGGGAGCACCGCGGCCGCAGAACACGAAGACATGGTCGATCACGTGCATGCGCCGGCTCAGCATGCCTTCCGCGCGTCGCTGCGGGAAGAGCGCGGCGAGGAACCCGGGGTTCTCGCGACGGGATCGTCGCGGCGTCGTCTAGGATGTGCGCTCCGACCGCCGACACCATGACGACACCCTCCGACACGAACATGGCCGTGTTCTGCGACTTCGAGAACGTCGCACTCGGCGTCGCCGATGCCAAGTTCGCCAAGTTCGACATCGGCAAGGTGCTCGACCGCCTGCTGCTCAAGGGCAGCATCGTCGTCAAGAAGGCCTACTGCGACTGGGACCGCTACAAGAGCTTCAAGGGCGCCATGCACGAGGCCGCCTTCGAGCTGATCGAGATCCCGCACGTGCGCATGTCGGGCAAGAACTCGGCCGACATCCGGCTCGTCGTCGACGCGCTCGACCTGTGCCACACGAAAGCGCACGTCGACACGTTCGTCATCATCAGCGGCGACTCGGACTTCTCGCCGTTGGTCAGCAAGCTGCGCGAGAACGACAAGGTCGTGATCGGCGTCGGCGTCAAGAACTCGACGTCCGATCTGCTGATCGCCAACTGCGACGAATTCATCTTCTACGACGACCTCGTGCGCGAGAAGCCGGCGCGCCAGCGCGGGCGCGGCAAGAAGGCGGCGCCGGCCGCCGGTTCGGCGGCGCCGGCGGCGTCCTCGGGCGGGGCCGCGAGCGCGCCGTCGACCTCGGCCAACGGCGGCGCCAAACGCGGCGGCGAAGACCGCATGCAGGAGGCGCTCGAACTGATCCTCGAGACGATCGAGGCGCTGAGCAACGAGCGCGGCGAGGACGGCAAGATCTGGGGCTCGATGGTCAAGCAGGCGCTCAAGCGCCGCAAGCCGGGCTTCAACGAGACCTACTACGGCTTCCGCTCGTTCAACGACCTGCTCGAGGAGGCCGAAGCGCGACACATGCTCGACCTCGTGCCATCCGACGTCTCGGGCGCGTACCTCGTGCGCCTCGTGCGCGACGAACGCTAGCGTCCGGCCTCACTTGCCGAGCAGCGCGTCGAGCGCCGCGTCGGCGAAGGTGGGGCCGTCGGCGGCCTGCCATTCCTCGCCGCGGCGCAACCCAGGGTCGCCTTCGAAGACGACCTTGCCGTCGCGGTCGAGCAGCAACAGGCGCGGCATGCCGAAGAAGCCGGGCTTGACGAAGAACGCCTCGTAGGTCGCGCCGATCGCGTCGATGGCGACCGTGGCGCCCGGCAACGGGTGGTCCTTCAGGTAGCTGCGCAGGTCGTCGGGCCTGGCACTCGAGTCCGTGACGACGAGCACCGCGAGGCCCTTGCCGCTGCCGCGCTGCAGGACCGCTCGCAGGTAGCTCGTGCACGGGATCACGCGGTCCTGCGCCGGCGACCAGAAGACGAGCAGCACGGGTCGTTGGCGCAGGGCGCCGAGCGTCACGGGTTCGCCCTGCACGAACGTGAGTTCGCCGAGTTCGGGCGGCACGAAGCCGCTGAACGTGCCCGGCGTGCGCTGGCTCGCATCGCCCATGACCCTGGCCATCGCGAGGTCGCGCTCGATGCGCGCCGCGGGATCGAACGGATCGCGTTCGAGCAGGCGCACGTTGCGGAACCGGGCTTCGCCGGGGCCGCAGATCAGGCCGAACGAGCCGCGCACGACCGCCGCGTCGGCGAAGGCCAGCGAGCGCACGTAGAGCCCGTCGTAGTAGACGTCGAGCTGGTTGCCCGTGACGTCGATGCGCAGCTGGTGCCAGCTGCTGCCGACGGGCAGGCTCCGGTGGTCGTGCACGGTCCAGACGCCGCCGCGGTTGCTGCTGATGTCGAGGAAACCCTTCGGATGCAGCAGCACCGCGTGGAAGTCGGCGTCGCCCTTGCGCCCGAAACACAGGCCGACGAGGTCGCCCGCGAAGCCGCCGCCGGGCTGGTCGAGCACCTGCAGTTCGGCCGACAGCGAGAAGTCGGCATCGAAGGTGACGTCGCACGTCAGCTCGCGCGTCACCATGCGTTCGCCATCGCGTGCGACGTGTGCGCGCAGCAGCTTGCCGTAGGCCTGGAAGGCCCCGTCGTCGCCGCCCGACCAGCCGCGCAGGCTGCGCTCGTCGTAGGCGACGCGCCAGCGGGCCAGGCTCTTGCCCGTGCGCGTGGCCAGGTCGACGTAGTAGTCCATCGCCGCGGCGATCGAGAAGCTCGCCGTCATGCGGCGCGCGATCTCGAGTGCCATCGTCGGCAGCTGCCGGGCTTCGTAGCCCCTGGCCAGCTGCAAGCCCTGCTCGGCGAGCTTCTGTTTCAGTGCGCGGTAGCGGGTGACCAGTGGGTCGAGGCTCTCGATCTTCTTCGCGGCCACGGCGAGGCGTTCGTCGCCGGTCTTGCCGCGCACCTCGAGCGCGCGGCGGAACTCGCGGAAGCGCGCCGCCGCCTGCGACTTCTTCTTCTGCGTCTCGAGCAGCGAGCTGAGCTGCCACAGCACCTCGGGATCGTCGGGACGGCGTTCGCGCGCCTCCTCGAGGAACTCGAGCGCCATGTCCTGCTCGCCGCGTTCGAGCGCTGCCTTGGCGAAGCGCTGCAGTTCGTCGCCGACCTCGAGCTTGCCGGTCTCGCGGTCGCGCAGCTGCAGGATCCAGTCGCGCCAGATCGGGTCGAGCTCGGCCAGCGTCTGCACCGGCGAGAGCTTCGCGCCGCGCAGCACGATCTCCTCGAAGTTCGCCGCCGGGTCCTTCGGCTGGCCGCGCTTGAACGACGTGTAGTACGTGTGCAGCACGTCGCGGTAGACGGTGCGGCCGTCGGCGAGGCGGTAGTTGTAGAGGAAGTAGACGACGCCCCAGGTCGGTGCGTACCAGGGTGGGCCCCACTGGTAGCGGCCTTCGACGATCGTGCGGAACGTCGGCGCCTGCTGCGGTTCGGGCCACTCGCCACCTGCGCCGGGGCCCTCGCCGGTGCCGTCCATCCAGCCGTGCTCGAGCCGGGCCGCGAGCGGGAACAGGCGGCCGGGCGGCACGCGGTTCCACTTCACGGAGCCGTTGCTGAGGATCACGCAGCCTTCGAAGAACGACGCGTAGGCTTCGTTGAGCCAGCCGGGCACCATCGGGCCCGTCATGCTGACGAACTGGTGCGCGGCCTCGTGGAAGAGCGTCTGGTACATGTCGCGCACGCTCTCCTTGCCCGAGACACCGCCGGCGTAGGTCTCGACCGCGTCGCCGATGAAATGGCCCGCCGACCACGGCTGCGGCGAACGGCCGAGCTTCAGGTACTCGTCGCGGTTCTTGAAGATGCGGATCTCGATCGCGGGCGTCTTGCCGCCGTCCTCCATGAAGTGGAAGAAGCGGCGGTAGAAGCCGTTCATCTGCTCCATCGCGATGCGCGACGTCTGCAGCACGAGGAAGCCGGCGTCGGTGCGGTAGCGATAGTTGTCGCTCTTGTCGGTGAAGGCCTGGTCCCATTCGCGGTGCTCGGCGTCGAGCTTCGTCAGTTCTGCCTCGGACATGCCCGCGGTCGGATCGGCGCCGGCGTAGACGTCCTCGACCGCGACCTCGCGGCCGCCGGTGCTGCGGATCTGCTGGATCGCAAGCAGCGCGTCGGGGTGGTCGGGCGCGACGATGAGCAGGTGCTCGTAGACGTCGAGCGCGCCGAGCAGGTCCTTCCTGCTGCGATACAGCTTGCCGAGCTCGAGCAGGCCCGCCACGTACGCCGCCTGCAGCTTGCCCCAGGTCAGCGCCTCGCTGTCGAGCGGCGTCAGCTGCTCGAGCACGGCCTTGCGCTGGGCAGAGGCCTTGCGGTCCGCGCGCGCGTCGAAGACGTCCAGCCAGCGGTGCAGCGTGTGCACGGCCGCATCGGCGTCGTGCTGCTGCTGCGCGATCTCGGCCCGCAGCTGCAGTGCGGGCAGGCTCCTGGCGTCGCGTTCGAGCGCGCGGTCGACGGCGGCCTGCGCGCCGGCGAAGTTGCCGGCTGCGAGCTCGCCGCGCGCCTCGTCGAGGTAGCTCGCGACGAAGCCCGGCGGTGCGTCCTGGCCCGCGGCGGTGCCCACGAACGGCAACCCGAACAGGGCGGCGAGCAAGGTGGCTGGCGCGGTGGGTCCGGGGTGGCGCAGCATGTCGACATTCTGCAGGCGGCGGCCGGTGCCGTCAGCTTCGGTGCAAGAACGTCACCGCGGCTTTCGGCCCCGGTGCGGGTTGCCGCGCACGTGTGCGGGCGCGACGGATAGAGTGTGCCGACCCCAACGGAGACCGGCGCATGCGCCCACGACTGCACATCTTGTTCGCCATGTTGCCAGGCGCAGTGCTCGCGGCGCAGCAGCGCGCGGCAGCGCCGCCGGCCGCGGCGGTGCTCGAACAGCAGTTCCTCGAAGCACAGCGCGCCTGGAACGAGGCGCTGCGTCGCACCGAGGACGCGGCGGCCGTCGCCGAGCTGCGGCAGCGTCGCCCCGAGGCCGCGTTCGTGCCGCGCTTCGAAGCCGGCGCGCAGGCGTTCGCGGGCACCGCCGCCGCCGTGCCCTACCTCGTGTGGATCGTCGCGCACGACAGCCAGGACGCGGCGTTCGCGGCGATGAGCACGCTGATGCAGGAACACGTCGCGGACCCCGGCATCGGCCGCGCCGTCGCGCGCATCGGCGGGCTGCACCACGTCTTTGGCCCGGAACGGTCGCGCGCGTGGCTCGACCGCGTGTTCGAACGCAACGAAGACGCCGCCGTGCTCCACCAGGCGCACTACACCCGGGCGGCGATGTACGTCGGCACACGCGCCGTCGAACGCTCCGAACCGTTGCGCCAGCTCGCCATCACCGACCTCGGCGTCGTGCTGGCGGCGGCCGAGAGCGACAGCCTGCGCAAGCTCGCGAAGGGTCTGCTGCACGAGGCGCAGGTGCTGGAGCCGGGTTTGCCCGCACCGGACATCACCGGCGAGGATCTCGACGGCGTGCCGTTCCGGCTCGCGGACTACAAGGGCAAGGTGGTGCTGCTCGACTTCTGGGGCGATTGGTGAAGCCCCTGCCGGGCCATGTACCCGCACGAGCGGTCGCTCGTGGAAGAACTGAAGCACGAGCCCTTCGCGCTGATCGGCGTCAACAGCGACCGGGACCGCGACGGCTTGCGGCCGCGACTCGCCGAGGAACACATCACGTGGCGCAGCTTCTGGAACGGACCCGAGGGCACGGCGGGGCCGATCAGCGCGGAGTGGAACGTCAGTGGCTGGCCGACCGTGTACGTGATCGACCACGAAGGGGTGATCCGCCACAAGGGCCACGGTGGTCCGGGTCTGGACGAGGTGCTCCGGCAGTGCCTCGCGCGCGCCGGCGCGGCAGCGGACCGCGGCGGCAAGTGATCGACAGGCCCTCGTCGCCGCGACGCGGGAAAACCGCCGACCACACGCTGCGCCAGTTCGTAGAATCGCCGCTTTGCCTCGCTTCCCCGCGGACGGTTCCATGCGATCCTCGACCCTGCTCGTCGCCTTCCACCTCGCCGCGGGCTGCCTGGCGGCGCAACACGGCACCGCGCGCTACCAACTCGTCTTCGAGAGCACGTGGAGTGCGACGACGCACCCGGTGCAGTTTCCGAGCGGCCCGCACTTCTCGCCGCTGACCGGCGGCACGCACACGAACGCGGTGGACTTCTGGCTGCCCGGCGCGCTGGCCTCGCCGGGCATCGAGGCGATGGCCGAACTCGGCAGCACCTCGCCGCTGACCAGCGAAGTGCAGAATGCGGTCAACGGTGGCACCGCCGATCAGGTGCTCGTGTTCGGCGGACTGAGCCCCTCGCCGGGCCAGTACTCGACGCAGTTCACGATCTCTGCCGACTTCCCGCTGTTCACGCTCGTGACGATGCTCGCGCCGAGCCCGGACTGGTTCGTCGGCGTGCACGGCCTGCCGCTGCTGCAGAACGGCGATTGGGTCGACAGCCTCGTCGTGCCGCTGATCGTCTACGACGCGGGCACCGATGACGGCACGACCTACAACTCGCCCAACCTCGAGGCGGTGCCGCACCAGCCGATCGCCCAGGTCACGACCGCGAGCGGGCCGTTCCAGGGCCTGCCGGGTCCCGTCGCCACGTTCACGTTCCAGCGCCTGTGGGGCACCGCCGCGTACGGGTGCAGCAACCCCGATGACAGCCTCGGCGTCGCGGGCGCGGCGCGCATCGGTCAGGTGCTGACGCTGTCGTTCGACGATCCGACCGGCCAGTTCGCCGCGCCGGCGCTGACGGGCCTCGCGCTGTCGAGCGCGCCGGCCGCGGCGTTTCCGTGTGGCACGCTGCTGCCGGGGCTGGGCCTCGTGCCGGGACAACCGGGCGAAGTGTTGCTGCAATCCATCGACGCGCTGGCGGCGGGTCCGCTCTGGAGCGGTGCCCCCGCCGCTTTGCCGTTGTCGCTGCCGATGCAGACGGGGCTCGTCGGCCAGAGGTTCTACCTGCAGGGGTTGCTGGCCAACAGCCGCGTCGCCGTCACGAACGGCGTGTCCCTGCTGATCGGCAGCTGACCCCGCCGTGGCGGGGTCGTGCCGCGGTCACTGGCCCTGGCCGACCGTCGTCTGCGCGGCGCCGCTCGCGACGATGCCGAGCGCGTTGGCGCCGAGGTCGACGAGGTAGAACTGGGTCGTGAACCGGGCGCCGACGTGGATCTCGGCGCTCGGCAGCGTGAGCCCGACGCTGGCGAAGCCCTCGCCGTCGGTGACGACCGCATACGTGATCGCGAGTCCCGCGTAGGCGAAGCAGCCCGGTGCGCCGAGCCCGCCGAGATCGATGGGCGCCGGGAAGTCGCCGAAGCCGATGCCGAACGACTCGATCGAGCCGGCCTGCCAGCACACGGGTTGGGCCTCGGGCTCGCCGAGCGTCGTCGAGGTGCTGCCGACCTGCGCGCCGTGTTCGTCGAACAGGCGCACCTCGTTGTCGTCGATGATCAGGATGCGGTCGAACGTCGCTTGCACGTGCTGCACGCCGTAGCCGATGGGCACCGGCTGGCCGAGCTGGTTGCCGTTGCGGTCGTAGATCTTCACGGTCTGGAAGTTGTCGGTGATCGTGAAGAACTGCGCGAACAGCAGCACGTCGTACTCATCGACGTGCGTGACCGGGATCGGCGCGCCGACCGGGTTGCCGCCGAGGTCGAACACGCGCACCTGGTCGTCGGCGTCGGTCACGACGATGCGGTCGCCGGTCGTCTGCACGGTCTGCGTGGTCGTGCCGGTGCGCAGGATCGGCGCACGACCTGCAACCCGTTGCGGCCGAAGATGCGCACGCGATCGCCGTCGATGACGACCACGCGCGTGGCGCCGACCTGCACGTACTGGTGCTGCGTGCCGGTCTTCGGGACCGGCGCGCCGATCGGTTGACCGTCGAGGTCGAAGATGCGCACCCGGTTGTCGTCGATGACGACGACGCGGTCCTCGCCGAACGCGACCGACCGGCCGGGTCGCGCACGATGATTCGCGGGCCGATGCGCGTCACGACGGTAGATGGGTAGGTGCTGCCGGTCAGGTAGGGTGTCAGGTGGCCCTGGGCGTCGAGCAGGCGAACGCTGTTCTCGTCGGTGATGACGTAGCCGCCGCAGGTGGTCGGCAGCTGCGCGAACAGCGGCGCGGCAAACAGACTGGCGGCGAGGAGGAGACGGGGCGCGTTGGGGAAGGTGTTCATCGGAGTTCCAGAGTGGTTCAGGTGGTCGGGCCCGAGGTCGGGCTTCACCTGCCATTGGCGGAACTCCGGCGCGTCGACCGCCGTGTTTCTGCTCCGATCTTTTTTCTCGACGGCGCTGCAACGCGACGCGCGCGCGAGTCGTAGTTGCGGGCGAGAAGGCTGCGCCGGATCGAATCCAACCTTCCCTTTGAACCAGAGCCGGGCGCAGCCTTCTCGAACTTCGTACCGACCGCTCGGCGCGCTCGCATGCGCCGCCGAGCCGCGGTCTACAGGCCGATGTCGATGCGCGTGCCGTTCGAGGTCACGAGGTTGAGCGGCGTCGCGAGCGAGAACGCGACCGCCTGGCTCGTCAGCACGGTGCCGGCCAGGCTCATCGTGCTCGGGATCGGCAGCGGCTGGCTGCCCGTGCCCGCCGGCAGTGCGACGGGGAACGACGCCGACGTCAGGTTGGCGTTGGTGTAGCCGCGGCAGCCCGGCATGCCGAGGAACGTGAGGTCGAGGCCGGGAACCTGCGCGGTGCCGAAGAACAGGAAGCCGAGCGGCACGAGGTTGGGCACGAACGACGCCTGCAGCGCGTACGACGGATTGCCGAGGATCGGCAGGCCGCTGCTCGTCAGCCTCAGTCCGTTCACGGCCGTGTCGACGACATGGATCGGTGTCAGCAGGGCCGACACGTCCGAGGCCTCAGGGCGCACCGAGGGGCCGCCGACCGAGTAGCCGACGAGGTAGTCGGGCCCGGCACCACCGAACGCGTCGTAGACCACGGTCATGTTGCCCGTCGCCAGCTCGAACTGGCACTGGAACCGGTCGGGCACCGTCGTGTTGTAGACATAGACGTTGTCCCACGTCACGTAGGCGAAGCCGGCGGTCTGCTCGAACAGGATCTTGCCGCTGCCCGCGATGGCCGGGTTGTAGTCGTGCCACGACGGCGCCAACGCCGTGTTGACGTACGCGAGGAAGTTGCCGACGTCGGGCGCAAAGCTGGCGCCGTTGCTGCCGGCGGACAGCGCGATGGTGCCGTTGGAACTGATCGTCAGCGACGATGTCGTGCCGAAGGGCGCCGGCATCGGCGAGGCCAGGCCGACGGTCTGCACGACGTCGTCACCGTTGGCGACGATCAGGGCGGAGGCGCTCGGCGGCACGATCGCGCCGGGCAGGCCGCTGAGGACCGTGTAGCCCGTCGGTGTGCGCAAGAGGCTCAGGGTCGAGCCGGCGAGGTCGAACGCGGGCGCCGACATGACCTCGTAGAACGAGTCCGGGGCGTTGATGCACCCAGTGCCGTAGTCGGTGGCCGTGGCGCAGCCGGTCCACGGTGCCGGCAGCCAGGTCCAGCCCGGCGGCGTCGGGATCAGGTGCAGGCTCTGCAGCGGCATGTCGAACGTGGTCTGCAGCAGCCACTCCTCGAACAGCGAGGCGTCGGTGGTGTTGCCGGCGGCCGAGAGGTCGCTGGGTGCGGGCAGCGTGACACCGCCGCCCGGCGAGACACCGACCATGCCGATGCCGGCCGCGTAGTTGTAGGTCGAGTTGTTGGTCGCTCCGGCGGAGTAGAAGACCACGATCTCGCCGGTCGGGAACAGCTGCAACTGCACCTGGAACTGGGTCGTCATGCCGTAGTTGACGACACGGTCCCACGTGATCGTGCACTTCGACGGCGAGCTGTTGATGTAGACCTGCGAGCCGTTGGCGCCCACGACGTTGAGGTCGCACCACAGCGCGCAGATGCGCGGCGGACCGCCAGCGAGGTCGGCCTGCGTCGCCGTGTAGTCGGAGCCGCCAGGTGCCGGCACGCCCGCGTTCGACAGCGTCAGGTAGCCGTTCGTGCAGACGTGCACATCCGTGTAGGACATGCCCGCGAACGGGAACGCGAAGCCGATCGCCTGGATCGGGAAGACGACTTCGTCACCGGAGCCCAGCGCGTTGCCGAGCGTGCGGTCGGGACAGGACTGGGCGATCAGGGATGCCGTGCAGACGGCGAGCAGGGCAGGCAGCAGGGTTCTCGTCATGGCAGATTAACTCCGAGAGCATGGATGCATGGGCCGGTCCCTCGCGGTCGCCGCAGAGCGACCGTTCGTTCTCACCGGCATCGTGAGCGCGCATCATAGCCAAGGACGGCGCGCCGAGGGGCTCCGTCATTTCCGCGCGGCCCGGCCTGTCGCACTCGCGCTCGCCAGTTAGGATGCGGGCCCGTCTCGAGCACCCCGCCGGTTCCATGACCAACGAGCTGCTGGCCCTGGGTGCGGCCGCCACCCTTGCGACCGCCGTTCTCGCCGCACGATTCCCGCGCGCGGAGCACGCCAAGCTCTTGGCCATGGTGTTGGCGGGGTCCGTGGCCGTGCTCTCGATCTGGTCCGTCGCGGCGCGCGACCACGTGCCGGCCGAGGCCGAGGTCCTGACGCGTCCCATCGAGGTTCCCGACGACGGCTACGTCACGTCGGCGAAGTGTCGCGCGTGCCATGCGCGCGAGTACTCGACGTGGCACGATTCGTACCACCGCAAGATGACGCAGCGCGCGAGCCCCGCCGCGGTGGTGGGTGACTTCGACGACGTGCACCTGACGATCGAGGGCCAGGACTACCACCTGCAGCGCGAGGGCGCCGACTTCTGGGTCGAGATGGCCAACCCCGTGACGACGCTCGAGAACGCGCCGCCGCGCGTGCGCGAGCGCATCGGCATCACGACGGGCTCGCACAACATGCAGGCCTATTGGTACGAAACGCGCTTCACGCGCACGATGGGGCAGCTGCCGTTCACGTGGCTGATCGCCGAGCAGCGCTGGACCTCGCGCAAGTCGGTGTTCGTGCTGCCGCCGACGGATCCCGTCGATCCCCAGCTCGGCGGCTGGAGCATCGTCTGCCTCAAGTGCCACGCGACGCACTCGCGACCGCGCCTCGACTACGAAGGCAACGTGCAGCGCGGCGCCGACACGTTCGTGGCCGAGTTCGGCATCGCCTGCGAGGCCTGCCACGGACCGGGTGAAACACACGTCGCCGCCAACCGGAATCCGTCGCGTCGGTACGCGCTGCATCTGTCGGGCGAGGCCGATCCGACGATCGTCAACCCGCGCCGCCTCGCACCCGAACGTTCGACGCAGGTCTGTGGCCAATGCCACGGCCAGTACGACTACCAGTTCACCGAGACGACGATGGCGGCGTGGTTCAAGAACGGCTTCGCGTACCGCCCCGGCGGCGACGTGCTCGAGCACCGCAAGCTCGAGTTCGAAGGCGATGAGCAGTTCTGGGCGGATGGGCTCATCCGCGTGGCGGGGCGCGAGTACAACGCGCTGGTCGGTTCACGCTGTCACGACCGCGGCAACATGACGTGCCTGTCGTGCCACGTGCTGCACCAACCCGACGACGACGCGCGGCCTCGTCTCGAGTGGGCCAACGATCAGCTGCGCGACGTGGACGGTGACCAGACCTGCCTGCAGTGTCACGAGTCGTACGGCAAGGACGTGCCGTCGCACTCGCACCACGTCGCCGGTTCCGAGGGCAGCCGCTGCGAGAACTGCCACATGCCGTACACGACGTACGGGCTCATGAAGGGCGTGCGCAACCACCGCATCGCGAGCCCCAGCGTACAATCGACGATCGCGACCGGCCGGCCCAACGCGTGCAACCAGTGCCATCTCGACCGCACGCTCGAGTGGACCGCGTCACGCCTGCACGATTGGTACGGCACCGAGGTGCCGAAGTTGGGTCCCGACGACCGGAAGATCGCGGCCGGCGTACAGTGGGCGCTCAAAGGGGACGCCGCGCAGCGTGCCCTGATGGCCTGGAGCCTGGGCTGGGCGCCGGCCCAGCAGGCGTCGGGCACCGAGTGGATGGTGCCCTGCCTGGCCGAGCTGATCGACGACCCCTACGAGGTCGTGCGCCTCATCGCCGAACGTTCGCTGCGCACGCTGTCCGGCTTCGCGGACTTCCACAGCGACCACACCGGCTCGGCGGAGACGCGCCGCGCCGCCAAGGCCGGCGTGCGCGAGCGCTGGCAGCAGGCGCGTCGTGCGATCGGCGACGATCGCCGCGCGGCCGTGCTGCTCGCCGCCGATGGCAGCCTTCGCGAGCAGGAGTTCACTCACCTGCTGCGCCAGCGCAACAACCGGGTCGTGCGATTGTTCGAGTAGCGCTTCGAGGACATTCCCATGGACGTGATGCAACGCAATCGCAGCTTCGGCTGGTGGTCCCTGCTCTGCTGGCTGTCGCTCGGCATGCTGCTCGAGGCGATGCACGGCTTCAAGGTCGGCTGGTACCTCGACGTCGTCAACGACGCGCGCCGCCTGCAGCTGACGCTGGCCCACAGCCACGGCACGCTGCTCGCGTTGATCAACCTGGCCTTCGTCGCGACGGTGCGTGTGCCCGACGCGGCGCCGAACGGCCTCGCCCGGGCCGGCGCGTGCCTGCGCTGGGCGGGGCTCTTGATGCCGTTGGGGTTCCTGTTCGGCGGCGTGTTCGCGATGGGACCCGACCCGAGCTTCGCGATCGTGCTCGTGCCGATCGGTGGACTGCTGCTGTTCGCCGGAGTGTTGCTGACGGTGCGTTCGCTGGTTGCACCCGCCGCGCCGGGCGCCGGGTCGGCTCCCGCCGGCAAGCCGCCCCCGAAGGGCCGCTGACGCCCGGCCTCAGCCAGGCGGGCGGCGCAGCAGCACGAGGATCGCACCATCGTCGGTCATGCCGCGCGCGGCCATGGTTGCGCGGATCGCAGCCAGTTCGGCCTTCTCGGTCGCCGTGGCCCTGTCGAGGTAGGGTGCGCTCTCGGCGTCGAAGAAGCCGAAGTCGACCGGCACGAGCTGCAGCAGGTGACGGCACTCGAACGAAAGCCCCGCGTTCGCCGGCATCGCCGCGCGGAAGTGTTCGGCGTCGAGCACGTCGTGGTGCACCATGCCCCCGGCCCGATCGATGGCCTTGAACCATCGGTCGAAGGCCGCGGCGGTGCGCTGCGTGTCGATCGATTCGTCGTACCACGGATCGAGCACCAACACGGCCTTGCTCGCGACGCGCGCCGCTTCGGCCAGATGCCGCGCCAGGTCGGCGAAGTGGTGCGCGCAGTACTCGGACACGACGACGTCGAATGCACCGTCGGCGTACGGCAGGTCCTCGGCGCGACCGACCTGCACCGGCAACTGCTGATCGCGCATCGCGGCGACCTTCTGTGCGTCGGCTTCGATCCCTTCGGCGCGCACACCGGCCGCCAGCATCTCGCGCAGCAGTTCGCCGTTGCCCGAACCGACCTCGAGCAGCGAACGCGGCTGTTCGGCGAGCACGAGGCGGCGGAACTCGCGGCGATAGAGCGTGGACGGGCGCATGATCCGTCGGCGCAGCCTATCGATGTCGCCGCCACATTCGAGTGCGTCGTCGAGCCGGCGCCGATGCATGCCCACGCCGGCGCCCGC
>DASUFY010000261.1:0-84321 GCA_036274315.1 Planctomycetota bacterium | reverse complement strand
GCCAGAACGCCGCGAGCTCGCGTGCGAACGCCGCCGGATCCTCCATCGGCGTCATGTGCCCGCAGCCCGGCACGACCGCGAGCTTCGCACCGGGGATCGTCTTCGCCATCTGCTCCGCCTCGGCGACCGGCGTGATGACGTCTTCGCTGCCGACGACCACGAGCGTCGGCACCGCGATCGACGCCAGCATCGCCGAGCGATCGGGGCGGTCGCGCAGCCCGCGCAGGTCGGCGACGATCGTCTCGACCGGCAGCGCTTCGATCATCGTCTGCAAGCGCGCGCGCAGCATGAGTCCGTGCGCATCGGCCGCGGCGCGCACGGCGAGCAGCTTCGGCAGCATGCCGGCGGCGATCGCGGCGCGGCCCTTGTCGACGACCGTCTGCATCGCGGCTTCGCGCCCGGCCCTGCCCGCGGCATCGTCGCTGCGCGAACGCGTGTCGACGAGCGCCAGCGAACGCACGAGCCCCGCGTGCTGCTGCCACAGCGCCTGCGCCACGTAACCGCCCATCGACAGCGCGACCACGTCGACCGGGTCGTCGGTCAGCGTGTGGATCACCGCCGAGACGTCGTCGGCGAACAGTTCCATCGAGTGCACGGCATCGCCGCACCACGGCGAACCGCCGTGACCGCGCAGGTCGATCGCGACCAGCGTGCGCTGTCCGGCGAGCGGACCCTGCATCACGTCGAGCCACATGCGGTGGTCGAGCGGGTAGCCGTGCAGCAAGAGCGCGAGCGGTCCCTGGCCGGCCATGTGCACGGCGAGGCGCGTGGTCTCGAACGAGATGAAGCGTGTTTCCATGCGTCGACTCCGTCAGCGCAGATGCAAGCGGGCGATGGCCTCGACGTGAAACGTCTGCGGGAACATGTCGTAGGCCTCGACCTGTTCGAGTTCGTAGCCGCCGTCGACGAGCTGGCGCAGGTCGCGCGCGAGCGTCTGCGGGTCGCACGACACGTAGACGAGGCGCGGCGCCCGCAGCTTCAGCAGCAGCTTGAGCGCCGGCTTCGCGCCGAGGCGCGGTGGGTCCATCAGCACGAGGTCGGGCCGTTCCTGGTTGGCCCGCAGGAACTGCTCCGTCGTCGCGCGCTGGTAGGTGACGTTGTCGCAGCCGTTGGTCTTGACGTTGACGCGGCCGAGCGTGGTCGCGCGCCGCTCGTCCTCGACGGCCGTGACGCGCGCGAAGCGTTTGCTGAGCGGCAGCGAGAACAGGCCGACGCCCGCATAGAGGTCGAACGCGTGTTCGCCGCGTTCGTCGCCGATCGCGCCCGCGACGAGCCGGTCGACGAGGTGGCGGTTGCCCTGGAAGAAGCACTCGGGCTCGATCAGGAAGCGGAAGCCGAGCACGTCGTGTTCGACGAGGTCCTTCTTGAGGCCCGGCAGCTCGGGCGCCCACGACGCGCCGTCCTTGCCGCAGGCGGCGTCGATCTGGTACGGCCACGCGCCCGGCGGCAGCGTGGCGATCGCCGCGCGCACCCCCGCGAGCGCCTGCTCGAGTGCCGGTGCGAGCACCGGGCACTGCTGCACGTCGACGACGCTGTGCGTGAACGCGCTGTGGAAGCCGAGCTGCGGCGGCGCCTCGGTCGAGACCGCCGCCGCGGTGTCGCGTTCGACGCGCGCGCGCCGGTCCTTGCGGCTCAGTCGGCCCTGCCGGCCGTCGCTGCGCTGGCCCGACGTCGCCAGCAGCTTCAGCTGCGTGCGCGTGCGGTAGCCCCACGGTTCGGCGTGGTGCACGACGACCGGCTCCGGCCAGTCGAAGCCGCCCGTGCGCGCGAGCGCGTCGCGCACGAACTCGCCCTTGGCCTGCACCTGCGTCGGGTAGTCGACGTGCTGGAACTGGCAGCCGCCGCACTCGCCGAAGTGCCGGCAGCGCGGCGCCACCCGGCCCGGTCCCGGTGCCAGGATCTCGAGGATCCGGGCGCGCACGAGCTTCTTCTCGACCTCGGTGACCTCGACGCGCAGGCGATCGCCGGGTGCGGCGAACGGCACGAAGACCGCGAGGCCGTCGTGGCGCGCGATCGCGAAGCCGCCGAAGCCGAGGCGTTCGGCCGTGACTTCGAGGATCTGGCCCGCGGTCGTCATGGGGGCGAGCAGGCTACCACGTGCGTGCGCCGGCGGCACACGTTCGTCGACGGCGCCGCGAGGATCAACGCCACGTCGCCGAACTCGTGGGCCAGGAAGCCGAGTTCGGTCGCGCGCGCGGCGAGCGCGTGCAACCGTTCGCGGCGCACGAACGCACCGAGCAGCGCGAAGTGGCTGGTGTCGGCTTCGTGCATGCCGGTCAGGATGCCGTCGACGACGAGCAGCGGTGTCGTCTCGGAGAGCCGCAGGTCCGTGGTCGCGGTGCCCGCGATCACGGTGCCGCCGCCGCGCCTCGCCGCACTCTCGAGCGCGCGCACGACCGTCGTGCCGACCGCGAGCACGCGGCTGCCGCGGCGCCGCGCCTCGGCGATCGCGGCGACGGTGGCGGCCGGCACGTCGTAGCGTTCCGCGAGCGGCAGGCGCGCGTCGAGCGCGGCATCGCCGGTCGACGAGATGCCCGCGGCGTGGGTCACGCGCGCGAACGCGACGCCAGCGCGGCGCAGTTCGAGCAGCAGCTCCCAGGTCAACGCGAGGCCCGCCGATGGCGGTTCGACGGCCCAGGGCCGGGCCGCGAACACCGTCTGCACGTCCCAGAGATCGAGCGGCCGATCGAGGTAGGAGTACTGCACGGGTCGACCGGCCGCGTAGAGCGCGCGCCAGAGCGCGGCACCTGCACGATCGAATTGCAGCGTCACGAGCCGCGGCGCGACCGCGTCCGTGGCGACGATCGTGGCGCGCAGGTCGCCCACGGACAGCTGATCGCCAATTCGCAGGCGCGGCGGCGGCGCCCGGTCCTCGGTGCGGTCGCGCCAGTCCCCGGCGCCGAACACGACGGCGAGGTGGTCGTGCTCGCCGGTCTGGCCGCAGAGGCGCAGTTCGACCGCTTCACCCCGTCCGGTGACCGCGCGCAGCGACGCGGGCAGCGTCGCCGCGTCGTTGCACACGAGCAGGTCGCCGGGCCGCAGCAGCTGCGGCAGGTCCGCGAGGGTGCCCTCGGTCAGCGTGTCGTCGGCCGCGAGGTGCAGCAGGCGGATCGTGCCGTGCCGTGGTGCCGTGGCCGGGCTCATGCTCCTTCCTTCCACGTCGCTGCCTCGAGGCGCGCGCCGCTCGGCAAGCCGGCGCCGGCGATCATGTCGGCGATGCGCCGCGCGATCACCTCGGGCCGCGCGAGCGCGCTGCGATCGGCGTCGGGCATGGCCGCCGCGTGCATCTGCGTGTCCATCTCGCCTGGGTCGACGCTGAGGAACGCGACGCCGGTGCCCGCGAGCTCGGCCGCCCAGATGCGCGCCACGTGGTCGCTGGCCGCCTTGGCGGCGCCGTAGGCTCCCCACCGCGGGTAGGCGGCCACGGCCGCGTCCGAACTGACGTGCACGACGAGGCCGCGGCCCTGCAGCAGCATCGGTCCGACGAGCACCTTGCTGAGGCGGAACGGCCCGACGAGGTTGACCTCGAGCACACGCTGCAGGTCTTCGCAGGCAGTGTCGGCCAACAGCCGCAGCGGCACGGGCCCCAGCGTGCTCGCGTTGTGGATCACGACGTCGACGGTGCCGAGCACGTCGCTGGCCGCGCCGGCGATGGCGTGCACCGCGTGCTTGTCGGCGACGTCGGCGGCGAAGGCGGTCGCGCGGCCGCCGTGATCGCGGATCGCGGCGGCGACGCGTTCGAGGTCGCGCGCGCCGCGCGCGACGAGGAACAAGCGCGCGCCGCGCCGCGCCAGTTCGTGGGCCAGGGCGGCGCCGAGACCGCGGCTGCCGCCCGTGATCAGGATGCCTCGATCCTCGAGGTTCGATTCGGTGTTCATGGCCCGAACGTAGACCGGGCCCGCCAGTATCCTGCCCCTGGTGCCAATGGATTGGCGCCAGGCTACAGTCTCGGCATGGACGACGACCTCGGCGACCGCATCGCGCGCAACGTCAAGCTGCTGCGCCATGCGCGTGCCATGACGCAGGCGCAGCTGGCGAAGCTCGCGGACCTGCCGCGTGCCACGTGGACGAACCTCGAATCGGGCGCGGCCAACCCGACGGTCTCGGTGCTGCGCCGCGCGGCCGGAGCGCTGCAGGTGTCGGTCGAAGAGCTGCTGTCGCCGCCGCGCGCCGAATGTGAGTACTTCCCGCTCGGTGCCTTGCCGACGCGCAGCCAGGGTCAGGCGACGGTGCGGCGGCTCTTGCCGCACGCGGTCCCGGGCATGGAGATGGACCGCATCGAACTGCCGGCCGGCGGGCGCATGGTCGGTGTGCCGCACACGCCGGGCACGCGCGAGTACCTGACCTGTGAACGCGGCGAGCTCGTGCTGACCGCCGCGGGCGAGAGCTGGCCGCTGCGCAGCGGCGACGTGATCGCGTTCCGCGGCGACCAGCGGCACAGCTACGCCAATCCGGGTGCGCGCGTCGCGATCGGCTACTCGGTGGTCGTGCTGGCGCCGGCGCATCTGCCGTCGCGGCCGGTGTGAGGTGCGGTCGCGACGCGTGTTCGAGGGCCGATTGCCGCGCTACGCCGAACGCACGCGCGTCTGCAGCCACAACCCCAGCGACACCAGCACCAGCGCGACGAAGAACCGGTGCCCCGGCAGCGGCGCGCCCATCGCCGCGTTGAGCGCCGCCGCCACGAGCGGCTGCAGGTTGATGTACAACGCCACCTGCGAACTGTGCGTGTGCCGCAGCGCCCAGGTGTTGAGCGCGTACGTCATCACCGTCGCGAGCAGCACCGCGTACACCGCCATCCACACGACCGGCACCGTCAGCACGGCGTCGACGTCGCCCGCCTGCATCCGCGGACCGCTCCACGCCCCGACCATCAGCGAGGCCGCGACGAACATCACCGCCGTCGCCAGCCACGGATCGATCGTGCGGCCGAGCCGGCGCATGAGCACGAGGTGCACCGCGAACGACAGGCCGTTCGTCACCGTCAGCACGTCGCCGAGCAGCGACGGGCTGCGTTCGCCCGGCGTCGTCACGGCGGCGGCGCCGAGCAGCAGGTACAACACCCCCGCGAGCGCCAGCACCACGGCCAGCACACGGCGCCAGCCGAGCCGTTCCTGGCCGACGCAGACCGCGACGAGCAACGTCCAGGTCGGGATGCCGGCGTTGATCACGGCCGAGTGTTCGGGCGTCGTGCGCGCGATGCCCTCCGTGAACAGCACCTGGTTCAGCACCACGCCGAAGAACGACGCGACGACGAGCCCGAGCACGAGGCGCGCGTGCGGCCAGGCCATCGATCGCCGCCGCATCGCGAGCGCGAGCGGCACGAGCACCACCGTCGCGGCGCCGACGCGGAACAGCACCCAGGCCGCGGGCGACACGGTCGCGAGGATGTGCTTGGTGAACACGTAGTTGGCGCCGAACACCAACGAGACCGTGATCAGCGCGAGGTGGACACGCAGGACGGAGGGCGGCAAGGGGGGCGATCGTCACGCCGCGCGAGGCGGAAGCAAGCCGCCGCCGGTCGCGCCGGCATCGCGCCGCGGGCGTTCGTCGTAGGACCGGTCTTCGCAACGGGTTTACGGAGATCGGGAAAACCCTCGATCTGCACCGGATCCACTGCGGGAAGACCCTGACAAGGGCGCCTTCGCATGGTATCTACCTGCCCGGTCGTCAGGGGAGGCGACACCTTCGCCGCTTGCCCCACCGACCGACACCTAGGAGACAGCAATGCTGATGAACCTCGCTCGCGCCCTCGCCGGCGCCACGCTCTTCGGTCTCGCTGGGCTCACCGCCCAGGCGACGATCGAAACCGTACCACCCTCATCGACGGTCGACCTCGCACCCGGTCAGGTGGTCCACCGCATCGTGCGCGTATGCCTGCCCGGAGCCATCCCGCCGGTCGCCCAAGCCGACGTCTATCTGCTCGCCGACACGACGGGCAGCATGAGCTCGGTGCTCAACGCCGTGAAGACCAATGCGGTGGCCGTCGTCACGGCCCTGTTGGGTTCCGGCACCGACTTGCAGATCGGCATCGGCAACTACAAGGACTTCCCGTTCGATCCGTACTGCTTCCAGCACCAGCTCAGCCCGACCAACAACCAGGCCGCGATCGTCGCGGCCATCAACACCTGGACCGCCGGCGGCGGCAACGACACGCCCGAAGGCCAGTTCTTCGCGCTGCACCAGATCGCGACCGATCCCGCCATCGGCTTCCGTCCCGCCGCCAAGCGCATCATCGTCTGGTTCGGCGATGCACCGGCGCACGATCCGGTCTGCGCCGCGATCAGCGGGCTCGGCTTCGACATCAACGAAGCGCTCGTGACGACCTCGCTGCAGGGCGCGGGCCCCGGCGGCACGACCGTGATCGCGATCAGCGCGTCGTCGGGCGTTCCCGGCGCGCTCAACGCGGACCCGGGTGGTCCCGGCGACTACTTCGCCGCCTGCGGCATCTCGACCGGTCTCGCCGGTCAGGCCATGCGCATCGCGGCCGCGACGGGCGGCATCGACACGGCGATCGGCCCTCCCGGCGCCATCGTCGCGGCGATCCTGGCCGCGATCGGCACGGTGCTCAACGAAGTCGACGTCTCGCTGCTGGTCAGCGGGCCGATGGCGCCGTTCGTCACCAACATCACGCCGCCCGTGCACGCCAACGTCGTGATCCCGCCGGATCCCATGGCCGAGGTGTGCGTCGACTTCGACGTCGAGTTCACGGGCATGCCGTGCAGCCCGACCAACGTGTTCCCGGGCTCGTTCGAAGCGCTGATCGACGGCGCCGGCTCGGGTGCGATCCTGCCCTACTCGGTGACCCAGGGCATCTGCGGTCCGCCCGTCTGCCAGATCATCGGCGCCCCGCCGATGGGCAGCGTCGGCGTGCCGATCAGCTTCATGGTGACGGGTTCCGACGGCAATCCGGCCGAGAACGTCACGCTCGCCGCGGTGAGCATGCCTGCCGGTGCGACCTCGCTGCCGCCGCTGCCGCAGATCGGCAATCCGGCGTCGACGACGATCTCGTGGACGCCGTCGAACGCCCAACTCGGCCCCAACGTGTTCTCGTTCACGGTCACCGACGCGGTCGGGCAGGTCAGCAACTGCTCGGTCACGATCGACATCGCGGAGTGCTACGTGCTGTTCGGCTTCACGGCGCTCAACGTCAACCTCGGCGGCCCGGGCGATGACCTGTACGTCGACCCGATCGTCTGGTATCCGGTGACGCTGACGTCGATCCCGGACATCGACATCCCCAACGACCCCAACCTTTCGGGGCTGCACGTGTTCTCGCAGGTCGTGATGTTCAATCCCACGATCTTCCCCGGCGACCCGCTGTGGCTCACGCAGGGCCTCGACGCGACGCTCGGTGCGGGCGTGCCGATCCAGTTCGGCGCGACGAACGGCATGCAGATCTGGTCCAACACGGAGACCTCGCTCGGCGGCAAGATCCGCGTGCGCTTCACGCTGCCGTAGCGGCGCCTGGAGCTCGAACGAACGGCTCCGACCCCGGTCGGAGTCGGTTCGCGGCCGAACCCGCGCCCATGGGCGCGGGTTCGTTCGTTGGTGGGGTCGGTTCTTCGCGCGGGTCCGGGCCGGCTTGCGTTCCACGGGCCTTTCGCCTTCGTCGGCCCTGCGTGGGCGACATCGCCCGCCGGGACCGTTATCATCCGGCCCCTCTCCGATCCACGGCCGACCCGGCGGCGGTCCCGACCCCGACCGCCGCGTTCGTTGGCCTGTTCGTTGGCCCTGCTTTCCGGCTCCGTTGGCCCGCCCCTGCCCATGACACTCGCCTCGCTGCTCTGCCTCTCCGTCCTCACGGCCCCGCCCCAGGGAGACCTGCGCCTGCCGCCACCGACTCCCAAGACCGCCGCGGCGGCGGCGCCGCGGCCGCTGAGCGAGATCGAACGCTTCCGGCGCGATCTCATGGAGATGCAGGGCTCGCAGCCCAAGGTCGAGTCGAAGCTGCAGGAGATGAGCACCACCTACCCGGCCATCGAAGCGTTGATCCTCGAGGTGGCCCGGTCGGCGCGCGCCAACGAGATGGAGAATCTCATGGTCGTCGCGAAACGCTTCGGCAAGGTGCCGGCCGCCGACGGCGGCAAGTCGCACGTCCCCGACGAACTGCTGTTCCAGCTGCTGGCGCGCCCGCTCGGCGACGCGACGCGCTCGACGGTGGCGACGATGGCGCTCCTGAAGGGGGATCAGGCCAAGGTCGCGCTGCAGCAGTGCATTCGCGGCCGCATCGCGGCCGTGCGGCGCTACGCCACCGAACTGCTGGCGCCGATGCTCACGCCCGAGGACCTCGACTTCGCGCTGCAACTGTCGAGCGAACAGACGCTCGACCTGCAGCTGCGCGGCATCGACCTGCTGGCCGCCATTCCGCACGAACGGGGGCCGCAGCGCCTCGTCGAGCTGCTGTCCAAGGAACCGGCGCTGGCCGGCGCCGCCTGCGCCGCGCTCATCGCTCTCGGTGAACGGGCGGTGCCCTACCTGCAGCGCCTGTGTGCCGAGCCCCGCATCGATCGAGCCTACGAGTACTGCGCCTTCGCGCTGGCGCAGATCCAGCAGACGTCGACGGCGACCGTGCTGCCCGCGTCGGTCGCGAGCGTGTTGTTGCCGCGCCTCAAGGATCCGGAGCCGCTGACGCGCAGCCTCGCGGCGCTGGCGCTGGCGGACCTCGCCTATCGCAGCGAGCCCACGGGCACCGGTTCGCCGGACGCCGTCGTCTTTCCCGACGCGCAGATCGTCGAGGCGCTGATCGACCTCGTCGCACCGATCCAGTTCGTGCCCAACCTCGACATGCTGCGTCATTCGGCCGAAGAGCGCCTCGTGCGGGCGACGGGCCGCGTCGGCGTCGGGCGCGAGTCCCTGCCGTGGCGCGAGTGGTGGAAGGAGCAGAAGGTCGGGTTCCTCGGCGTGCGCGCCCGGCTCGCGGTCGATCGCAGCTCGGCGCAGAATGCCGTCGTGGTGCTGCGGCACGAGCAGCGCTTCGTGCGGGTGCTGGCCGAAGGCCTGGCCGACGCGGCGCCGCAGAACGGGGCGGTCGAGATCGTGTTGACGGCCGAGCAGATGTTCGACCTCGTGCAGGCCCTCGAGGCGGGCGGTTTCGGCGACACCGAGGCGATGCGCGTGCAGAGCGCATTGCCCATCGTGCGTTCGCTGCAGCTGCAGTTGCCCAGTGGTCGGACCCAGGTCGCGATGCCGGCCACACCGCACCCGCGTTTCGACGCGCTCGTGCAGCTCGTCCAGGATCGCGTCGACTCCGAGCTGTGGCAGCTCTATCGCGACCCGAAGGCCGAACCCGACCGCGCGGCATTCTGGCGCGCCGAGCGCCGCTGGCTCGATGCCCATCCCGACGCGCTCGAACGCGATCGGCGCCTGCTCGAGCGCGTCGTGCAACACTGGCCTTCGCTGCCTCAGCCGCTGCGGGCGAGGGCCATCGAGCAGTTCCTGTCGCGCAGCGACCGCAAGCAGCTGCTGCGCGAAGAGGACGGCGAACGAATCCTGGCCGCGCTGGAGCCGGTCGCGGAACTCAGCGAGATGGACCTGCGCCTGCTCGAGTTGGCGGCCGGCGTGCGCGGCGACCGCATCTGGCCGCGCTGCATCGTGCTGGCTGCGCGCGCGGGCGATGGCCGCACCGCCGTGCGCTCGGTCTTCGCCGTGATGGGGCCCGATGCGGTGCTCACGGCGCTCTCCGACGCGAATCCGGTGGTGCGCCGTGCGGCCATCGAAGAGGTGGTCGTGGGTCGCGACCAACGCGCGGCGCCGCGCATCATCGAACTGCTCGCCGACGCGGAACCCGAGGTGCGCCGCGCGGCGGCGCTGGCCAGCGGTCAGATGCAGATCGAGGCGGCGGCGCCGCGGCTGATCGCCACGATCGTCGCCGAGGACACGCCACCGGCGATGCGGCGGGACTGCCTCAGGGCGCTCGGTCGCGTCGGTGGCGACCAGGCCTTCTCCGTGTTGCAGCGCGCGCTCGCGGCGCCGGGCCAGGACGACAAGGAAGCGGCGCTGCGCGGTCTCGGCGAGCTGCGCGATCCGCGCTCGGCGCAACTGCTGGCCGAGCTCGTCGTGCTCTCGCACGGCAAGGACCTCGGCACGCTCGCGCGCTACTACCTGCAGCGGCAGGGTGGTGTGCTCGCCGTGCCGGCGCTGCGGCAGCAGCTGCTCACCGTGCAGGACGAGGCGATCCGGCAGGAGCTCGTGCTGTTGCTCGGCAACTACCAGGACCCGGGCGCGGTGCCCGATCTCATGGACCTGCTGCGGGTGCCGCGGCGCGCCGGCGAGGCCGAAGCACTGCTCGTGATGGCCACGGGCGTCGATCTGGCGAAGTCGACGGACCGGATCGGCGACATCGAGGCCTGGTGGCGCAAGAACAAGGCGTCGCCGCAGTGGCAGTGGCTGCTCGACGGGCTGCACGCGGCCGAGGTCGCGACGCTGCTCAAGGCCGAGCAGTTCGCGCCGGGCGCCGGCCTCGCGCCCGTGCCCGAACTCGCGCGCCTGCTGGCCGAGGCACGCGAGCCGCGCTTCCAGGTGCTGGCGGCGGCCGTGCTGCGCAGCGTGACCGGCCAGGACTTCGGCGTCGTGACGCCGCAGACCCCGCAGGCCGAGCGCGAGGGCATCGCCGCGCGCTACCGGCTGCTCGTCGAGAACGCGCGCGCGGCTCAGGGTCGCTGACGCGCCATTGGCGACCGAGGTGCCAGAGCCGGTCCGGTTGCAGTCGCCGGCGCCAGCCTCGCGCGCGAGCCCGAGCCCGCGGCGCGGGCTCGCGCGCCTCGGTGCCGCGCCCGTGCTGCTCGGTCTCGTGGTGCTGTTCTTCGCCGCGTTCCATTGGCAGCGCGCAAGGTCTGGTTTCCTCGCGATCGAACGCGATCGTGCCGCCGCGGCGGCCGTCGCGGCGCAGCACGCGCTGTCGCTGGCCGAGGCCTGCGCGCTGCGCGACCTCGTCGGCGCCGGCGCGCCGATCGCGGCCTGGCACGCTGCGGCCGCGACGTTCGCGGCCCAGCGGGCGCGGCTCGGCGACGCGCTCGCGGCGGTGGCCGCCGCCGGCGACCTCGCCGGCGCCGACGCGGCGCTGCGATCGGCCGGCGATCCCGAGCGGGCCTGGCGCGCGTTCCGGGTCGAGGCCGCGGCGCTGCCGGGCGTGCGATTCCTGGCGATGCGCGAGCGCTTTGCGGCGCGCGGCCAGATGCGCGATTGAGGAGTCTTGCCGGTGCGCTATCGTCCTGGGCCACTTTTTCGCGCCGGAACCCAAGCATGACCGACGTCGTCGCCATCGCCCAACGCATCCAGTCGGAGAGCAGGAGCTTGCAGGCCGTGCGCTCCGCATTACAGAACGTCATCGTCGGCCAGGATGCCCTGCTCGACGGCCTGCTGATCGCCCTGCTCGCCGATGGCCACGTGCTGCTCGAGGGTCTGCCGGGTCTGGCCAAGTCGCTGGCCGTGTCGTCGCTCGCGCGCGCCGTCGGCGGCCACTTCCGGCGCATCCAGTTCACGCCGGATCTGCTGCCGGCCGACCTCGTCGGCACGCACGTCTACAACCCGAAGAACGGGGAGTGGCAGGTCAAGGAAGGCCCCGTCTTCGCCAACTTCGTGCTGGCCGACGAGATCAATCGTGCGCCGGCCAAGGTGCAGTCGGCGCTGCTAGAGGCCATGCAGGAGCGGCAGGTGACGCTCGCCGGCGACACGCGGGTCCTGCCCAACCCGTTCCTGGTCCTCGCGACGCAGAACCCCGTCGAGCAGGAGGGCACGTATGCGCTGCCCGAGGCGCAGATCGACCGCTTCATGGTCAAGCTCGTCGTCGGCTACCCGAGCAAGCAGGAAGAGCTCAAGATCATCGACCGCATGGCCGGCCTGTCGGCGAACACGGACGTGCCACAAGCGACGACACCGCAGGAGCTGCTGCGCATGCGCACGCTGCTCGACACGATCTACCTCGACGACAAGGTCAAGAGCTACATCGTCGACCTCGTCTTCGCGACGCGCGACCCCGAGCAGGTCGGCCTGCCCAAGCTCGAGCCGCTGATCCTCTACGGCGCCTCGCCGCGCGCCTCGTTGGCCCTGGCCCGCACGTCGCGCGCGCGCGCGTTCCTCGAGGGGCGCGGCTTCGTCACGCCGCAGGACGTCAAGGCGGTCGGCACGATGGTGCTCCGGCACCGTGTGCTGACGACCTACGAGGCCGAAGCCGAAGGCATCACGAGCGAGCAGGTGCTCAAGACGGTGTTCGACACCGTGCGCGTGCCCTAGAGGTCCCTGTCGTGGCGTCCGCGATCGACCCCGAACTGCTGGCGGAGGCGCGGCGCATCCAGGTGCGCGCCGACCGCATGGTCACCGACGTGATGGCCGGCGGCTACAGCTCGGTGTTCCGCGGCTCGGGCATCGAGTTCGACGAGGTGCGCGAGTTCGCCGAGGGCGACGAGCTGCGCTCCGTCGACTGGAACGTGACCGCGCGCACGGGGCGCCCGTTCGTCAAGAAGTTCGTCGAGGAGCGCGAGCTGACGGTGTTGTTCCTGCTCGACGTCTCGGCCTCGATGGCCTTCGGCACGCAGCCCGAAGGGCCCCGGCGCACGGTCGCGACGACGGCGGCGTTGTTCGTCGGCTGCGTCGCGTTCGCGGCGGCGCGCAACAACGACAAGGCGGGGCTGATCACGTTCACGGACCGCATCGAGCGCTACGTGCCGGCCAAGAAGGGGCGCAATCACGTGCTGCGCCTGATCCGCGAGGCGTGCCAGCCGCCGGTGGCGGCGGCGCGCACCGACCTCGCGCAGGCGCTCGACTACGCGGGCCGCGTGCAGCGGCGGCGCGCCATCGTCTTCGTCGTCAGCGACTTCTTCGGCGACGAGTGCAGCCAGAAGCTGCGGTTGCTGTCCCAGCGCCACGACGTGATCGCCGTGCGCATCCGCGACCCGTTCGCGGCCGGCCTCGATCGCGCCGGGGGCGACGTCGCGCAGCTGCCGAGCGTCGGACTGCTGCACCTGGCCGATCCCGAGACGGGGCGCACGCTCGTCGTCGACACGGCCAGCGCGCGCGTTCGCGCCGAACTGCAGCGGCGTTGGCAGGCCGAGCGGCAGCAACTGCTCGAGACGTGTCGCCGCGCCAAGGTCGACCTGCTCGACGTGCCGACGACGGGTTCGGTCGCCGATCCACTGGTGCGCTTCTTCCGCATGCGCGAACTGCGCGGAGCGAAGCGGTGAGGTGCCGCTCGTCGATGCTGCTCGTGCTGCTCGCCGCCTGCGGCGGCGGCGCCGCGCCGTGGGCCGAGCCGCCTTCGTTGCCGATCGATCTGAAGATCGCGGTTTCGGCGACGAAGGTGCCGCTGCTGCAGCCGGTGACGGTGCAGCTCGACCTGTACCGGCGCGCCGACCTCGAGGTCGAATGGAACCCGACGGTCGACGCCAAGGACTTCCTCGCCGAGATCACGACGGCGGCCGAGGTGCCGTTCGGTGCAGGCCGCTGGTCGCACACGACGATCGTGCTGCGGCCCGTGCGTGGACCCGGCGAACTCGTGCTGCCGCCGTTCGTGGCCAAGGCCAAGGACGGTTCGGTTTCGGCCAGCACGGCCGAGCAGAAGTTCGTCGTCGAGTCCGTGCTCGGCGAACACGGCGCCGCGATCGAGGCGCCCGGCGAACCGTTCCCGGCACCGTCGCGGCTCGGCTGGTGGTTGGCCGGCGGTGCTCTGCTGGTCGCACTCGCGACCGCGGTCCTGTTCGCCTGGCGCCGCCGGCAGCGGCTGCGGCCGCACCCCGAGGCGGTCGCCGTGCCCGCGCACGTCAGGGCGCTGCGCGCGCTCGCGCGGCTGCGTTCGGCACCGCGCACGACGCCGGCCCAGGTCGAGGGCTTCTACGTCGAGGTCTCGCAGGTGCTGCGCGTCTACCTCGAGGAGCGCTTCGGCCTGCGGGCACCCGAGCGCACCACCGAGGAGTTCCTGCGCGAACTCGAATCGGGCGACCAGCTCGCGCGCGAGCACCGGCGCGAACTCGAGCGCTTCCTGTCGCAGTGCGACCTCGTCAAGTTCGCCGCCGTCGTGCCCGGCGAAGCCGAGCACACCGCGACGTTCGGCCTGGCCGAGGCCTTCGTCGAATCGACGCGCGCCGACCGCGCTGCGCGGCCAGCGGCGCCGCCAACGGATCGCACACCGGCGGAGGTCACCGCATGATCGCGAGCTGGAATCTCGGCGAGATCACGCTGCTGGACCCGTGGTTCCTGCTGGCCGTGCCCGTGGCGCTGCTCGCCGCGGCGTGGCGCCTGCGGCGGCCGCGCGCGGCGCTGCCGACCGCGTCGAGCTCGTTGTTCGCGGGCATCACACCGACCTGGCGGCAGCGCGCCGCGGCTCTGCCGCTGCTCGGCAAGCTGCTGGCCGCGACCTGCCTCGCGGTGGCCGTGGCGCGGCCCGTGCTGCGCGAGGTGGTGCCGATGCACGAACAGGGCATCGACATCCTGCTCGTCGTCGACACGAGTTCGTCGATGATCATCGACGACATGAGCCCGACCGAGAGCGTGCGGCGCATGGACGCGGCGCGCAAGCGGGCCGAGGAGTTCGCCGCGGCGCGCAAGAACGACCGCGTCGGCATGATCGCGTTCGCGCGCTACGCCGAGCTGCGCTGTCCGCCGACGCTCGACGAGCAGGCGCTGGCCGCCTTCCTGCGGGTGCTCGACACCGTGCCGCAGAACTCCGAGATCGACGGCACGGCGATCGGCACCGCGATCGCGAAGGCGGCGCAGATCCTCGGCAAGAGCAAGGCCAAATCGAAGGTCGTGGTGCTGCTCACCGACGGCGAGAACACCGTCGCCGACATCCTGCCGGCCGACGGTGCCAAGCTGGCCAAGGACGCCGGGGTGCGGGTGCACACGATCGGGCTCGGCAACGGCCAGCCGACGCCGTTCGGCCTGCGCCCGCTCGACTTCACGGACCTGCGCCAGATCGCGGAGACCACGGGCGGACAGTTCTTCCAGCCCAAGAGCGATCAGGACCTCGCCGACGTCTACGCGCGCATCGACGAGCTCGAGAAGAGCGAGCTCGAGGACCCTCGCTACCGCACCGTCGATCGCTTCGAATGGCCGCTCGGCGCGGGCCTGCTGCTGATGCTGCTCGCGCTGCTCGTCGAGGCGCTGATCTTCCGGAGGGTGCCGTGAACGGCCTCGAGTGGACGCGCGCGTCGCTGTGGCCGCTGCTGCTCGCGGTCCCGGTCGCCTGGGCGCTGCTCTGGGCGCTCTTCGACCGTTCGCGGCGCGCCGCCGCGCGCTACGGCGCCAGCTCGCGCGATGCGCCGAGCACGCCGCTGCGGCACTCGTTCCGCATCACCGTGCTGCTCGCGCTGGGTCTCGTCTGCTGGATGGACCCGCGCCTCGGCGAAGAGCCGATCGCGGTCGAACGGCGTGGCCTCGACCTGATCTTCTGCCTCGACACGTCGCGCTCGATGCTCGCGCGCGACGTCGAGCCCTCGCGCCTGCAGCGCGCGATCCGCGACATCCGCGCCGTGCTGCCGGCCCTGGAGGGCGGCGACCGGGCCGGCCTCGTCGTGTTCGCGGGCCAGGCGCGGCTCTGGATCCCGCTCACGCACGACCTCGATTCGTTCGCCACGCTGCTCGACGAGGTCGACACCGACGTCGTCAAGGTCGGCGGCACCGACCTGGCCGCGGCGCTGCGCAAGGCGCTCGAGATCGCCGACGTCGACAACGCCAAGACCACCGCCGTGCTGCTGCTGACCGACGGCGAGGACCTCGCGGGTGCGGGCCGGCAGGCGGCCACCGAACTCGCGGACAAGGGCCTCGTCGTCTACACGGTCGGCTACGGCAGTTCGATGGGCAGCAAGATCACCGTGGCCAGCGGCGACAACGAGTCGTTCCTGCGCGACAAGGAGGGCACCGAGGTCGTCTCGCGCATGGACCCCGAGAGCCTGCGCGCCGTCGCCGCGGTCACGGGCGGGGACTTCGTGCGCGCCGATGCCATGGTGCTGCCGCTCAACGAACTGCACAAGAAGCGCCTCGAGCCGATGCAGAAGCGCAGCTACGACGCCGGCGAAGAGACCGGCAAGAAAGCCCGCTACCAGTGGGTGCTGCTGCCGCTGCTCACGCTGCTACTGTTCGAGATCGCGATGGCCGGAGGTCGACACCGATGAAGATGCTGATGCTCAGTGCGTGCCTGCTGCTCGCCCACGGCGGCGACCGCGAGAAGGGCCTGCAGCTGTACCGCGACGGACACTTCGCCGAGGCGGCGGAGGCGTTCCGCGCGGCGATCGGGACCGAGGGCGATTCGGCCGAGCTGCAGTTCAACCTGGCGCTCGCGAGCTGGCGCGCCGGCGACCTCGCGACTGCCGAGACCGCGGTCGAGAAGTATGCGGCGATGGCGGGCGATGCGCGCGCCGATCTGCACTCCGGGCTGCTCGGCGCGCTGCGCTACGAGGAGGCGCGCGGCTTCGAGGCGAGGGCCGACATGGCGGGCCAGGCCGCGGCTGCGCCACCGGCCGCCGCGGGTCCGGCGGACAAGCCCGAGGATCCGCTGCCGCTGCTCGAACAGGCGCTGAAGAAGGCCGAACAGGCGCGCGACTACTTCGTGCGCGGTGCCGCCGCGAAGGCGACGCCGGAGCTGCTGCGCAACACCGAACGCACGCTGCGCTACATCGACGAACTGAAGAAGAAGATCGAGGAGCTGAAGAAGCAGCGCGACGAGCAGAAGAAGGACGACAAGCAGGACAAGCAGGACAAGAAGAACGAGAAGGACGACAAGGACAAGCAGGACGACAAGGACAAGAAGGGCGACAAGCAGGACCAGAAGGACCAGAAAGACGACAAACAGGACAAACAGGACAAACAGGACAAGCAGGAGGACCAGAAGGACGGCAAGCAGGACAAGCAGGACCAGCAGAAGAACGGCGGCAAGGACGGCGAGAGCAAGCCCGAACCGAAGCCCGACGAGCCGAAGCCCGACGACAAGCAGGGCGAGCAGAAGCCCGCGCCCGACAAGCCCGACGAGTCCAAGTCGAACGAGAAGCCGCCGAGCGACGCACCTGAACCGAAGCCCGACGAGCCGAAGCCCGACGAACAGAAGCCGCGCCACGACGCGCCCGGTGAGGTCGCCGAAGGCAAGGAGCTGTCGCCCGAGCAGGCGCAGCGCCTCGCCGAGGAACTCGAGCGGCTCGACGAGAAGCTCAAGGCGTTCCGCGCGCGCGCGAAGTCGAGCCGCCGCGCCGTGGAGAGGGACTGGTGATGCCGGGCTGGCGCCGAGCCCTGGCCTGGCTGCCGGTACTGCTCTTCGCCTTCGGCGGCCTCGCGCAGGAGAAGCTCGAGGTCGACGGACCCGAGCCGGCGACGATCCGGCTCGGCGACGCGGCGCGCGCGGCGATCCGCATCGAGGGCCGCACGGCCAACCCGCGCGAGTTCAAGCTGCCCGACGTCGACGGCCTGCGGCTCGAGCTGTCGGCGCCCACGCGCAGCAGCTACCAGTTCTTCGACGGGCGCACGCTGACCGAACGCACTGGTGTGCAGTACCAGCTCGTGCTGCGGCCGCTGCGCGAGGGGTCGTTCGTCGTGCCGCCGTTCCCGATCTGGACCGGCACCAGCGAGCAGATGACGCGCGAGCTGCGCCTCGACGCGCGCAAGGACCTGCGCGGGGAGGACCTCGGCTGGCTCGACGTCACGGTCGAACCGCAGCGCGTCTACGTTCACGAACCGATCCGCATGCGCGTGTCGTTCGGCGTGCAGCAGGGGCTGCGGCTCGTCGAGGACGTGCACAACCGCTCGCGCTACTACGACGTCGAGGTGCAGGCGCCGTGGCTCTACGAGTTCTCGGCCGGCGAACCGATCGACCTGCCCGAGCCGCAGGGTGACGTGCGCTACGTGGTCGGCAACCGGCAGCTGCTGCTGACCCAGTTCGAGGCCAACCACGAACGCAACGGCGACCGCTGGCAGCGCTTCTCGTTCGAGAAGGCGTACCTGCCGACGCGCCTCGGCAAGATCGAGCTGTCCGCGCCGCTGCTGCGCTACCAGGTGATCCAGCGCCAGGGCCAGCAGGACATCTTCGGCCGCGCCCGCGGCCAGCTCACCGACAACTTCTACGTCTACGGCAAGCCGATCACGCTCGAGGTGCTGCCGATCCCCGAAGCGGGCAGGCCCGTGCCCTACTACGGCGCGGTCGGTCGCTTCACGATCCGGGCGGCGGTCGACAAGGACACCGTGCGCGTCGGCAGTTCGGTGAAGCTCACGATCACGGTCGGCGGTCAGGGCAACTTCGAGTTCCTGCGCCTGCCGGCACTCGATCAGGTCGACGGCTTCCACAAGCTCGGCCAGGCCGAGGCCAAGCGCGACGCCGATCGCGTCGTCGTGACCTACGACCTGCTGCCGCTCTCGACCTCCGTCAAGGAGGTGCCACCCGTGCACTGGAACTACTTCGACACGACGCCGGGCGTCGAGAAGTTCCAGCAGGTCGCGACGGCGGCAGTGCCGCTGACCGTGCTGCCGCTGTTGAACGGCGAGACGCTGGCGCCGCTGCCGTCGACGGCCACGAAGGCGGTCACCCCCGGCGTCGACGACATCTTCGACCTGCCCTCGCTGGCGGGGCCCGCGGCGACGCACTCGGTGCCGCCGGTCTGGTACGCGTGGCTCGCGACGCTTGGCCCGTGGCTGCTCGCCGTGGCCGGGGTCATGGCACTCGCGGTGCTGCGCCGGCGGGCCGCCGATGTCGATGGCCAGCGGGCGCGCGGTGCGGCGCGCGCGTGCCTGCGCGCGCTGTCGCACGGCGGCGACGCGACCGAGGCGCTCGCCGCCTACCTCGGCGACCGGCTCGGCGTGCCGGCGGCGGCCGTGATCGCGCCCGATCTGCGGCAGCGGCTCGCGGCCGCGGGGCTCGACGGTGCCGTGGCGGACGAAGTCGTGGCCCAGATCGAACGCGGCACCGCGGCGCGCTACGGCGGCGGCTCGGTGCTCGAGGCGCAGGCGGTGCGCGAACTCGTGCCTCGCCTCGAAGGGCAGCGCTTCGGCGTGCGGCTCTGGCTGCCGTTCGTTCTGTGGCCGTTCCTGGTCCTGACCGCGCCGGTGGAACTGCGGGCGCAGTCGCCGGCCACGCCCGCACCGGGCGCTGCGAGCGAGGCCGTCGCCGCCTACCGCGAAGGCGACTACCACACGGCCGAGCGCCTATTCGCGCAGGCGTTCGAGGCGACCGGCGATCGCCGCCTGTGGCAGGCGCGCGGCAACTGCTTCTTCCGCCTCGGGCAACTGCCCGAAGCGCGCTGGGCCTACGAGTCGGCGCGGCTCGGCTTGCCGCGCGACCCGGAACTGCTCGCCGACCTGAAGCTCGTGCGCACGCGGCTCGAAGTCGACGACGCCCCGACCGGCTTCGTGGCCGAACTGGCGACGCTGCGCGATCGCCTGACGGCGGGAGAGCGGCTCTGGCTGTGTGCGTTCTGCATGGCGGCGGCCGCGGCCTGCCTCGTGCTGGGTTGGCGGCGCGTCGGCCTGCGCTGGATCGGCGTGCTCGTGTTCGTGCCCGGCGCGATGTTGTCGGTCGATGCACTCTGGCTCGAACCGCAGCGCCCGGCCCAGGCGATCGCGCTGCAGAAGCTGTCCCTCGTGTCGGAACCGCGGCTCGGGCTCGAGTCGGTCGCGACCGTGCGCCCGGGCGTCGCCGTGTCGGTCCTCGGCGGTGAGCAGGGCACCTTCGTGCGCATCCAGGCCGGCGAACGTTCGGGCTACGCGCCGCGCGCGGCGGTTGCGATCGTGCAGTAGCACGGCGCCGGCGGCTCTTCCGGATCATTTGCCTGGCTTGGGAAGTTCATCCGGATGAATTTCCCTCATGGGACAGATCATCCGGAGACGCCTGGACCTCCAGCTGCCGAGTGGGCAGTCGGCCTTTCTCTGGGGACCACGGCAGGTCGGAAAGACGAGCTGGATCCGCGAGAGTCTGCCCGGCGCGCACCTGATCGACCTGCTCCAGTCGGATGTCTATCGCGACTACGCGAGCCGACCGGCCCTGCTGCGGGAACGACTGCTTCATCGCACGCCGGGTCTGGTCGTGATCGACGAGGTGCAGAAGGTCCCGGCGCTGCTCGACGAGGTGCACTGGCTGATCGAGAACACCGGCATGTGGTTCCTGCTCACCGGCTCGAGCGCTCGCAAGCTGCGTCGCGGGCGCGCCAACCTGCTGGCCGGCCGCGCCTGGCGCCGGAACCTGGTGCCGCTCGCATGGTGCGAGGTCCCCGACCTCGACCTCGAGTCGGTGATGCACTCGGGGCTGCTGCCCCGACACTACTGCTCGGCGGCGCCCGAGGAAGACCTGCGCGCGTATGTCGGCGACTACCTGAAGGAGGAGGTCGCCGACGAGGGGCTGACTCGGAACATCCCGGCATTCGCAGAGTTCCTCCGCACCGCCGCGCTGACCAGCAGCGAGCTGGTCAACTACACGAACGTCGCGCGCGAGACGGGTGTCTCCGCCAAGGTCGTGCGAACCTACTTCGACATCCTCGAAGACACGTATCTTGGGGTGCGCGTTCCGCCGTGGAAGAAGGCGCGCAACCGTCGTCTGATCGAGACCGAGAAGTTCTACCTGTTCGACGTCGGCGTCACGAACCACCTCGCGCGACGGACTGCCCGCCTGGGCAACAGCGAGTTCGGCAAGTCGTTCGAGCAGTTCGTGCTGATGGAGTTGCGCGCCTACCAGGCGTACGCGAACCGCGACCTGGAGATCCGATTCTGGCGTACGTCGCATGGCCAGGAGGTGGACTTCATCCTCGGCGACATGGCGGTGGCGATCGAAGTGAAAGGGTCGGCGCGCGTCCACGAGGGCGACCTTCGCGGCTTGCAGGCCCTCGCGGAGGAGGGCCCGGTCGGGCACAAGCTGGTGGTCTGCCTGGAGTCGGAGCCGCGCACGGTGTCGAAGGCGATCCAGGTGCTGCCCTGGTCGCTGTTCTTCTCGCGCCTCTGGGCTGGAGAACTCGGTGTCTGACGTGCGGAGCTTCGGGCCCACGTGCACGCCCCAGGCTCGCCGCTCTCCCCGGACTCGTGCCTGCGCTTGCGACTGGCGCGCGCACGTGGCGTTGCCCGGCGCGAGGGCGACCGTAGACTGCGAGCCGTGTACCTGCGACTCACGGTCGGGCTCTGGATCGCTGCGGCGCCGCTGCTGGCGCAGGGCCGCGTGCTCGACGTCGTCGACGGCGAGACGCTCTACGAGGGTGGCTTCCTGGTGGCGATCAGCAGCGAACTGCAGCGCGAGGAGTCGCTGCGCGCCGGCAATTCGCACGTCGCCGATGCGACGGCGAGCCACCAGTTCACGTCGACCTCGACGTTGGCGCTCCAGTACGGCCTGCGCCACGACCTGCAGGTCGGCATCGCCTTGCCGTACGTCGACACCGAACGCGAGTCGATCGCCGGCCAGCAGGTCGCCGCGGGCCTCGGCGACATCGAGCTGCTCGCGAAGTGGCGCTTCCATCGCTGGGATGCGCACGCGGTCTCGATCAACTCGGCGCTGATCGGCAGCCTGTCGCTGCCGACCGGCGACGACGACCGGCGCATGGGCGGCAGCGAACTCGAACCCGAACTGCAGGCCGGCAGCGGCGGCATCGATCCTTCGCTCGGCATCGCCATCACGCCGGAACCCGGTCGCTGGCGCTTCAACGCGGCCGTGCTGTACACGTGGCACACCGACACCGACCATGACGGCGACCGCCGCGGCGACGCGTTCTTCGGCGAGGTCGCGATCGGCAATCGCTTCTGGCTCGAGCCGTACCCGGGTCCGTTCATGCGCCTCGACGTGTTCGCGCACTACTACCACGACGCGAAGGACGAGATCGACGACGTGGCCCAGGCCGACACGGGCGGCGAGCGCGTGGCGCTCGGTGCGACGTGGGCGTTCCGGCCGCGTCCGTCGATCGACCTGCAGGTGACCGGCGAGGTGCCGGTGTGGCGCGACGTCAACGGCCAGCAGCTCGACGAAGACTGGTCGGCGCTGGTCTCGCTAGGCTACCGTTTCTGATTCCCCGACTGCTTGCCATGAACCCACGTTTCCCAGCTGCCATGCTGTTCGCCGGCCTGCTCGCCGGCGGCTGTCTCGCGCCCGGCGCCGACATCACCCCCGCGCCGGACGACTTCGCGTTCCTCGAGATCCACCTGCAGGGTTGAACCTGAAGCGAGGAACTGCTGGGCCTGCAGCAGTTCTTCGAGAGCCGGTTCGGCTCCACCCCGCAGATCGACCTCGATCGGCAGCTGTGCCGCGTGCGCCTCGAACGGCCCGTGCAGATCGACCTGAGCGCGATCGCGCAGGGCGTGATCAAGAACAACATGGGCGTCGGCGGCATCGAGCTGCGCGTGCGCGGCGCGCTGGCCGAAGGCAGGGCGACGCTGACGGGCACGGGGCAGGTGTTGCCGGTGTCGGGCGGGCCGGTGCATTCGTCGCTGCCGTGGTTGCGGCTGGACGGCAAGGACCTCGGCCTCGGGACGGCGGACGCGGTGCAGTGGATCGCGGAGTCGGCCGGGCCGCGCTGAGCCTGCGCGTGACGCGCGCGGGGCGGGCGGCTATGCCCCTGCCATGCCCCGCGCCGACGGCACCGCCACCGAACCGTTGCCGCGGAGCAGGCGGTGGCGGCGCCCCGCGCTGGCCGGCGCGGTCATCGTCGCGGTCTGCGGCCACTTCGGCTGCACGTCGGTCGTGACCGCGCCGCCGTCGCCGGCCGACCCGACGCGCGTCTTCGTGCTGCGCGAGGCGATGCACGTCGGGGTCGTGTTGCCGGACGGCACGCCGCCGCAGCGTTATCTCGAGTTCGGCTTCGGTGACTGGGGCTACTACGCGCTGGGCCACGACGCGTGGTACGACGTGTTCGCGACCGTGCTATGGTCCACGCAGGGTGGGCTGAGCCGCCGCGAGTTCTTCGCCGACAGTCCCGAGCGCCTGCGTGCGGTCGCGAGCTGGGTCGAACTCGACGAACTCGTGGTGCCGGGCGCCGCCGTGCAGAAGCTGCGCGAGCGGCTCGAACGCACGTTCGCGTCGCGGCAGGCGCAGCGCGTCGTGCGCGGCGACCTGCGCATGTCGTTCGTGCCGGCCGACCAGGGCTACTGGTTCCTGCGCACGTGCGCGGACGTCGCGGCGGGGTGGCTCGAGGAGCTCGGGTGTTCGGTGAGCTGGGTGCCGATCCGCGCGAGCCTCGTCGCCGGCAAGTAGGGTCGGCCGTCAGCTGCCGAGCATCTTCTTGGCGCGCAGTCCCGTCGTGAGCAGCAGGGCACCGACCAGCAGGAACACGCCGGCGACCATCCAGCGCAGCAACCACTCGTTCCAGATCAGCAGCAGGCCGAAGCAGATCGATCCGCCGCCCAGCAGCAGCAGCAGGTTTGGCAGCTGGGTGGGGAGCGGCGGCATGCCGGGCATGCCGCGGTTCAGGTTGATTTCCATCAGCGAAGCGCCTTTGCGTAGATGCGGTAGCGGCGGTAGACGCGGTGTCCGAGCGTCTCCAGGGGGCCGAGCATGTCGCGATTGTCCTCGAGGATCCAGCTCGCTTCGCAGGCGCGGAAGCCGACGTCGAGACCGGACCGGATCACCTTGTGCATGAGCAGCATCTCGATGCCGATGCGTCGATGTTCGGGCACGACGCCGAGCGTGATGACGCGGATGAGCTTCACGGTCTTCATCGCCTTGAGGAAGCGCAACCAGCCGAACGGCAGCAGGCGGCCGTTGCAGGCGCGCGCGCCGACGTTGACGTCGGGCAGTGCTACGACGAACCCGACCGGCGCGCCGCCGATCTCGGCGATGTGCATGAGCGCAGGGTGCGCGACGCGCTTGAGGTCGCGCGCCTGCGCCAGGAACTCGTCCTGCGACATCGGCACGAAGCCCCAGTTGCGTTCCCAGATGCGATGGTAGAGATCCCACAGCACGTCGCACTCGGCGTCGAAGCGCTTCATGTCGAGCGGCCGCATCGTCGCCGACGTCTTCTTGCGCAGGTGCTCGGCGATGCGGTCGACGCGCCGCAGGTCGAGCGATTCGCTGGTCACGTGCAGCGCCAGCAGGTCCTTCGCCTTGACGAGGCCCCAGGCCTCGAGCCATCGCGCATGGTGCTTCGGGTTGTGCGGCATCATGACGACCGGTGGACCCGGGTCGCCTTCGACGAGCAGGCCGCAGCGGTAATTCGTCGAAAGGTCGACGGGTCCGCGCAGCGTGTCGGCGCCGCGCTGTTGGCACCACGCCGCGGCGTGATCGAGCAACGCGTGGGCGGTCGCCTCGTCGCTGGCCTCGAAGTGGCCGAAGAAGCCGACGCGGTCGCCGTGGAACTCGTCGTGCAGCCGGTCCCGCGACGCACTGATGCGGCCGGTGCAGCGATCGCCGAGGAACGCCGCGAAGAAGCCGGCCTCGGCGTGGCGGAAGAACGGGTTCTTGCGTGGGTCGATCTGCCAGGTCTCGCCGCTCGTGATGGGGGGCACGTAGTCCGGATCGCCGCGATAGAACGCCCGCTGCAGGTCGAGGAAGCGGGCCGGCTGCGGCACCGCGCGGATCGAGACCTGCGCACGCAGGTCTTTTGCGGGAGCGCTCATCCGGGTAGACGTTAGGCGATGAAGCTCTGCGCTGCCACGAAGTGCCCACCGCGCCACGGGGCACTTGGGGGCGCCGGCGCGGTCCTGGTGCTGCTGGCCGGCTGCTCGTCGGCGCCCGAGCGCTATCGCCCCGGAGACCTGTCGCCGGCGCAGCAGGACCAGTGCCGGGCCGTCGAGCGTGCCTACCGCACCCAGGCTGCCGAGTACGAGGCCCTGCGCGACGCGGCGAAGGCCGACCCCGTCGTCGCGGGTTGGTTGACGCGCATGTTCATTCGCGACGTCTTCACGGTGCGCGAAGGGCGGCCGCTCGGCGAGGATGCGATCCTGCGGCGGGCCGCGAAGATCAAGGATCCGGTCGAGACGCGCGCCATGGCGGAACTCGCCGCGCTCGGCGCCGCCGCGGTGCCGACCATCGTCGGTGACCTGCTGCGGCACGGCCAGCCCCAGCCGCGCGAACTCGGCGTCGAACTGATCGCGCTCGTCGGCCCCGCGGCGATTCCCGCGCTGCAGGAGCTCGCGCACGACGCGGAGGCCCGGCATCGGCGGGCCGCGGCGCGCGCGCTGGGCGCGATCGGCGGTGAAGGGCCCGAACTCGCCACGCTGCGGGAACTCGCGGGCGACGGCGAGTACACGGTGCGCGCCGACGCGCTGCGCAGCCTCGGCGGCGGCGGGCCGGAAGCCCGGAAGCTGCTCGTCGAGCGCCTGCACGACGATCCGGATCCGTTCGTGCGCCGCGTCGCCGCCCAGACGCTCGCGCAGTATCCCGGAGCGATCAGCGGGCGCGCGCTGGTCGACTATCTCGAGCGCTGCAAGCGCGAACGCGATGTGCAGGGTGAACGCGCGGCGCAGGACAGCCTGCAGAAGCTGGCCGCCGCGATCGGCCCGCGCACGCCGGCGGCGTGGCGCGCGTGGCTCGAACAGCTCGACGCATCGGACCGCAAGCGCTGACCCGCCGCCGTGCACGCATCACCGACGACCATCGAAGACTGCCCATGACCGAGGAATGGAAGATCCACCGCGACCGCAAGGCCTGTGACAAGCCCGGTTGCCCGCTGCCGACCAGCAGGTCCTACCTGGCCGTGCTCGAGTGGCCGGGCTGCACGCGCCGCGACCTGTGCGATGCCTGCTTCCACGACCACGAGCGGCGGTGTCCGGACGGCCAGCCGCCGATCTTCTGGCGCGGCCTGCGCAAGGTCGCCGGCAGCAAGGAGCCCGTGCTCGACATCGCGTCGCTGCGGCTCCTGTTCGATCGGCTCGGCTCCGTCGACGACGACCGGGCGCGCGCGCTGCGATACTTCTGCGCGCTGTTGCTGCTGCGCAAGCGCGTGTTGCGCATGGTGCCGGCCCGCACGCCGGAGCACGAGCGCGCCGACCTCGTCGTCGTCGACGCCAAGCAGAAGGACATGGAGCCGGTCGCGCTGTTCGCGCCCGCCATCGACCTCGACGACCTCGGCGGCATCAAGGACGATCTGCTCGCGGCGATCGGCGACGAACCGCAGAAGCAGGCCGAAGACGACGATTGATCGTCGCTGCCCGCGCTACCAGCTGACCGACCACTCGAAACGGTCGCCGGCCTCGAGAGCGGCCCGCACCGGGATCAGCAGGTAGGCCCGCTGGCCTTCGTAGGCGGCCTCGACGCCGCGGCCCGTGGGCCGCACGCCCGAGGCGAACACCTTGCCCGGCACGTTGATCTCGATGCGCAGCGTGTCGCCGATCTCGGCCGTGCGCCCCGTCGGGTCGTAGACCTTGGCCATCGTGCGGCGGGCCGCCTGGTCGGGCACGAGCGCCTTGACCCACTCGGTGTTGGGGCCGCGCTCGAGGAAGACGCGCAGGTTGGGGCGAGGGTCGCTGAGCTCGGCGCTGAACGTGATGCCGCCGTTGCCGAGCTTGAGATCCCGGAGCTGTTGGAACGTGCCCTGCGAACACTGCAGCGCGGCGCGGTTCTTCTGCCACTCGACGCCTTCGGCGCGGCTCTCGGCCGGACCCGCGGTCGCGGGTTCGACGAGCATGCGCGCCGTGACGATGCCCGAGCCGTCCTTCTGCAGCGCCACGTGGATGCCGACGAGTTCGCCGCCGGTGCAGCTGGTCAGCGCGGAGGCCGCGAGGGCGAGAAGGGCCGTGAGGGAGCGCATGAGGAGACCTGTAGGAAGTGCGGGTCGAGCGGGCGACGCAGAACTCGAAAAAGTCGTTCGTCGCGGGACGGCCGGTGCACCGCAGCGGGTTGTGGCCGGGCGGCAACGCCGACACCATGGGGAGTGAGGGGGTGGAAGAGTAGGTGGTGTCAGGTGGTTCTGGAGGGGTGTAGCGTGGGGAAACAGGGTTGACTGTGGTTTCGAGCGCGGTAGTCTTCCGAGCGACATGGGGCACTCAGCGGCCCCGATGCGGTGTGATGGTGACCTACTTTGGCAGCTCGGAGCACGGCCTCGACGACAAGGGCAGGTTGATCCTGCCGAGTCGGATCCTGGACGAGGTTCCGAAGAGCCAATGGAAGTTCCACCTGACCGCCGGATTGGACCGTTGCCTGCTCCTGCACGATTCCGAAGGGTTCCAAGAGCTCGTCGACCGAATTGGTAGGGCCGTACCTGGCAGCCGCGCCCACCGCACTCTGTGTCGACGGTTTCTCGGTCACTCGGAGGCGGTCGTGCCTGACGGCAACCGGCGGATCCGCATCCCCGAGCCGTTGCTCAAGTATGCGGGGCTCGCTGCAAGTCAGCCTGTCGTCCTGGTCGGCACGGGTCGGGTCACCGAGATCTGGTCGTCGCAGAACCTCGACACGGCGCTGGCCGAAGCGAGCCCCGAGGAAGAGACGCTCTTTGCCAGTTTGGTCGGTCCTACCAAGCCATCGATGCCCATGAACGAGTCCTGATCGCTGTGGGCGAAGCGTGCTGGCGCACCCTCGGTCAGGGTGCGCGTTCTGCGACTGCTGCAGGGTGGTCAAGGGAAGTGGCGCATGGACGAGACAGGCACGAACGGTAGCAGTGAGGGTGGGCACGGGTCCAGGCAACCCGTGCACGAGCCCGTGCTGCTGCGCGAGACGATGGCGATGCTCGAGCTCCGCGAAGGACTCGTGGTCGTCGATGGTACGGTCGGAGCCGGTGGGCACGCGAGGGCAATCGTGCAGGCCATCGGCTCGACGGGCTTGCTGGTGGGACTCGATCGGGACAGCGAGATCTTGGCCTCTGCGCGGGTTGCTCTGACGCACGACGTCGCGGCAGCCGGCGCAGGGGCCAGGGTCTCGCTGCACCACCTCTCCTACGTGAGCATGCGCGAGGCGTTGGCGGCGAACGGTCGGTCCCGCTGCGATCGTGTGCTGCTCGATCTCGGCGTGAGTTCTCTGCAGCTGGATCGTCCCGAGCGGGGGTTTTCATTCATGGCGGACGGGCCTCTCGACATGCGCATGGACAGTTCGGCGCCGATGACGGCAGCCGACTGGCTCAACACGGTTCCCGAACAGGACCTCGCCAACGCGATCTACGAGTTCGGCGAGGAACGCCACAGCCGCCGCATCGCGCGCCGGCTGGTCGAGGTGCGGCGCCGCACCGCGATCGTGCGCACGGGCCAGCTCGCCGAACTCGTCGTGCAGGCGCTGCCGGCGGCCGCGCGCCACGGCCGCATCCACCCTGCCACGCGCACGTTCCAGGCCATCCGCATGGTCGTCAACGACGAGCTCGGCGAACTGCGCCGCGGCCTCGCGGCCGCGATCGACTGCCTCTCGCCCGGCGGGCGTCTCGCCGTGATCTCGTTCCATTCGCTCGAGGACCGCATCGTCAAGCACTTCCTGCGCGGTGAGACCGCGGTCGTCACGAAGAAGCCGATCGAGGCGACGCCCGACGAGGTGCGCCGCAACCCGCGTGCGCGCAGCGCCAAGCTGCGCTGCGGCATCCGGCCGGAGATCGCGGCATGAGATGGATCCTGGCCGGTCTGTTGTTCGCGCTCGCGGTGTCGCTCGCGATCGGCACGGCGGCGATCCGGGCCGACAACGCGCGCTACCGCCACGCCGTCGAGCGCATCTATCGCGAGGTCCACGATCGCGTCGTGGAGCAGCAGCGGCTGGCCGTGGACCGGCTCGCCGAGGCCACGCCCGAGCGTCTCGCGCAGACCCACTGGCGACAGCTGCTGGCCGAAGCCCAGCGCCGGCAGGGGCAGCTGCAATGAAGGCCGGCGAACTCGCGCGCGTGCGCTTCGCGTTCGGCCTGCTCGGCGCCGTGCCCGTGTTCCTGATCGGTTGGCTCGGCTGGCTGCAGCTGGCCCACGCCGGCACGATCGACCGCGGCGATCGTGCGCCGCTGCGGCTGCTGCCGGCGACGGCGGACCGGCAGGCCAGGCGCAGCGAGATCGTGCCGGCGCCGCGCGGCACGATCGTCGATCGCCACGGCAGCGTGCTCGCGATCGACTGCGAGACCTACGAGGTGCGCGCGCGCATCGTCGTGCCGAAGAAGCACCGCGCCAGCGTCGAGGCCTTCCGCGCCTGGCTGCGCGGGCTCGTCGACGAACTGACCCTGGCACTCGTCGTGGACCCCGAGCTCGCCGATCGCGCCGAGGCGCGGCGCCAGCACCAGGAACGCCTGCGCAAGGTGCTCGCGCGCGCGTTCGAGCTGGCCGACCTGCCGGCCACCGGCCCGCTGCCAGCCGAACACCCGGTGCGAGCCGACGTGCTCGTCGCCGCCGACGTCGACGTGCTGTCGGTCGTCGAGGCGCTGCGCGACCTGGCCACGCGGAACGACGCCCTGACGTTCGACTTCCTGCGCGACCACCACCGCGTCTATCCCGATCGCGAGTTCACGTACGGGCTCGTCGGTCACACCGACACGAGCTGGGCCGTGATGCCCGGGGCGACGACGCCGTCGCTGCACACGTTCGGTGTCTGCGGCCTCGAGTCCTTCCTGGCGCTCGAGCCGGACGAGGCGGCGGTGCGTCGCTTCCTCAAGGACGGCAGCGGGCAGCCCTACTTCCTGGCGCCGCTCGACGAGCCGCACGTGCCGACGGTGTTGCACACCACGATCGACATCGAGCTGCAGCGCACGGCCGTGCGCGAGCTGACCAGGCAGGCCGAAGCCGGTGCGCGCGAGGGCGACGTGCGCATCCCCAAGTGGGGCGCCCTCGTGCTCGTCGAGATCGCGACGGGCGACATCGTCGCGGCCGCCTCCTGGCATCGCGACGAGAAGCGGGGCCAGGTTGCTTCGTTCACTCCGTACCAGAGCCTGTTCGAGCCGGGCTCGATCGTCAAGCCGCTCGTGTTCGCCTACGCGCTCGAGGCCGGGGTCGTCGACTGGTCGCACGAGTACGACTGCAGCCCCGGCGGCGCCACCTACCGCGAATTGATCGGCTCGCTGGGTCGCGCGAGCGCGGTGCGCGACGACCACACGTGCGGCGTGCTGACGCCGCACGGCATCATCGTCAACAGTTCCAACATCGGGGCGAGCTACGTCGGCCTCGGCCTCGACCGCGAGCAGTGGCGCGACTACATGCGCTTCTACGGCGTCGGCACGTCGCTCGGCCTCAACCTGCCCCACGAGCACAAGGGCGGCCCGAACCGGCACTCGTTCGACGCCGGCATCTCGGTCAGGTCCTTCCGCGCCAACAGCGCGATCTCGTTCAGCTTCGGCTACGAGCTCTCGGTCACGGCGATGCACGTCGCGCGCGCCTACCTGCGCATCTTCCGCGGCGGCGCAGCCGAACTGCGCCTCTGCCGCGGAGTCGAACTGGACGGCCGCTGGTACGCGGCGCCGGCGCCAGCCGGCTCGGGCGCGCGCTTCCGGCCCGAGGTCGTCGAAGCCGTGCGGGCGGCGATGGTCGACGTCGTCAGCGACGAACCGCACGCCACGGGCTTCAAGCTGCACGGCGACATGTTGAAAGAGCAGGGGATCGATCTCCACGGCTTCGTCGCCGGCAAGACCGGCACGGCGGCGAGCGACGTGGGCATTCCCGATCGCGGCAAGGTCAACGTGCGCAACGCGAGCTTCGTCGGCTTCGTGCCGGCCGACGCGCCGCGTTGGCTCGCCGTGTGTGTGCTCCAGAAAGACGATAGTGCGCGGTTCTATGGTGGCAGCTATGCTGCGCCACCGGCCGTGCGGTTGTTGCTCCAGGCGAAGGCGCTGGAGGATCGCCGCGGGTCGCGCCAGGAACCGCTTCGAAGTGACGCATCGAACCGCAGCGCCCCGGTCAGTGGTGCTGCGGATGGGCTGCCTGGTGATTCAGGCTGGAGCGTGGGGCTCCAGGGACAACGTCGGTAGGGCGGTAGATGACAGAGCTGGCTTTCCCATCCGGACTGCCGTCCGGCCAGGGTTTCGTTCGCCTCCGCGAGCTGCGCGATTGCCTGCAGCCGCTGGAGGTCTTGCGTTGGCGCGATCTCGCTGTCGACGGGCTCGCGTTCCATTCCGCGGAGGTGCGCTCGGGCAACCTGTTCTTCGCCATCCGCGGCGCCAAGAACGACGGCACGCTGTACGCACAGCAGGCCGTCGGTCGCGGCGCCGTCGCGATCGTCGCCGAAGAAGCGTTGCCGGTGTCCGTGCCGGTGCTCGTCGTCGCCAACGCGCGCGAGGCGCTGGCCGACGCGGCGCGCTACTACTACCGCGATCCGTCGCGCGCGGTGTCCGTCGTCGGCGTCACCGGCACCAACGGCAAGACCACGACGAGCCACCTGATCCGCGCGTGCCTGCAGGCGGATCGGCGTCAGGTCGGCCTGCTGGGCACGATCGCCTACGAGTTCGGCGGCCGCCGCATTCCCGCGGCCAACACGACACCGGATCCGGTGCGCATCCACGGCTACCTGCGCGAGATGGCCGATCGCTTCGCGAGCGCCTGCGTGCTCGAGGTGTCGAGCCACAGCCTCGACCAGGACCGCGTGCGCGGCGTGCGCTTCGCCACCGCGGTGTTCACGAACCTGACGCAGGACCACCTCGACTACCACGGCACGATGGCGGCCTACCGGCAGGCCAAGGCGCGGCTGTTCAAGAGCCTGCAGCCGGGCGCCGCGGCGGTGCTGAACCGCGACGACCCGACGGCGGTCGCGATGGCGGACGAACTCGTCACGGGCGTGCGCACGATCTGGTACGGGCTGGCGCCCGACGCCGAGGTGCGCGCCGAGAACCTGCGGCCCGGCGCCGACGGCACGCGGTTCTCGATGGTGATGCCGAACGGGCGCGTCGAACTGTTCCTGCGCCTCGTCGGTCTGCACAACGTGCACAACGCGCTGGCCGCGGCGGCCGCGGCGCTGTCACTGGGCGCCAGCGAACTGACGGTCGCCTCGGCGCTCGAGGATGCGCGCTGCGTGCCGGGCCGGCTCGAGCTCGTCGAGACGCCGCTCAGCGGCGGCGCCCGGATCCGCACGTTCGTCGACTACGCGCACACGCCCGATGCGCTCGAGAAGGTCTGTGCGACGCTGGCCGAGGTGTGCGAGGGCCGTTTGCACGTGGTCTTCGGTTGCGGCGGCGATCGCGACCGCAGCAAGCGCGCGCCGATGGCCGCCGCGGTGGCGCGGCACGCGCACGTCGCCTACCTGACGAGCGACAATCCGCGCAGCGAGGATCCCGAGGCGATCCTCGCCGACATGGAGGCCGGCTGGACCGGTGCCCTGGGCGAGTCGTTCCGCGTCGTCGACCGGGCCGAGGCGATCCGCCTCGCGATCGCCGGTGCATCGCCCGGCGACACCGTGCTCATCGCCGGCAAGGGCCACGAGACCTACCAGATCTTCAAGGACAGCGTCGTCCCGTTCGACGACCGCTTGGAAGCCGCACGCGCCCTCGCCGCGAAGGAGGCAGGATGGTTGCACCGATGAGTCGTCGTCGCGCCGCGGTCTGCGAGCCGGAAGCGGGCCCGGCCCGCGTCCGCCCCGCGCGCGCCAGCTGGCTGACCGCGGCGGCGATCGCTCGCGTCACCGGCGGCGAGGTCCTGCGGCGCGGCGGAACCGCCTCGACCGTGACCACCGATTCGCGCGGTGATTGCAGGGACCGCCTGTTCGTGGCCCTGCGCGGGCCCAACCACGACGGCCATGCGTTCCTCGCCGATGCGGTGGCGGCCGGAGCCGTCGGGCTGCTCGTCGACCGCGCGGAGGAACCGCGCGGCATCGGCCGGCTCGACTCCGCGTTCGTCGTGCGCGTCGCCGACACGGGCAAGGCGTTGCTCGAACTCGCCGGTGAACACCGCCGGCGGCAACGCGCCAAGGTCGTCGGCATCACGGGTTCGTGCGGCAAGACGTCGACCAAGGAGTGGCTCGGGGCCGTGCTCGGGTCGGCGATGCCGACCGTGCGTTCGCCGGGGTCCTTCAACAACCAGGTCGGGGTGCCGCTGACGCTGTTCGCGATCGATCCGAAGACGCGCGCCGCGGTGGTCGAGATCGGCACCAACGCGCCGGGCGACATCGCGCAGCTGACCAACATCGTGCGGCCCGACCTCGGCATCGTCACCTGCGTGGCGCCCGCGCACCTGCAGGGCCTCGGCTCGCTCGACGGCGTCGCGCGCGAGAAGGCGAACCTGCCCATGGGCCTGCCCGAGGACGGCCTGTGCATCCTGAACGGCGACGACGCCGCGTGCCGGGCCATGGCCGAGGTCAGCCGGGCCAGGGTCGAGTTCTTCAGCGTGTCGCGCACGGCCGACTGGTTCGCGACCGACGTGCGCTTCCACGCGCTCGGCACCACGTTCCTGCTGCAGGGCGAACGGCCCGTGACGCTGCCGCGCCTGGGCACTCACAACGTCTACAACGCGCTGGCGGTGATCGCGGCCGCGAGCCACCTCGGGGTCGCCGAGCAGGACGTGCTGCAGTCGCTCGCATCGGTGCCGTCGGCCGCGCGCCGGTTCGAGCCCAAGTGCGCCGGCGGCGTGACGATCTTCGACGACACCTACAACATGAACCCGCAGTCGGCCCTCGCCGCGCTGCAGGCGGTCGCCGGGCTCAGCGGTCCCGGGCGGCGCATCGCGGTGTTCGGCGAGATGCTCGAACTCGGCGACCAGAGTCGGGCGCTGCACCGCGCGCTCGGCGAGCAGGTCGTTCGGCTGCGTCAGGACCTGTTGATCTGCGTCGGCGAAGGCGCCAGCCCGATCGCCGATGGAGCGGTGGCCGCGGGCATGTCGCCGGCGAAGGTGCACACGGTGCGCGACGTCGATGCCGCGATGACCCTGCTGCAGGGCGAACTGAGCGCCGGGGATCGGGTGCTGTGCAAGGCCTCGCGCCGCATCGCGCTCGACCGGCTCGTCGACCGCCTGCTCGACCACCTGTCGGTGGCCACCGCGGCGCCGCCCGCGCCGGACGACGCCATGGAGAGCAGCTGACAGATGTTCCACTGGCTCGCACCCTGGCTGCTGTCGGAGGACATGTGCCGGCTGCTCGGCTACATCTCCTTCCGGGCGGCCGGTGCGGCGGTGACCGCGTTCCTGCTGGCGATCGTCGTCGGCCCGCGCGTGATCGCGTGGCTCGCTCGCGTCGGCATCGGCGAACGCATCGACGGCACCGGCTCCAAGACGCTCGACGACATGCACGCGCACAAGCGCGGCACGCCGACGATGGGCGGCCTGTTCATCATCGGCGCGATCCTGCTCGCGTGCGGCTGCTGGATGCGGTTCGACGATCCGAACCGGTTCTCGCTGCCCGGCCTCGTTCTCGTCGCGGGTTTCGCCGCGGTCGGCTTCCGCGACGACTGGGTCAAGCTGCACAACCCGAACAAGCGCGGCATCGGCAAGCGCGAGAAGCAGGGCCTGCTGACGCTGCTGGCGCTGCTCGTGGCGCTCTGGCTGTTCGGGCCCGCCGGGCTGCAGGACGCGCACGGCGGTCCGCACCTCTACGTGCCGTTCGCGAAGGACGTCGCGCTCGACCTCACGTGGTTCTTCGGCGTGCCGTTCCTGGTCCTCGCCGTGCTCGTGCTGACGGGTTCGGCGAACGCCGTCAATCTGACCGACGGCCTCGACGGCCTGGCGACCGGCTGCATCGCTTCGGCCGCGATCGCCTACGCGGTCATCACCTACGCGGTCGGGCGCGTCGACTGGTCGAGCTACCTGCTGGTGCCGCACGTGGCGGGTGCTGGCGAGATGACGGTCATGATGGGCGCCCTGCTCGGCGGCGCGCTCGGCTTCCTGTGGTTCAACGCGGCCCCGGCGCTGGTCTTCATGGGCGACGTCGGCAGCCTCGGGCTCGGCGGCGCGCTCGGCTACGCCGCCCTCGTCAGTCGCACCGAGCTCGTGCTGCTCGTCGTCGGCGGCGTGTTCGTCGTCGAGGCGCTGTCGGTCATCGTGCAGGTGGCCTCGTTCAAGCTGCGCGGCAAGCGGGTCTTCCGCTGCGCACCGCTGCACCATCACTTCCAGTTCGGCGGCATGCCCGAGACCCGCGTCGTCGTGCGCACCTGGGTGGTCTCGGCGCTGCTCGCGCTCTGCAGCCTGGCGCTGTTCAAGGTGCGCTGATGACGAGCCTGTCGGCCAAGGCAGTCTCGGGCAAGGCCCGTTCCACCGGGGCAGCGGCCCGCACCGGGCAGAGCGTCGCCGCCGACGCCGAACGCTCGCACCTGCGCGAACTCGACTGGTTGATGCTGGTCACGGTCGCGTTGTGCTGCCTCGGTCTCGTCATGGCCGTGTCCGTGCGCGGCGCCCAGATCGACGTCGGGCCGCTCGTGGCTATGAAGCAGCAGGGCAGCAAGCTGCTCGCGGGCCTCGTCGTGTTCCTGCTCGCGGCGCTGTTGCCGATGTCGTTGGTGCGGCGCGCGGCGCTGCCCGCGTTCCTGCTGGCCACGGCGTGCTGCCTCGCGGTGTCGTTCCTGAGCCCCGAGGTCAAGGGCGCGCACCGCTGGATCCGCTTCGGCAGCTTCCAGTTCCAACCCGTCGAACCGGCGCGCTTCTTCCTGATCCTCGCCGTCGCGTGGTTCCTGGCGCGCGCGGGCAGCGGCGTGTCGTCGTTCCGGCGCGGCTTCGTGCCGACCATGGGCTGCGCGGGTCTGCTCGTCGGGGCGCTGCTGCTGCAGCCCGACAACGGCAACGCGCTGATCGTGCTGGCCCTGGCGAGCTGCCTGTCGCTGATCGGCGGCGTGCGCTTCCTGCACTTCCTGCCCGTCGGGCTCGGCGGCCTGGCCGTGTTCGTCTACGCGGCCAGCCGCCACGGCTACGTGCACGATCGCCTCGCCGGCGTGATGCAGATCCGGCCCGACTCGCAGGTGGGCCTCGGCCTCATCGCGGTCGGCTCGGGCGGCGCACTCGGGCGCGGCCTCGGGCAGGGCTGGATGAAGATGGGTTACGTGCCGGAGGCGCACAACGACTTCGTCTTCGCCATCATCGCCGAGGAGTTCGGCTTCCTCGGCTCGCTGTTCGTGCTCGCGGCGTTCACGGCGTTCGGATTCGTCTGCTACCGGCTCGTCTGCAAAGTGCGAGACCCGTTTCTCCGCTACGTCGTTTGCGGTTACGCTCTGATGGTCTGCATGCAAGCGGCCGTGAACCTGCTCGTGGTCAGCGGGTGGGCTCCGGCCAAGGGCATCGATCTACCGTTCGTGAGCACGGGCGGCACGAGCTTGATGTTCTGTCTCGCCGCGGTCGGCCTGATCGGCAACGCCGCCAGGTCCGATCGGGCGGGCACGTTCTCGACCGCCGAGGAATCGGCGGTCTCCTGAAGTCCTGGTTACCTGGCGGTCTCTTGAAGCCAATTGGGAGGGTGTGATGGGCCAACTCGAAAAGTACGGCCTCTACGTGCTGTGTCTCGTGATCTTCTTGATCCTCGGTGTCACCATCTGGGGCGGCGGCGAGCTGCCCGTGTCCAACAAGCAGGTGTCGCAGGCGCCGATCGTCGCTCCCGGCGCCGGGGCGGCGGGTGGTCCCGCGGGCAGCGTTCCCGCGGGCAATGCCGCGAAGGGCACGAAGTCGTCGGTTGGTGACATCGACCTCGACGCGCTGTTCGGTCCCGCGCCGAACGGCAAGGAGAAGAAGGGCGATGCCAAGGCGGCCGATGCGAGCGCTGCGAAGCCAGCGCCCGGCGGTGCTGGCGGCGCCGATGCGCGCGGCAAGCCGAACGAACCAGCGAAGCCCCCCGCTGCCGACGCCGAGCGGCCGACCTACAAGATCAAGGCGCGCGACACGTTCGAAGGCATCGCGCGCGAGAAGCTCGGCAATGCGGCGCTGCATCCGTTGATCACCAGGCTCAATCCGGGCGTCGAGCCGACAAAGCTGCAGGTCGGCGACGAGATCCGTCTGCCGACCGCGGCCGAGATCGCGCAGCTGACGGCGCGGCCGGAGCCGAAGGGGGCGCCCGCGACCAAGGCCAGGGACGGCGGCGGCACCTACCGGGTCAAGAAGGGCGACACGTTCGAGGGCATCGCGCTGTCGCAGCTCGGTTCGAGATCGCGCGTCGCGGAACTGCGCGAACTCAACCCCACCGTCGAACCGACCAAGCTGCACATCGGCGACGAGATCCGGCTGCCCAAGTAGACGACGCCATGGTGCAACGGGTCTGTCTCGTCAGCGGAGGCACCGGCGGACACCTGCTGCCAGCCCTCGTGCTGGCGCGGGCGCTGCGTGAGCGTGGACACGAACCGCTGCTCGTCACGGAGGGCCGCGAAGTCGAGCGCGAGATCCTGCGCCGGGAGCTGCCCCTTGTGACCGAGGTCAGCCTGCCGGTCGCACACGGCTCGCGCCTGGGCCTGCCCTGGTGGCTCGCGCGCGCGACGGTGGCGGCGCGACACCTGCTGCAGGAACAGGGCGTCGACAGCGTCATCAGCACGGGTGGGCGGCCTTCGGTGCCCGTCGGCTTCGCCGCGCGCAGCCTCGGCGTGCCGCTGTTCCTGCTGGAGCAGAACGCCGTGACGGGGCGCGCCAACCGCCTGCTCGCGCCGTTCGCGCGCCGCATCTACCACGGCCTGCCGGCCGCGGCGGCGCGCGGGCCACGATCGCTGGTCACCGGCACGCCGCTGCGGCCGGAGTTCCGGCGCATCGACCGCCGCCTCTGCCGCGAGGTGCTCGGCCTCGAAGCGAACGTGCCCGTGGTGCTCGTCACGGGCGGCAGCCAGGGGGCCCACGTGCTCAACGAGGTCGTGCCGGCGGCCCTGGTCGCCGTGGCCAGGAACCTGCAGGTGCTGCACCTGTCGGGCATCGGTCGCGACGAACCCGTGCGCCGGCTGTACGCGTCGGGCGAGGGCAAGGTCTGCGCGCGCGTGCGGCCGATCGCGATCGACATGGACCGCATGTTCGGCGCCGCGGACCTCGTCGTCTGTCGCGGCGGCGGCACGACGGTGGCAGAACTCGCGGCGTCGGGCCGGCCGGCGGTGATCGTGCCCTATCCTCACCATCGCGATCAGCAGCAGTTGCGCAACGCGGAGATCCTCGCCAGGGTCGGTGCCGCAATCGTCGTCGAAGAGGCGGCGCTGACCAGGGATGGACTCGCGGACCTGCTCGCCGGCCTGCTCGCGGACGGCCCGCGGCTCGAGGCGATGGGTCGCGCCGCGGCGGCGCTGCGCCCGGTGGACCCGATCCGCACGATCCTCGGCGACATGGGTGTGGATCGCGGCGGTGTCGATGGCCGCGGCGCAGACGAAGGCGCCCGCGGTGGCGCCGCTGTCGCCGCGGTGGACCCGGCGCAGGGAGCCGGAGGGGCGCGTTGATGCAGACCGGTTCGGCACCCGCATCGGCGACCGCGCCGGTGAGCCCTGCGGCCGACAGCGCCGGCCTGCCGGGCACGAGCTTCTCGAGCCGGCGCTTCCACTTCGTCGGCGTCGGTGGTGCGGGCATGAGCGGCCTGGCGCGCCTGCTCGGGGGCTGCGGTGGGATCGTCACCGGCAGCGACTCGACCGGCGGCGCGATCGTCGATGGCCTGCTCGAAGAGGGCTCCGACGTCTGGATCGGCTGCCAACCGGGCCGCATCGCCGGGCAGGATGGTTATGTGATCCGCAGCGCGGCGGTGCCGACCAGCGACGGCGAGGTGCAGGAATGCGTGCGGCGCGGCTTCACGTCGCTGCTGTACGCCGAGGCCGTCGGGCGGCTCAGCGAGGGCCGGCGCACGCTCGCGATCGCCGGCACGCACGGCAAGACCACGACGACGGGCCTCACGGTGGCCGCGCTGCGCGGCGCGGGACTCGATCCTTCGCACCTGATCGGCGGCGACGTGCCCTCGCTCGGCGGCAACGGCCACGGTGGCCGCAGCCACGAGTTCGTCGTCGAGGCCTGCGAGTTCAACCGCAGCTTCCACAATCTGCGGCCCTTCGGCGCCGCGATCCTCAACCTCGACCACGACCACTTCGACTGCTATCCGTCGACCGACGAACTCGTCGAGGCGTTCGCCGGCTACCTCGCGCGCATCCGACCCGGCGGCACCGCGCTCGTCGAGGAGTCGGTGCCGCGAGCGGTGCTCAACAGCCTGCGCTCCGACGTGCGCATCCTCACGGTCGGCTCGGGTCTGTGGGCCGACATCCGCGCCGTCGAGGTGCGCGACGATCTCGGCCGGTTCTCGTTCGTGCCGGTGCTGCACGGGGCCCGGCTCGAGCGCGTGCAGCTGTCGTTGTCCGGGCGTCACAACATGCAGAACGCGCTGTTCGCGCTCGGCCTCGCCGACGTCGTCGGCGCCGACGTCGCGGGCGCCTGCCGCGGCATGGCGGGGTTCTGCGGCGTGCGGCGCCGGTTCGAGCCGCACACGGGCGCGTGCGGGGGCCTGCTCGTCAACGACTACGCCCACCATCCGGCCGAGATCCGGGCCGTCGTGCAGACCGCGCGCCGCCGCTACCCGGGCCGCCGCCTGCTCGTGGTCTTCCAGCCGCACCAACACCAGCGCACGCGCTGCCTGCTGCCCCAGTTCGCCGAGTCGCTGGCGGCGGCCGACCTGGCCGTCGTCGTCGACATCTACGGGGCGCGCGAGAGCGATGCGATGAAGGCCTCGGTCTCGGCCGACGACCTCGTGCAGGCCGTGCGCGCGTGCGGTGGCGTGTGCGAGCCGGGCGGCGCGGTGGCAGGTCTGCCGGCGCTCGTCGCGCGCTTGCGCCGCGAACGCGACGTCGTGCTCGTACTCGGCGCGGGCGACATCGACCAGGCCGTGGGAGGCATCGTTGCCCGGCTCTGATCTGCGTGTCGCGCTGCGTGCCATGCGCGGTGCCGTGCGCGAGAACGTGTCGCTCGCGCCGCTGATGCACCTGCGCATCGGCGGTCCCGCCGACTGGTTCCTCGAACCGTACGCCGAGGAGGACGCCGCGCTCGCCGTGCGGGTCTGTCGCGACCTCGACGTGCCGCTGCGCATCCTCGGTGGCGGCAGCAACCTCGTCACGGCCGACGGCGGCGTGCGCGGTGCGGTGCTGCACCTCGGCAACCTCAACCGCATCGTGCGCGACGGCGCGCGCATCGCGGCCGGAGCCGGCGTCACGTTGCCGAGCCTGTTGCGCGCCACGAAGGAGGTCGGGCTGGCGGGGCTCGAGAAGCTGACCGGGATCCCGGCGGTGGTCGGCGGCGCCGTGGCCATGAACGCGGGCACGCGCGAGGGCGAGACGTTCGACCTGCTCAGCGCGCTGACCGTCGTCGAGTGCGATGGCACGATCGCGGAGCGCCGCCGCGAGGACTTCACGCCGCGCTATCGCGACGGCGGGTTGCGCGACGCGGTGGTGCTGCAGGCGACGTTCGATCTGCGGCCCGACGACCCGCAGGCCATCTTCGAGCGCTTCTCGGCGTCGCTGAAGCGGCGCAACGCGACGCAGCCGGTCGCGCAGCGCAGCGTCGGTTGCGTGTTCCGCAACCCGCCGGGCGACGCCGCGGGCCGTCTCGTCGAGGCCGCGGGCTGCAAGATGCTGCGCGCTGGCGCCGTCGAGGTGAGCGGCCTGCACGCCAACTACTTCGTCAACACGGGCGGCGGGTCGGCGACCGACTTCGTCGCGCTCATGAACGAGGTGAAGCGGCGCGTCCGGGACAAGTTCGGTGTCGAACTCGAGCCCGAGGTCAAGTTCTGGGGTTTCTAGCCGATGTGCGGAACACGCTCGACGTGACGCTCGACCGTCTGTCGTGCGCGCTCGGTGAACGACGCGGGAGCCGCCGGCGATCCGCGCGGTTCGGGTCGGCAATGCTTGCACGACGGCATCGCGGTCGTTCTGCTGGCGTTCGACCGCCGGATACCCGCCAAACGCAGGTGAATCGATGACAGATGATTCGGAAGTGACGATCGAGTTCAAGGGCCGCCACGATCACATCACGGAACGCATGCAGGCGCATGCGGCCAAGAAGCTGGCCCGATTGTGGCGCTTCCAGGATCGTCTGCTGCGCGTCGAGGTCGTCGCCGACCACGCGCACAAGAACCCCGAGATCGAGCTGATCGTGCACCTGCGCCGCGGCACGCCGCTCGTCGCGAGGGACCGCGGCACCTCGTTCTCGGGCACGATCGACCTGCTCGTCGACAAGATGGAGACCCAGCTGCGCAAGCAGAAGGAGAAGAAGAGGGAGCACAAGGTGCCCAACGGCAAGGAGGTTCGCAGCGGTGCTGGGGCGCGTTCGTCCCGGCGCGGCAGGGCGCGCGGTCCGGCCGAGGAGACCTACGAAGACGTCGTGCGAAGGTCGCTGCGCAGCTGAGTTTGGGACCGCATTGGCCGCGCGGCCGCGAGCCGCGGCGCGCACGCCGGCCGCGGACGTTGCTTGTCGGGGGTGCTTTCCCGACACTCCTGTCATGATCGAACAGCTCGTCGACTCGGTCGCCATCGTCAGCGAGATCGGGGCCAAGACCAAGGACGCCGCGCTCAAGGAGCTGTTGGCCGTGGCCCAAGCCGGGGGCGGCTTCGGCGCCAGGTCGGCGAAGGCACTCGGCAAGCGCCTCGCGGACCGCGAGGCGATCGGCAGCACCGGTCTCGGCAACGGCGTCGCGGTGCCGCACGTCAAGGGCGAGGATGTCGCCGCGATGGCGCTCGTGCTGGCGCGCGCCAAGGGCGGCATCGAGTGGCAGGCCATCGACGGGCGGCCGGTGCACGTCCTGTTCCTGCTCGTCTCGCCGGCCGGCGAGCCCGAGAACCACCTCAAGTGCCTGCGCTGGATCGCGACGTTGGCCCGCAGCGCGGACTTCCGGCGCTTCCTCATGGACGCCGCCGACGCCGATGCGATGCGCGATCTGCTGCGTGAGATGGCGCCCAAGGAGTGATCGTGAGCGACGCGGAACCACGCACCATGCGCGTGACGCTGACGAACCGCCACGGGTTGCACGCCCGCCCGGCCCACCTCTTCGTGCAGACCGCGAATTCCTACGCGTCCAAGCTGCTCGTCGGCCGCACCGACAGCGACGAGCGCGTCGACGGCAAGTCGATCATGGGCATGATGATGCTGGCCGCCGAGCGCGGCGTCGAACTCGAACTGTCGGCCGAGGGCCCCGACGCCGAGGCGCTGTTGCGTGCCCTCGGCGAGCTCGTCGCGGCGCACTTCGGCGAAGACTGATCTTCGGCTCCCGGCTCCGGTTCCCCCTCGGCGTCGCGCCGACCCGGCCTGCGGCCACCGCCGCACCGAGAGCCCTCGCGCCATGGGCCTTTCGGGCTCGTCGGCAGGGTGCGCTCAATTCGGGCCGAGGCCCCGACCGATAGGGCCTGGAAGCGGGCACCCCCCGAAGGAGCGCCAGTCGTCATGTTGAAGCAGCGCAAGAGCATCGTCGGTCTCGACATCGGTAGCAGTTGCATCAAGGCCGTCGAGCTCACTCGTGAGAAGTACGACCATGTGGTCACGGGCTATGCCCAGGTCGAGGTCCCGAACGAGGCCGCGCGCCAGGACGCGATCGCCGAGCTCATGCGCGCGGCCAGGTTCCGCAGCAAGCGCGTCGCGACCGCCGTCAGCGGCAAGAACGTCATCTTCCGCTACATCAGCATGCCCGAGATGTCGGACGACAAGCTCGTGCACGCCGTGCGGCTCGAGGCGGAGAAGTACATCCCGTTCGACGTCAACGAGGTCGAGATCGACGCGCAGAAGCTGACGCTCGCCCCGGACCAGAACGGCAAGACCGAGATGAAGGTCCTGCTCGTCGCGGCCAAGAAGACCGTCGTCGCGGACCACAGCCGCATCCTGACCGACCTCGGGCTGCAGCCCGTTTCGGTGGGCGTCGACGGCTTCGCGCTCGGCAACGCCTGGGAACTCGGCGACCTCATCAATCCCGGCATCCAGGACCCGGGTCGCACGGTCGCCCTGATCGACATCGGCGCGACGAAGTCGAGCATCAACATCCTGCGCGACAACGTCAGCTACTTCGCCCGCGAAGTGCCGATGGGCGGCCAGGACCTCACGAACTCGATCGCGCGCCGCATCGGCATCGAGCCCGGCGAGGCCGAGACGATGAAGCGCGAGCCCGGCGATCAGCTGTCCGTCGTACAGGAGGCCGTGAGCCAGGTGCTCGAGGACCTCGGCAACGAGATCAACCTCTCGTTCGACTTCTTCGAGAACCAGTTCGACGGTGAGGTGCAGGAGGTCTGGCTCACGGGCGGTACCGCCCTGCTGCCGTTCCTCGAGGAGAGCTTCGAGAAGATCTTCGAGAAGCGCACCAAGACGTGGAACCCGGTCGAGGGGCTCAAGGTCCGGGCCGACAACGTGGACGTCGAAGCACTCAATCAGCTCGCACCGCAGCTCGCTGTGGCGTTGGGCCTTGCCGCCGCATCCTGAGGAGTTCAAACGTGATCCGCATCAATCTGCTTCCTGCCGATCTTCGCCGAGGCAACCGCATCGCGCCGAAGGTCCTGGCAACCGCCTTCGTGGCCGCCATCGCCGTCAGCGCGGCGATCGGCTGGTTCGGCATCGTGTACTTCGGCGATCTCGGCGATGCCGAGGCCAAGCTGCAGACGGTCGAGGCGAAGCTCGCCGAGCGCGAGAAGAGGGTCGCCTACTTCGACAAGCTGCAGGCCAACAAGAAGGAGTACGGCTCGCGCGTGCAGACGATCGCGGACATCAGCAAGTCGCGTCGACTCTGGTCGAAGTTCTGCGACGAGCTGATCGACGTCGTCAACAACAACGGCGACACCGAACGCCACCTGGCGTGGTTCGACAGCATCACCGTCAAGGGCGACCCGAAGAAGGGCGCGACCGTGACGATGCCTGGCTTCGTGCAGGATGCCGACAAGTCGCGCGTGGCCAACTTCCACGAGGACATCGAAGCGGCGCCGTTCGCCAGGGACCTGATCTGGAAGTCGGATCCGACGTTCAAGCTCGAGACCGATGCGTCGCGCGTGCCGCCTTCGTCGCTGCGCTTCCCGCTGGTGCTGCAGTTCGAGCCCCCGGTGGGCTCGACGAAGGCGCCCGCGAAGACCCCTGGGAAGAAGTGAGGTGACCGACCATGGCTAGCTGGACACAGAAGAAGCAGTTGATCGCCATCGGCGGCGGAGCCATCGTGCTCTGCCTGTCCGCCGTCGGTGGCGTCTATTACACCCAGGGACTCATCGAAGACGTCCAGGTCCAGACGACCCAGAAGCAGGAGGCGATCGTCACGGCCGAGGGCAAGATCGCACAGATCCCCGGTGCCGAGCGGGAGGTCGTGATCCTGCGCGAGAACCTCGACGAGTACGTGAAGATCCTGCCGGACACGAAGGAGCTGAACGCCTTCGTGCGGACCCTGAACCAGTTCGAGCGGCAGTCCGGCATCATGGGAACCGGCCTCACGACGAAGAACTCGCGCATCGGCAAGGCGAGCGGCCAGTTCACGCCGATCGAGTACACGTACGACTTCACCGCGACGCTGTGGCAGTTCCTCAAGTTCATCAACCTGCTGGAGAACTACGAGCGCTTCGTGAGCATCACGGACTTCAGCATCCAGTCGGGAGCGAGCAGTCGCGGCGAGTCGTCGCGCGACGGCGACGTCGTGCACAAGGTCCGCCTCACGATGCAGACCTACACCTACAACGGCAAGGCGACCGGCAAGGAAGTCGAGATCCCCGAGTACGCTTCGCTCAAGGAGTCGCTGCGCGAGGAGATCTGGAAGCGCATGCAGACGATCCGCATCGATCGCTACGAACACAAGGGTCACGGCGGGCGTCGCGACATCCTCATCGATCCGCGTGAACGCGGCGATCAGCACAACGACGGTCCGTCGCCGGCGGAGCAGCGCGGGCTGCTCGAGCGCTACATCGGCGAGATCAGCCGGCTCAAGGAGATGATGGTGCGCATGCGCCGTCAGGACACGACGCTGTTCGAACAGTACGCGCTCGAGAAGGGACTCAAGGAAGGCCTCGAGAAGCTGGGCTCCGACATCGAGTCGGACCACACCCGCGTCTCGTACGCGCCGTACCGGCTGCGCTGGGCCAAGGAGGTCGTGGCACCGCTCGATGACCTGCGCGGCCAGATGGACAGCGCGGCGAAGGCCGAGACGCGGCGCGTCGACCCGTTCCTGCCCGAGAAGGACATGCAGCAGCTCGTCTCCGACATGGAGGCGGACTGCAGGAGCGGCCAGCTCGAATCGGCCAAGAACCGCTACGAGATCGTCGCGAGTCGACTGGGCGTGCCGCCCGAAGATCCGCGCCACGCACTCGCGGTCGCGGCCAAGTCGTGGCACGTGAAGGCCAGCACGGCGCTGGACTTCAAGGGCATGGACCTGCGGGTCCAGGGCCTCGTCGTCAATCGCAACGGCCGCTCCGGCGTGTTGCTCAACGGCGAAGTCTACGAAGAGGGCGACTACATCTCCGACGAACTGCTGATCAAGCTCGTCGAAGAAGAGCAGGTCTGGTTCGTGTTCCGCGGGCTCACGCTCGTGCGCACGATGTGACGCCGGCGGCAGCGCGCGCGCAATCTGCAGGATTGCTCAAGACGCTGCGGCCGGCGGTTCGATGAAGGAGACGACATTCCGACTGGCTTCAGGGAAGGAAGCAGTCGACGGCGAATCACCCGAAATCTCCCCGAGGGAGCAAGGATCGACGATGCAGGCAGTCAGGAAAGGGATCGTGTGCGCGCTGGCGTGGAGTGTGTCGTTCGCGACCTCGCCCGCCCAGCAGGAACCGCCGGCCGCGGAAGCGCAGGCGCAGGGCAAGGAGGACATCCGCACCGAGGCGGAAGGCGATCGGGCGAGCCGCCTGACCCTCAAGCTGAAGGACCGCGACCTTCGTGACGTGGTCAACAGCATCCGGCGCAAGGCCAACGTCAACATCATCATGGACGCCGGCATCGAGGCAGCGGTCACCATCGACCTGCAGGACGTGCCGTGGCGCCAGGCGCTGACGCTCGTCGCGGAGCAGGCCGGTTGCGTCGTCAACGAGGCGCAGGGTGGTGTGCTCAAGGTCGAGAAGCCGCCGCGCGTCTACTTCGCCTTCGAGAACACCGACATCCAGAAGGTCATCGACACGATCGCCAAGATCTCGGGTGCGAACATCGTCGTCGCGCCGGAGGTCAAGGGCACGATCACGGTGCGCCTCAAGAACATCCCCTGGCGCGACGCGCTCGAGGCGTCGGTCAAGACGCTCGGGTTCGTGGTCGTGCAGGAGGAGCGCGGCATCCTGCGTGTGGTGCCGGCTTCCAACATCCAGCAGGACCTGGAGACCGCCACGATCCAGCTGCGCTACGTGCGGCCCGGTTCGACCTACGTGCCGTTCATCAGCTCGGAGTACATCGAGAACCGGCGCGGCAAGCAGCAGCTGCAGAAGGGTGAGATCATCTTCACGCTGCTCGACACGCTGAAGAGCATGATCACGCCCGAAGTCGGCAGCATCGACTACGTGCAGGAGATGAACGTGATCATGGTCAAGGACACGCGTCCGGTCGTCGAGAACGTGCGCCGCACGATCGCGATGATCGACGTCGAGCCCTCGCAGATCCAACTCGACGTGCGCTTCGTGACGACGAGCAACGAGGACATCCTCGACATCGGCATCTCGCCCGGCGGCACCGGCTGGACGGCCAGCCTCGGCCTCGGCCAGATCCCCACGCGGTTGCCGTTCGACCTCGGCCAGGGCGGTTGGGACGACAGCATCATCGCGTCGGAGACCGGCCAGGGCCCGTTCGTCGAGAGCGGCAACCTGCCGGCCGGCACGACGATCCCGAACGTCGTCTACGGTGCGTTGAACCTCCAGCAGGTCAGCGCCACGTTGCGCCTGCTCAAGAAGGACTCGCGCTCCGAGATCGTGCAGGCCCCGTCGATCGTCGCGCTCGACAACCAGACCGCGACGATCTTCGTCGGCGAAGCGATCCGCTACGCCCAGGCCCGCGTCGAACAGGGCCAGGCAGGTGGTCTGTTGCTCGCGCTCGAGGAAGGCGACGAGTCGCCGATCAGCGTCGGCTTCCAGTTGCTCGCGACGCCGCACATCGTGCCGGGCAGCGACAAGGTCATCCTGGAGGTGATCCCGCAGCGCACCGCGCTCTCGGGCACCGGCAACACCTCGCTGGCCCCGCCCGGCTTCGACGTGTTCCAGGTCGGCGGTGGCACCGACGCCGGTTCGGGCACCATCGCGCTGCCGCGCGTCGCCTCCAGCACGCTGGCGACGACGGTGCTGTTGCGCAGCAGCCAGACGGCGGTGCTCGGTGGTCTCAAGAGCAAGACCGAGAGCGAGACCGTGACGAAGATCCCGCTGCTCGGCGACATCCCGGTGCTCGGCTACCTGTTCAAGGGCAAGAGCAAGCAGGAGACCACGTCGACGCTGCTCGTGTTCATCACGCCGACGATCATCCGCAGCCCCGAGGACATGCAGGACTCGATGAAGCGCGTGCTCGAGGAGCGCGTGCGCGACCACCGCTCCGGGCTGGCCCAGCAGCGCGAAGCGATCTTCGGCCGCAACTAGTCGCGGCGACCGCGGGCGCCGTCGCCGTCGCCCGCGGCGGCCCCGCCGGCGCCGGGCCGCGGGGCTTGCCCGCCGCAGCGTTGAGCGCCGCCGTGCTCCGCCGTATCATCCGCGCGCTCCCTGGTGTCCAGGAAGCGCGGCCTGGTTCGTCCCGCCCTCGCGCGGTTCCCGCCACGCCGCGGAAGTCCATCCCCGGAATTGCCATGCCCGTCGTGTTCCCCTTGCCTCCGCGCGCAGCGGCGCCCCGAGCGCCTGGTCGCAGTGCAGATTCGGTCTGCGCGGAGAGGGTGCCGGCTCGGCCTGGGCTCCATCAGTTCATCACCCTGCGGAACCCGGCGCCGCGCGATGTCACGCTGCGAAGCCACGACGGCGAACGTGCACCCGGTGCACGGGGTCCTTCGTTCGTGTTGCTTCGCGATCGTGGGCCCGGTGCCTGGGAGCAGGGGGTCGCCGGCGGCGCCGGCGATCGTTGCCAGAAGGAAGTAACCCTTGAAGAGGATGCTCATCAACGCCATCGATCCGGAAGAGAGCCGGATCGCCGTGGTGGAAGACGGCGTGCTGCAGGAGCTGCACGTCGAGTTGGCCAACCGCGAGGCCTATCTCGGTAACATCTACAAAGGCAAGGTCGTCAACATCGAGCCCAGCATCGGCGCAGCCTTCGTTGCGTTCGGTGGCCGGGTCAACGGCTTCCTGCACGTGAGCGACATCCTGCCCGCCTACGGCCGGCCGGACTTCGTGCTCGACGACGTCATCGAGGGTCGCGCGCGCGTCGACGTCGACGACGGGCCGGAGTCGATGCAGCAGGCCCTCGCCGACGACGACGAAGAGGACGCCGCCGAACCGGCGGGCGGGGCCGATGCGGGGCCGGACCTCGTCGCCGAGGAGTCGAACGTGGTCGTGGCCGTCGGCGAGGACGAGGACAACGGTGAGCCGCGTCTCGTCGACATCGTCGATGCCGACGAGGTCGGAGTGCACGGGGGCGACAACGACGAGCCTCGCGGGGCCGACGGCGGCGACGAACCCGACGGCGGAGCTGGCGACGACGCCGAGCCCGAAGCACCCGCGCCGCCCGAGCCGTCGGACGATCCCGAGCAACCGCCGAGGCACCGCCGCGGGTTCGGCCACGGCATCGACGAGCAGCCCTTGAACATGGCCGCGGCCAGCGACGTGCCCGATGCCGGCGACGGATCGGGCCTGCCGGGCGACGGCAAGCCGATCGGCGAGCCCACGGCCGCCGCGGAGACGGCCGAGCCGGCCGAAGGCGTCGAGGGTGGGGAGCGCGGCGAGCGGCCCGCGGGCAAGCGCGGTGGGCGAGACCGCCGCCGCCGGCGCGAACCGCGCGGTCGCGACCCGCGCAACGACCGCCGTCCGCGCGGACCGCGCCCGACCATCGACCAGCTGCTGAAGAAGGGGCAGGAGGTCGTCGTGCAGATCACCAAGGAAGGCATCGGCAGCAAGGGGCCGACGCTGACGACCTACGTGTCGTTGCCGGGGCGCTGCCTCGTGCTGATGCCGAGCCTGCCGAAGTGCGGCGTGTCGCGCAAGATCGAGGACGGGCGCGAGCGCAAGCGGCTCAAGCGCATAGTGCGCGAGCTCGACGAGACCGGCAGCGGCGGCATCGGCTTCATCGTGCGCACCGCGGGCATCAACAAGAGCCTGCAGGACCTCGAGCGCGACCGCGACTACCTCAAGAAGATCTGGGAGATGGTGGCGCAGCGCCTCAAGGTCACGCGCGCGCCGGCCCTGCTCTACCAGGAGTCCGATCTCGTGCTCAAGGCGATGCGCGACCAGTTCACGCGCGACATCGCCGACGTCGTCGTCGACAGCGAGGACGTGTTCCTGCGCATCCGCGACTTCGCCGACAAGCTGATGCCGCACATGGCGGATCGCATCAAGCAGCACGCGATGACGACGCCGTTGTTCCATCACTTCGGCATCGAGAAGGAGGTCGAGGCGCTCTACCAGCCCAAGATCGATCTGTCGAACGGGGCCTCGATCGTCATCGATCAGGCCGAGGCGCTCGTCGCGATCGACGTCAACTCCGGCAAGTACAAGGCCGGCGGCGACACCGACGAGACCGCCTACCGCACGAACCTCGAAGCGATCCCCGAGATCGTGCGCCAGCTGCGCCTGCGCGACCTCGGCGGACTCATCATCATCGACTTCATCGACATGTCGCACGAGAAGCACCGGCGCGGCGTGGAGAAGCGGCTCATCGACGCGCTGCGCGGCGACCGCGCCCGCATCAAGGTCGGCCGCATCAGCCCGTTCGGCATGCTCGAGATCACGCGGCAGCGCGTCGGCCCCGGACTCAAGCGCACGGTGTTCATGCAGTGCACGCACTGCAAGGGCTCCGGCTGGTCGCGCACCGTGCAGAGCAAGGCACTGTCGGTGCTGCGCGAATCGCGCGCGCTCGTCAACCTCAAGGGCTTCTCGGTGCTGCAGGTGTTCGTGGCGCCGCCGGTGTCCGACTACCTCGTCAACTACAAGCGCCGCGGCATCCTCGAACTCGAGGACGCGGTCGGCAAGACGATCGTGTTCCGGCCCGAGCCGAGCTACCCGATCGACGTCGTGCACTACCGTTTCCTGACCGGCGACGGGCAGGAGGCGCGCATCGCGATCCCGGCCGGCCTCGGCGTGAAGGCCTGAAGCCGCCCGGGGCGGGCCCTTGCGGCCTCGCCGGCCACCCGGGAACAACCGGGAACACCCGGGGGTCCGGTGCGCCATGAACGAGGTAGACTGGCGCGCCTTCCACCGAACCGCACCACGAGGTCGTCCATGCGAAGCCCGATTCCCGCGCCCCTGTCGATCTGGCCCTTCGCCGCGCTGCTGACCGCGATCCCGGCCCAGAACGTCGGCGTCGCCTTCGACGCGATGGTCGACGGCTACATCGAGGTCCCCTACACCGCGCAGGTCGTGCCGCAGAGCGGCCTCACGATCGAAGCCTGGATCACCTACGACGACGCCACGCTCGGCACCGGGTATCGCTACCCGACGATCGTGCGCCAGGGCCTCAGCGTCGGCGGCAGCGAGGACTACTTCCTGCGTGTCAACGCCGACAACGTCGGTGCGCGCGTGCTGCGGTGGAAGGTCGTGCCGGCCGGTTCGACGTCGGGCTCCGGCATCATCGTGAACTGGACGTTCACCGCGGGCCAGCTGGCGACCTGGACGCACGTCGCGGCGACCTACGACGGACTCAGCTCCAAGCTCTACGTGAACGGCATGCTGGTCGGTTCCGCGAACAGCAACGGCATGCCGATCCGCGACGTCGGCAACGAGGTGTTCCGCATCGGCAAGGGCTCGGACATCGGGACGCCGATCGAGGTGTGGAACGGCGAGATCGACGAAGTGCGCCTGTGGCCGTTCGCGCGCACGCAGACCGAGATCCAGGCGACGATGAACCAGGAACTGCTCGGCGTGCCCGGGCTCGTCTCGACGTGGAACCTGAGCGGCTTCCTCTTCGACACCAGCGGCGGCGGCCTCAACGCGACGAGCAGCGGCCAGGTCACGTTCACGGCCAACACGCTGTCGCTCGCGTCGCCGAGCATGCCGATCGCGTCGGGCGCCAGCACGCCCGGCTGCCTCGGCGACCTGCTGCTCTCGCCGACGAGTGCGGCCCAGGTCGGCAACACGGGGTTCGGCATCGAGTGCACGCGCACTCCGGCCGGCGCGATCGCGTTGTGGGGCGCATCGGCGCAGGCGCTCGCCAGCCCGTTCCCGCTGCTCGGCGTCGGCGTCTGGGTCGATCCGTTGGGCGTCATCACCGTCACCGGGCTCGCCGACGGTCTCGGCGCGTTGCGCGTCGGCGTGCCGGTTGGGGCGACCGTGCCGCCAGGCTTCACGTTCGCGGCGCAGGCGTTCGTGCTCGACGCGTGCGGGTCCCAGCTGTTCACCGCCTCGAACGCGCTGACCGTCGTCGTGCAGCCCTGACCCGGCGCATGCACGGGCGCAGCACCGGAGCACGCCGGCGGGCCGCCGGGTCCGAAGGGCGAGGTGCTTGAAACCGGGGGCGGCGCCGCTATCGTCTCCGCCCCCTCACCCCGAGAGCCCCGAGCACCGACAGCCATGTACGCCGTCCTCGACGACCGCAACCAGCAGTACCGGGTCCAACCCGGCGACCGCATCCAGATCCACCTGCGCGACGACGTCGCCGAAGGCGAGAACCTGACGTTCGACAAGGTCTGCCTCCTCGGCGGCGAGGGCGAGGGCCGGATCGGCACGCCGTTCGTCGAGGGCGCCTCGGTCACGGCCACGGTCGTGCGTCAGGTCAAGGGCCCCAAGGTCGTGATCGGCAAGTTCCGGCGCCGCAAGAACAGCCGCCGCCGCACGGGCTTCCGCGCCAAGTACACGCTGGTGCAGATCGAGGCGATCAACGGCTAGACGGCAACGGCCAGACAGCAGCGAGCAAAACCATGGCACACAAGAAAGGACAGGGTTCGACCCAGAACGGCCGCGACAGCAACCCGCAGTATCGCGGCATCAAGGCCTACGGCGGCCAGCGCGTCACGTCGGGCACGATCATCGTCCGCCAGGTCGGCACGAAGTTCCACGCCGGGCGCAACGTGCGGCGCGGTTCCGACGACACGCTGTTCGCCGTGGCTCCGGGCACGGTGCGATTCCAGTCGAATGGCAAGGTGCACGTCGACGTGGCGGAAGCCGCGAACTGACCAGGGCGGGCGCCCGCGTGGCGCACCGGCGTCGGCGAGGTAGAACGTCATGTTCGTCGACGAACTCGAGATCCGCGTGCGGGCCGGCAAGGGCGGCAACGGCTGCGCCTCGTTCCTGCGCGACAAGAAGACGCTGAAGGGCGGGCCGAACGGCGGCGACGGCGGGCACGGTGGTGACGTCGTGCTGTTGCCGACGACGCACTGCAACACGCTCTACCACCTGACGGGGCGCGGCGTGTTCCAGGCGGCCAACGGCGGCCAGGGACAGGGCAGCAACTGCAGCGGCAAGGGGGCCGAGGATCTCGTCATCGAGGTGCCGGTCGGCACCCAGGTGCTCGACGCCGAGCGCGGCAACGTGCTGCAGGATCTCGACACGCCAGATCGCCCGTTCGTGCTCGCGCGCGGCGGCTACGGCGGGCGCGGCAACAGCCGCTTCGCGACCTCGACCAACCGCACGCCGCGCACCGCCGAGCCCGGCACGCCCGGCGAGGAGCGGCGCGTGTTGCTGAGCCTCAAGCTGATCGCCGACGTCGGGTTGCTCGGGCTGCCGAACGCCGGCAAGTCGACGCTGCTGGCGACGATCACCAAGGCGCGCCCCAAGATCGCGGGTTACCCGTTCACGACGATCGAGCCGATGCTCGGCATCGCGCAGGGCCCCGGCGAAGCGACGTTCGTGGTCGCCGACATCCCGGGGCTCATCGAAGGGGCGAGTGCGGGCCGCGGCCTGGGCGACCGGTTCCTCAAGCACATCGAACGCACGCGGCTGTTGCTGCACCTCATCGATTGCGGCGACCTGCCGATGGCCGAGCCCGAGGCCGCCTATGGCGTGTTGCGCGAGGAGCTCTCCCGGCATTCGGCCGGACTGGCGGCCCGCCCCTCGCTCGTCGTCGCGACGAAGGTCGAGGACGAAGCCGGTCGCCGCCGCGCGCAGGCGCTCGCGACCGCCATCGCGAGGCCCGTGTTCGCGATTTCGAGCGCCACCGGGGCCGGCCTCCAGGAGCTGAGCCTCGCGATCTGGTCGATGCTGTCGGAACTACCGCACCGCGAGCGGGTTTGAGACGCCGCGGCGCGCGCCCGCACGAAGCCCTTTGGCTGCCGGTTCGAGCTTGCCGATACACGGCATGGAGGACTTTCCGTGACCAGCCAGAACGTCGGCCCCAGCCAGGTTTCCCCGAGCCGCCTGCCCAAGTTGCGGGACTTCTTGCGCATCATGGTCAAGGAAGGTGCTTCCGACCTCGTGCTCAAGACCAACGGTTGTCCGGCGCTGCGCGTCGCCGGCGTGATCCGCTTCCTCGGCGACCAGCCGTTGCCGAGCGACCTGATGCGCACCTACGCCGACGAGATCCTCAACGAACGGGGACGCACCGAGTTCGACGAGACCGGCGCGTCCGACACCGCGGTCGCCGTGCCCGGAGTCGGCCGCTTCCGCTGCAATGCGTTCCATCAGTGTGGCGAGTTCGGGTTCGTGTTCCGCGCGATCAAGGCCGAGATCCCGTCGTTCAAGGATCTCAACCTGCCCGTCGAACCGCTCAAGCGCCTCGCGTCGCTGAAGCGCGGCCTCGTGCTCGCGACGGGCATCGCGGGCTCGGGCAAGTCGACGACGTTGGCGTCGATGCTCGAGTACGTCAACCGCACGATGAACAAGCACATCATCACGATCGAGGACCCGATCGAGTTCCGCTTCGAGGACAAGCGGTCGATCGTGAACCAGCGTGAGGTCGGCAGCGACGTCATCGACTTCGCTTCGGCGCTGCGCCAGGCGGTGCGCCAGTCGCCGGACGTGATCCTCATCGGCGAGATGCGCGACGCCGAGACCGTGTCCGCGGCGATCCAGGCGGCCGAGACCGGCCACCTCGTGTTCTCGACGCTGCACACGGTCAACGCCGTGCAGACCGTCGAACGCATCATCACGTTCTTCCCGCCGCACCAGCACGAACTCGTGCGCCTGCAGCTGGCGCTGAACCTGGCCGGCGTCTGCTCGCTGCGCCTGGTCAAGAACAAGGACGGCAACGCGATGGTGCCCGCCGTCGAGCTGCTCATCAACACGCCGACCGTGCGCGAACTGCTCGAGCAGGGTCAGACCCGTCTGCTGCCCAAGGCGCTCAACGAGGGCAGCTACTACGGCACGATGACGTTCAACCAGTCGCTGATCCGGCTGTTCCAGGCCGGCAACATCAGCCTCGAGGACGCCCTCGCGTCGTCCGACAACCCGGACGAACTCAAGATGCAGATGCGCGGCATCACGCAAGGCGCGACGACGGCCCGGCCGTCGGCGTGAGCGGCGCCGCCGGGAAGGCGTGCGCCGGCCGCGCGGCCGTTGTAGGCTCTGGCCGGCCATGGATCGGCTGCGCACATTCGGCATCGTGGCCCACATCGACGCCGGCAAGACGACGCTGACCGAACGCATCCTGTTCGACGCGGGGGCGCAGACATGGGTGGGCAACGTCGACGACGGCACCGCCGCGATGGACTGGATGCCGGCCGAGCGCAGCCGCGGGATCTCGATCACGGCGGCCGCGACGCGCGTGCAGTGGGGCGAGCACGTGCTGCAGGTCGTCGACACGCCGGGGCACGTCGACTTCGTCGCCGAGGTCGAACGCTGCCTGTTCGTGCTCGACGGCGTCGTCGTGCTCGTCGACGGCGTGCGTGGGGTCGAGTCGCAGACCGAGGTCGTGTGGCAGCAGGCCGCATCGCGCGGGCTGCCGCGGCTGCTGTTCGTCAACAAGCTGGATCGCATCGGCGCCGACTTCGACGCGGTGCTCGCCGAGCTGCCCGAGCGCCTCGACTGCCGGCCGTTGGCGTTCGTCGTGCCGCTCCGGGACGCCGAAGGGCGGTTCGCTGGCCTCGGTGACGCGTTGACGGGGGCCGTGCAGTGGTTCGAGGGTCGGCCCGAACCGCCGCTCGCCGCGCGTCTACAGGCCGAGATCCGGGCCGCGCACGAGCGCGCCGTCGAAGTGGCCGCCGACGCGGACGCGTGGATCCTCGGCGAGGTGGTCGCGGGCCGCGCCGTGCCGGTCGCCCGCCTGCGTGCGGTGCTGCGCGCCGAGTTCCTCGCGGGGCGCATCGTGCCCGTGTTGTGCGGGGCGGCGCTGTGGAACCGCGGCGTCGATTGGCTGCTCGATGCGGTGGGGGAGCTGCTGCCGGCGCTGGCGGAACTGCCGCGTCAGGGGTTGTGGGCGATCGACCGGGCGGGCGACCCCGCGGCGCCGTTCTGCGGCTTCGTGTTCAAGGTCCAGCACGGGCACGAGGTCTGGAACTTCGTGCGCGTGGTGCGCGGGCAGATGGTGCCCGGCGCGTCGTGGTGTCGCGGTCGCCAACCCGTTGCCGTGGGCGAGATCGCCGAGCTGTGGCTCGTGCAGGCCGATCGCCATCGGCCGACGCCGCTGGCCGTGCCCGGCGAGATCGTCGTGTTGCCCGGCGAACTCGGGCTGCGCACAGGGGACACGGTCTGCGATCCCCAACATCCCGTCGTGTTGCCGGCGCCGCGCTTTCCCGCGCCCGTGCTCGCCGTGACCTTCGAGCCGGCGCGCGACGAGGATCGCCAGGCGCTCGCCGCGGCGCTGCGGGCGCTCGCCGTCGACGATCCGACGCTGCGCGTCGAGCGGGAACACGATCGCCTCGTCGTGCGAGGCATGGGCGAACTGCACCTCGACATCGTGGCGGAGCTCGTGCGCGCGCGCACCGGCGTCGCGTTCCAGCAGTCGAAGCCGCGCGTCGACCGCCGCGAGACCGTCGGTGCCAGGGCCGCCGCGGAGGCCGAGGTCAGGGCCGTGGTCGGCGGCGTCGAACGAAGTGCACGATGTGGGGTCGCGATCGCGCCGGCCGCCGACGCGGCGAGCCCGGCCGTCGTGCACGGCACGGATGGAGCGGCCGACCTGGTCGAGGTGCTCGACGAGCTGCGGTCGATGCTGGCGGCCGGCTTCCGCGTCGGTCCGATGGTCGGCGTGCAGGTGACGCTGTGTTCGCTGGTGGCAGAGGGTGGCGCGTCGGCCGGGCCGCTCGCGCAGCAGGCGGCGGCGAAGGCGCTCGCGGCCGCCGTCGGTCTCGCGGACCTGGTCGAGTTGGAACCGTGGGTGACCATCGAGGTCTGGTGCCCCGAGGACGCCGCGGCAGCCGTGCGCGGGGACCTCGGCGCGCGCGGTGCGGTCGTCTCGAGCGTGTCGTCGGGCCGCCTCGGCGCGCGGTTGCGCGGGCGCGCGCCGCTCGCGCGCATGTTGGGTTACGTGACCAAGTTGCGTTCGATGACCAAAGGGCGCGGTCAGGTCTCGATGCGGCCGTCGGGTTATTCCCCCGTGCGATGATCGCGGGGCATCCGTTGCCGCCTCGGGCAGGCGCGCATCGGTGCGCGGACGCGGCGCCGCGCCGCCCATCCTGCCCGTATTGTTGCGCCTTCGCGCTTGACGGCGCCGGGCGACGTCGCTAACCTTCCACCCCGCTTGCGCTCCAGGGAGCACATCCTTTGATGTAACCCCTTGCCGCGCACGGAGTTGTGCCAAAATCACGACGGGCGTGCCTTCCGCCGCCCCAACGATTCGGCCTTGACCGACCGGTTGGCTCGTCGCGGCCACCCACACGCATATGCAAGAGCGAATTCAGATCCGTATGGAGGCCTACGACCACGAGGCGCTCGACCAGGCTGCGCTCGACATCGTCGAGACGAGCAAGCGTACGGGCGCTCGCATCGCGGGGCCCGTGCCGCTGCCGACGCGCATCGAACGCTACACGGTGCTGCGGTCGCCGCACATCGACAAGAAGAGCCGCGAGCAGTTCGAGATCCGCACGCACAAGCGGTTGATCTACATCTCGGAGCCGACGACCAAGACCGTGGACGCCCTGAGCAAGCTCAACATGCCTGCGGGCGTCGACATCCGCATCAAGGCTTGCTGAGCCGGCGAACGGCTCGCACCACCCAGCCCAATACAGCCCAATACAGCCCAATCCAGCCCAGCCCACCATGGCCGAGATCAAAGTACTGCAGGGTGACGCCGTCTCGTCGAAGGACGTGGACGCGTCGGCGTTTGGCACGCGCGTCCTCGGGCGAACGCTCAAGGACGCGGTCGTCATGTACGAGGCCAACGCGCGCGCCGGCACCGTCCAGGCCCGGACGCGCAGCATGGTGCACGGCGGCAACAAGAAGTTGTGGCCACAGAAGCACACCGGGCGCGCCCGCATGGGCACGACCAAGTCGCCGCTGTGGCGCGGCGGTGGGCGCATCCATCCGCCGGAGCCGCGCGATCACAGCTACGCGATGCCCAAGAAGGCGCGCCGTGTCGCGCTTCGCAACGCGCTGTTCACGAAGTTCCGCGACGGTGAGGTCGCGATCGCCGATGGTTGGCCGACGGGCAAGCCGAACACGAAGTCGGCGGCCGGCATCCTGAGCAAGCTCGGCATGCGCGGCAGCGCGACCGTCGTCACGGAGGCCGTGGACCGCAACCTGTGTCTGTCGCTGCGCAACGTGCCGCTCGTCGACGTGCGCACGCTCGACGACCTCAACGCGCGGCAGGTCCTGCTGCGGCGCTATCTGGTCCTGACTCCGGCGGCCTACGCGGCGCTCGAGCAACGCTTCGCCAAGAAGGAGTCCTGAGATGGCCAACCCAGGTCAGTACTACGATGTCGTGCGCCGCCCGCTCGTGACCGAGAAGTCCTCGAAGATGCAGGGCATGCGCAACCAGTTCAGCTTCGAGGTTGCGTCGTCGAGCAACAAGTCCCAGGTCAAGAAGGCCATCGAGACGCTGTTCTCGGTCAAGGTCCTCAAGGTCAACATGGCCAACGTGCCCGGCAAGACGCGGCGCATGTTCGGCCGCCCCGGCGAGACGCGGCCGTGGAAGAAGGCGGTCGTCACCTTGCGCCAGGGTGACACGATCGACATCGCCTGATCGGCCGAACCGCGTTCCGCGCATCCCCCTCACTCTCCAACCGCACACGAAGCCATGCCAGTCAGGGTCTACCAGCCAACCTCCGCCGGTCGCCGCAATTCGTCGGTGCTCGACTTCAGTCACCTGACGAAGGGCAAGCGTCGCGAGAAGGTGCTGACGGAGCGCCTCGCGGATCGTGCGGGCCGCAACGCGTTGGGCCACATCACGAGCCGCTTCCGCGGTGGCGGTGCGCGCCGCATGTACCGCAAGGTCGACTTCCGCCGCGACAAGGACGGAGTGCCCGCGGTCGTCGCCGCGATCGAATACGATCCGAACCGGACCGCGGACCTGGCGCTGCTGCACTATGTCGACGGCGAGAAGCGCTACATCCTCGCGCCCAAGGGGCTCGCGGTCGGGATGAAGGTGCTCTCCGGCACACGGTGCGAGCCCGACGTCGGCAACGCGATGCCGCTCGAGGCGATCCCGCTCGGCTTGCAGGTGCACAACGTCGAACTGCAGCCCGGTCGCGGCGGTCAGATCGCGCGCGCGGCCGGCCGTTCGTGCCAGCTCATGGCGCGCGACGGCGAATATGCGGTGCTCGTCATGCCGTCGGGCGAGATGCGCAAGGTCAAGAGCGTCTGTCGCGCCACGATCGGCGAGGTCGGCAACGCCGACTGGCAGAACATCCGCTGGGGCAAGGCCGGCCGCGTGCGCTACATGGGCCGCCGGCCGCACAACCGCGGCACCTCGCAGAACCCGGTCACGCACCCGATGGGCGGCGGTGAGGGGCGCACCGGCGGCGGGCGCCATCCGTGCTCGCCCACGGGCAAGCTCGCGAAGGGCGGCAAGACGCGCCGCGGCAAGGCGCGCAGCAACCAGTTCATCCTGCGGCGCCGTCCGCCGGGCAAGCACGTGGCAGTGGGTAGCGGCAGCTAGCGAGGAACACACGATGAGCCGTAGCATCACCAAGGGCCCCTTCGTCCACCCGAGCCTGCTCAAGAAGGTCGGCGCGCTGAACCAGAAGGGCACCAAAGACCCCATCCAGACCTGGTCGCGCGCCAGCGTCATCCTGCCCGAATTCGTCGGGCACACGTTCAACGTGCACAACGGCCGCACCTTCCTCAAGGTCTACGTGACCGAGGACATGGTCGGCCACCGGCTCGGTGAGTTCGCACCGACGCGCACGTTCCGCGGCCACTCGACCAAGAAGGTGGAGGAGAAATGAGCTTCGAAGTCCGTGCCGTTCATCGCGGCGCCCGCATGGGCGTCTACAAGGCCCGGCGCATCCTGGCCCTGATCCGCGGCATCTCCGCGAGCGCCGCGCTCGATGAACTCCGCCACGAGCGTCACCGCGCTTCGCGCACGATCTACAAGGTGCTCGCCTCGGCGGTCGCCAACGCGCTCCAGAATCCGGACGTGCGCGCCAACCGGCTCGTCGTCTCGAAGACCTTCGCCCAGGACGGCCCGCTGTTGCCCGGTGGCATGCGCATGCGCCCGGGCCCACAGGGGCGCGCGATGCCGATCAAGCGCCGGACCTGTCACATCCACGTGCACGTCGCCGATCCGCAGGCCGCCCCGATGGGCGGTGCCGCGCCGGCCGACGAGGCAGTCGAAGCGGGCGGGGCAGAGGAATAGGCACAGGATCACCCATGGGTCAGAAAGTTCATCCGACCGGTTTCCGCATCGCCATCACCGAGCAATGGCGTTCCCGCTGGTACGCCAACAAGAAGGACTTCGCGAAGAACCTGATCGAAGACCAGAAGATCCGCAAGTTCATCAAGAAGCAGTGGCAGTTCGCGGCCATCCCGAAGGTCGAGATCGAACGCACCGGTGAGCTCGTCACCGTGTTCGTGCACACGGCCCGCCCGGGCGTGCTGATCGGCAAGAAGGGCACCAAGGTCGACGAGTTCCGCCAGGAGCTCGAGAAGCTGACGGGCAAGCCCGTGCGCATGAAGATCATCGAGATCCACCGCCCGGAGATGGAGGCGAACCTCGTCGCCGAGGCCGTCGCCGAACAGCTCGGCAAGCGCATCAACTACCGCCGCGCCCTCAAGAAGGTCGCCGACACCTCGATGGCCGCCGGCGCCAAGGGCATCAAGATCCGCGTCGCGGGTCGCCTGCAGGGCGCCGAGATGTCGCGCGTCGGCAACTTCCGCAAGGGCCGCGTGCCGTGCGGCACGCTGCGCGCGCAGGTCGACTACGGCTTCGCGATCGCCGCGACCAAGTACGGCACGCTCGGCTGCAAGGTCTGGATCTTCAAGGGCGAGTACGGCCCTGGCGAGACCACCAACGGCCTGCTGCCGGTCCGTCCGCTCACCGATCGTCCTGCCGGCAGCTGAGGCCGCCCCCGAGAACCTGACAAGAGAGCACACACGCCATGTTGATGCCCAAGAGAACGAAGTGGCGCAAGCAGATGCGAGGTCGCATCCGCGGCGAGGCCACGCGCGGCAACACGGTCGCCTTCGGCGAATACGGTCTGCAGGCGCTCGAGCCGGGTTGGCTGTCGGCTCGGGTGATCGAGGCCGGTCGTGTGGCCGCGTCCCGCAACGCCCCCGAAGGCAAGCTGTGGATCCGAGTGTTCCCGCACAAGTCGGTGAGCAAGAAGCCCGCCGAGACCCGCATGGGCACCGGCAAGGGCGACGTCGAGTTCTGGGCCGCCGTGGTCAAGCCGGGCACCGTGCTGTTCGAGCTCGATGGCGTCACCGAAGAGGGTGCCAAGCGCGCGTTCAATCGGGTCGCCCACAAGTTGCCGATCAAGGTCCGCCTCGTCCGTCGGCGCCACAACTGAGAGCAACCAACATGAAGAAGGCAATCACAGAGGTTCGCGGCCAGGACGACGCCGAGCTGCGCGACAAGCTCGGCGATCTGCGCAAGGAGCAGTTCGGTCTGCGGTTCCGCGGTTCGGCCGACGAAGTCGCCAAGACGACCCGTCACCGCGAGGTCCGACGCACGATTGCCCGCATCCTCACGGTCCTCGGCGAACGGGCGGCGGCCGGGGGCGCCGTCGGCGCCGGTGAAGCTGCCCGAGCGGCGGCGAGCCCGAAGGCGAATCCCAAGTCCTCGGGTGGTGGGGCCGCTGCGGCCAGGCCGGCCAAGGCCAAGGCTTCCTCTCGCAAGCAGTCCGAAGGCAACAAGTCATGAGCACCAACATTCCCGAGAGCAACGCCGCCGCGGCCGGCACGAAGCAACGCGCGCAACGCAAGATCATGCGCGGCATCGTGATCTCGACCAAGATGCAGAAGACCCTCGTCGTGCAGGTGGACCGCAAGGTGCGGCACCCCGTCTACGAGAAGTTCGTGTCGCGCCGTACCAAGCTGTACGCGCACGACGAGAAGGGCGAAGCCAAGGTCGGTGACGTCGTCGACGTCGCGCACACGCGCCCGCTGAGCAAGATGAAGTGCTGGCGGCTCGTGCGCGTGGTGCAGCAGGCCAAGATCCTCTAGACCCGGTGAGACCTCAGCAAGTGGCACAAGCAGGATGGTCGTCGGTCGCGGCCGGACCGTCCAGAGTCAGGAGTTTCCAATGATCCAAGAAATGTCGATGCTCGACGTGGCCGACAACACGGGCGCCAAGCGCGCCATGTGTGTGAAGGTCCTCGGTGGCTCCGGCCGGCGCTACGCCTCGGTCGGTGACGTCGTGATCGCCGTCGTCAAGAAGGCATTGCCGACCGGCGAAGTGAAGGAACACGAGGTCGTCAAGGGTGTCGTCGTGCGCACGGCCAAGGCCGTGCGTCGTTCGGACGGCTCCTACATCAAGTTCGACCGCAACGCGTTGGTCGTCATCGACAAGGAAGGCAATCCGCGCGGCACGCGCATCTTCGGGGCCGTCGCGCGCGAGCTGCGCGACCGCAACTTCATGAAGATCGTCTCGCTCGCCGAGGAGGTCGTCTGATGCTCACCAACAAGCCCAAGCCGACCCGTCGCCGGCTCCACGTCAAGAAGGGCGACAAGGTCGTCGTCACGTCCGGCCAGTACAAGTCGAACGAGCCGCGCGAGGTGCTCAAGGTCGATGCCGAGACCGGCCGCATCATCGTGCAGGGCGTGAACCTGCGCTGGAAGCACCAGAAGCGGTCGCAGCAGAATCCCAAGGGTGGGCGCGTGCAGATCGAGCAGCCCTTGGAGGCCAGCAAGGTCCTCGTGTTCAGCGAGAAGCTGGGCAAGGGCACCCGCACCAGGATCGAGATCGTCGACGGCAAGAAACACCGCGTCGGCGTGCGTTGCGGGACTCGATTCGACTGAGTCCGGTCGACTGACTCCCATCGACTACACACATGAGCACAACCGAAGAAAGAGCCGCCCCGAAAGAGCGCGTCATCCCGCGCCGGCAGAAGATCTATCGCGAGAAGGTCGTGGCCGCGCTCACGAAGGAGTTCGGCTACGCCAACCCGATGATGGTGCCGCGCCTGCAGAAGATCGTCGTCAACATGGGCGTCGGCAAGGCGGTCGAGAACAAGAACCGCATGGAAGCGGCCAACAAGGACCTGACGGCCATCACCGGGCAGCGCCCGTTGATCCGCAAGGCCCGCGGCGCCGTGTCGGGCTTCAAGTTGCGCGAGGGCTACGCGATCGGCGTCGCCGTCACGCTGCGCGGCGCTCGCATGTGGGAGATGCTCGACCGGCTCATCACGCTGGCGATCCCGCGCATCCGCGACTTCCGTGGCCTGCCGACCAAGCTCGACGGCCGCGGCAACTACACCATGGGTCTGTCGGAACAGAGCGTGTTCCCGGAGATCCAGCTCGACAAGGTCGAGTTCGTGCAAGGCATGGACATCACGTTCGTCACCACGGCGCCCACCGACAAGGAAGGGCTGGCACTGTTGACGCACCTCGGCATGCCGTTCCGCAAGTGACTCGCCGCACCGTTCCATCCACACCAGTCCATCCACACCAGAACAGGTCCGACCGCGTTCTTCCCACTGAGTAATCCCACTGGGGTTCCAAGAGAAACATGGCCAAGAAGTGCTTGAGGGTAAAGCAGCAGCAAAAGGCGAAGTTCTCGTCCCGGCGCTACAACCGCTGCCAGCTTTGTGGACGCGCGCGTGCCTACTACCGGAAGTTCGGTATCTGCCGGTGCTGTTTCCGTCAACTCGCATTGCAGGGTGAGATCCCCGGCGTGCGAAAGGCTTCGTGGTAGGAGTTCAGAGCCATGATGACCGATCCGATTGCTGACATGCTGACGCGGATGCGCAACGCCCTGATGTCGGGTGCCCAGAACTGCGTGGTGCCCGGTAGCCGCCTCAAGGTGGCCATCCTGGACGCCTTGAAGCGCGAGGGCTTCATCGACACCTACGAGGTCGCCGCCGAGGGGGCACGTTCGGCGGTGCGCGTCGACTTCCGCTTCGGGCCCGAAGGCGAACGCGTGATCTCGTCGCTGGCCCGCTTCAGCCGGCCGGGCTGCCGACGCTACCGCGGTTGCAACGACCTGCCCAAGGTGCGTGGCGGGCTTGGTATCGCGGTCGTGTCGACCAATCAGGGCGTGCTGTCCGATCGCGAGTGCCGACAGCGCCGCGTTGGCGGCGAAGTGCTGTGCACCGTGGATTGACCGCGGACACCGAATTGACCCACCGCATCGACTAGAGAAGAGAAAGGTCGCCAGAGGACGTCATGTCAAGAATCGGCAAGAAGCCAATCGAGGTCCCCAAGGGAGTCACCGTGCAGGTGACGCCGGGGTCCGTCGCGGTCAAGGGCGCCAAGGGCCAGCTCCAGCTCCCCGTGCGGCCCGAGGTCAAGGTCTCGCTCGACGGCAGCACCATCCACGTGAGCGCCGTCTCCGAGGAGCGTTCGGCGCGTGCTCTGCAAGGAACGACCCGCGCGCTGCTCGCCAACATGATCGAGGGCGTGTCCAAGGGCTACGAGAGGAAGCTCGAGATCGCGGGCGTCGGCTACGACGCAGCGCTCGAGGGCTCGGTGCTCGTGCTGAAGCTCGGCTTCAACCGGCCCGTGCGGTTCCCCGTGCCGCCCACGGTCAAGGTCGACGTGCCGACTCCGACCTCGTTGCTCGTGACGGGCATCGACAATCAACAGGTCGGCATGGTCGCGGCGGCGATTCGCAAGTTGCGCAAGCCGGAGCCCTACAAGGGCAAGGGCATCAAGTACAGCGACGAGGTCATCAAGCGCAAGGCCGGCAAGGCCTTCGCGTCGGGTGGCGCAGGCTGACGCCAGGTCGGCCGAAGGATCACATCAGCATGACTTCCACGTCCCAGAAACATCAACGTCGCCGCGGCAAGTCGAACTCGGTTCGCAACAAGCTGCGCCACGTCAGCACCCGTCCTCGCCTGTCGGTGTTCCGCAGCCTGACCAACATCTCGGTGCAGATCATCGACGACCTGCGCGGGCACACGCTCGTCGCGGCTTCGTCGCAGGAGAAGGACCTGCGCGGCACCACGAAGGGCATGCGCAAGACGGACGTCGCCAAGAAGGTCGGCTCGCTCGTGGCGGAGCGCGCCAAGCGCGCCGGCGTCTCGAAGGTGGCGTTCGATCGTGGCGCCTACAAGTATCACGGGCGCATCAAGGCCCTCGCCGACGCCGCGCGCGAAGCCGGTCTGGAGTTCTGACATGTCGAAGACCAAGCATCAACTGATTCCGATCGACGAGGCCCTCTCGGCGGACGTCGAAGACGACGTCGTCGCGATCAACCGGTCGGCGGCCGTGGTCAAGGGCGGGCGGCGGTTCTCGTTCAGCGCGCTGAGCGTCGTCGGCAACCGCAACGGGCTCGTCGGCATCGGCTACGGCAAGGGCCGCGAAGTGCCGGGCGCGATCGAGAAGTCCGTCAAGGACGCGCGCAAGCAGATCATGCGTGTGGTCCGCGAAGGAACGACGATTCCGCACGCCACCGAGGGCCACTACTGCTCGACGAAGGTGCGCCTGCTGCCGGCCGCGCCCGGCACGGGCATCATCGCCGGCAAGGCCGTGCGCAAGGTGCTCGAGCGCGCCGGCATCACCGACATCCTGACCAAGAACTACGGCTCCACGAACGCCCTCAACGTCGTCAAGGCGACGATGGTCGCCCTGAGCAAACTGCGCAGCCGCGAGGACACCGTCGCGCTGCGGGGAGTGACCCTCGAATGAACCTCGCAGAAGCAAAAGCCCTCGGCCGCAAGTTCCCCGAGCGCAAGCGCGTCGGTCGTGGCATCGGCTCCGGGCTCGGCAAGACCTCGGGTCGCGGCCACAAGGGCGCCAAGGCGCGTTCGGGCTGGTCGAGTCGCATCGGCTGGGAAGGCGGCCAGATGCCGATCTACCGGCGCCTGCCCAAGCGCGGCTTCAACAACAAGAACTTCGAGAAGGTGTTCACGATCGTGAACGTCAGCGACCTCGACGTGTTCGATGCCGGGGCCGTCGTCGACCTGTCGGCGGTCCTTGCCAAGGGCCTGACCTCGAAGGAGAAGCACTCCGAGCTGTTCAAGATCCTCGGCGACGGGCAGGTGTCCAAGGCCGTCACGGTCAAGGTCGACGCCATCACGGCGGCGGCGCGCGAGAAGATCGAGAAGGCGGGCGGCACGGTCTTGGTCAACGAGAAGAAAGCCCACCGCGCCAAGTTCGTCGCCAGGGACGGCAGCACGCGCAAGCCGGGCACCAAGCGCACGCGTCGCAAGACGGCGCGCCCGGATCAGCAGACGGAGGGGTCGGTTCGCTGACCTGTTGCCGCCCGCGTCCCCCGCGCTGCCACCCCGATCGGTGCACTGAAACCTCCCCAACCCAGCATGACCAACGCCATCACCAACTTGTTCAAGGTCAAGGAGATCAGGTCCAAGATCCTGATCACCCTCGGTCTCCTGTTGGTCTATCGCATCGGGTTCTTCGTGCCGCTGCCGGGCGTGAACTTCACCGAGACGCTGAAGCAGATGCAGAACCTGGGAGGCATCGGCAAGATCTTCGGCATGATGAACGTGCTGACGGGGGGGTCGCTGCAGAGCGCCACGCTCTTCTCGTTGGGCGTGATGCCGTACATCTCGGCGAGCATCATCTTCAGCCTGCTGACCAAGGCCGTGCCGGCGCTCGAGAAGATCGCCAAGGAAGGCGCGAGCGGCCAGCGCAAGATCAACCAGTACACGCGCCTGGCGACGGTCGGGATCTGCCTCGTGCAGTCCTGGTTCGTCATCCTCGGTGCGCTCGGTGCCGACGACAGCAAGTTGATGCACGCCGGCGTGCGCGAGTGGTTCGGTCTCTACTGCGTCGTCGTCATGGTGGCGCTGACCGCGGGCACGATGTTCGTGATGTGGCTCGGCGAGCAGATCACCGAGCACGGCGTCGGCAATGGCATCTCGCTGATCATCATGGCGGGCATCGTCGCCAACCTCTATCCGTCGCTCGCGGTGTACTTCGAGTACGGCTTCGGCCGGCGCGAGTGGCAGAGCCTGCTGCTGTTCATCGGCGCGTGGGGCGTGGCGGTGGTCGCGGTCGTCTACATGACCAAGGCCCAGCGACGCATCCCCATCCAGCAGGCCAAACACACGCGCGGTCGCCGCGTCTACGGCGGCCAGCGCCACTTCCTGCCGTTCAAGGTCAACCAGGCGGGCGTCATGCCGATCATCTTCGGTTCGGCCCTGCTCGTCATCCCGACCATGATCGGCAAGGCCCTCGGCCTCACCTGGCTCGAGGACACCTTCGGCGGTCAGCGAGGCTTCTGGTTCGTGGCCGGCTACACGGCGCTGATCTTCTTCTTCGCGTTCTTCTGGACGTCGATGATGTTCCAGCCCAACGAGATCGCCAAGAACCTGCAGGAAGGCGGGTCCTTCATCCCGGGCATCCGGCCGGGCAAGCCGACGGCCCAGTATCTCGAGGAGACGATGGTCCGCATCACGCTGGCCGGGGCGACGTTCCTGGCCATCATCGCGGTGTTCCCGTCGCTGCTCGGCGGGTCGCGTCACGGCGCGATGGATCAGGTCCTGATCTACTTCATGTCGGGCACGTCGATCCTCATCGTCGTGGGTGTCGCGCTGGACCTGGTCGAGAAGATCAACGGCCTGCTCGTCATGCGCAACTACGAAGGCTTCCTCGAGGGTGGCCAGACGACGGGGCAGAGCGCAGGCGCTGCCGGCGGTTGGGGCCGCCGATCCAGCTGATGGCCATGGCTGTGTCACTCAAGGCGCGCTGCGTGTTCCTCGGGGCTCCCGGGGCCGGCAAGGGCACGCAGGCCAAGAAGGCCGCGGAGGCGGCCTCGCTCGCGCACATCTCGACCGGCGACATGCTGCGGCACGAGGTGACTGCCGGCACCGCGCTCGGCAGGCAGGCCAAGGGCTACATGGATGCCGGCAAGCTCGTGCCCGACGAGGTCATCATCGGCATGGTCCGGGCGCGAATTCGCCAGCCGGACGCCAGGTCCGCCTGGATCCTGGACGGTTTCCCCCGTACACTCCCGCAAGCCGAGGCCCTGGACAAGAGCTTGTCCGGAGCCGAGGCGCTGTCCCACGTGATCTTCTTCGCCGTGCCCGAGCCCGTGCTCGTCGAACGACTGTCGGGACGCAGGACATGCTCCAAGTGTGGTGCCATCTGGCACGTCGAGCACCAGCCGACCAAACACCCTGGCGTATGTGACAAGTGTGGGGGCGAACTCACCCAACGCTCCGACGATCGCCCCGAGGCGATCGCCAAGCGCCTCGAAGTGTATCGATTGCAGACGGCGCCGCTGCTGGCGTACTACCGCGATCGAAACGTGCTGCGGGAGATCGATGCGAATCGGCCCCCGGCCATCGTCTTCCAGGAGTTGCTGAAGTTGATGCAATGACGACCGAAACCGAACATTCCCGGCTGGACCCTCGCAGCTCGGCTGGCGTTCGCGCCACCGTGCGCGCGAGCCTCGCCAACGGCATGTTCCGGCTGCAGATCGACGACGGACGCGAAGTGGTGGCCCACGCCGCCAAGGACCTGCGGATGGCGTTCACGCGCCTGCTGCCGGGCGATGCCGTGCTGGTCGACCTGTCTCCGTTCGATCCGAACAAGGCCCGCATCTGTCGCCTGCTGAAGTCGCCGACCGAGCCCGCCGGCCAGGCGGGCGCAAGCCGCTCAACCAACGTAGAAGCCCCCGTTCCCCCGAGCCTCCCGAGCAGTGCGTGCACCGACGTGCGCGCACTCCAACCAAAGCGAGAACTGTCGTGAAGGTCAGAGCAAGCGTTCGCCGCATCTGCGAGCACTGCAAGGTCGTCAGACGCCGAGGCGTCGTGCGCATCCTGTGCAGCAATCCCCGCCACAAGCAGCGTCAAGGCAAGTGAGCCCGCAACGTTCCAGGCACGAACCGTCAGGCAAGCAACGTCGAGGAAAGCAAGCATGCCCCGTCTCCTAGGTGTCGACATCCCCAACGAGAAGCGCGTCGAGATCGCGCTGCAGTACATCTACGGCGTGGGGCCGGCGGTGACTCGCAAGGTCCTCAAGGAGCTGGCGATCGATCCGGGAGTGCGCGCCAAGGACCTCAAGGACGACGAGGTCGCGAACATCGCGGCCTACCTCGAGAAGAACTACCCGGTCGAGGGTGCTCTGCGTCGCCAGACGATGCAGAACATCAGTCGGCTCAAGGAGATCTACTGCTACCGCGGACTGCGGCACCGGCGAGGTCTGCCGGTTCGTGGCCAGCGCACCCGCAGCAACGCCCGCGGCCGCAAGGGGCCGCGCAAGACCGTCGCCAACAAGAAGATCCTGAGGAAGTGATCCGATGAGCTCGCAGTCCCCATCCGCCGACAAGAAGAAGACGCGCGTTCGCAAGAACGTGGGCAAGGCCACGGCGCACGTCAAGGCCTCGTTCAACAACACGATCATCACGATCGTCGATACCGCGGGGCAGGTGCTCGCGTGGGACTCGGCGGGCACGATCGGCTACAAGGGCTCGCGCAAGAGCACGCCGTTCGCAGCGCAGCGCGCTGCGGAGAAGGTCGCCGACAAGATCAAGAAGATGGGCGTGCACGAACTCGAGGTGCTCGTGCGCGGCCCCGGTTCGGGTCGCGAGTCGGCGATCCGCGCGCTGTCGAACTCCGGCATCGAGGTGAAGTCCATCGAGGACATCACGCCGCTGCCCCACAACGGCTGCCGCTCGCGCAAGCGCCGCCGCGTCTGATTCCCGAGCGCCTGATCCCCAAACGCCTGATCCCCGAACGCCTGGTCCCCGATCCTGGCACGACGACATTCCTGGACTGAAATGGCCCGCAACAGCACCAACGTCTGCAAGCTATGCCGCCGCGAGGGCGTCAAGCTGTTCCTCAAGGGGCAGCGATGCTTCTCGGAGAAGTGTGGAGTGAACCGGCGCAACTACCCGCCGGGTCAGCACGTCCGCCCCAAGAAGGGCACCGACTACGGCGGTCAGCTGCGCGAGAAGCAGAAGTGCAAGCGCATCTATGGCGTGCTGGAGCGCCAGTTCCAGCACTACTTCGCGATCGCGATGCGGCAGAAGGGCAACACCGGCGAGAACCTGTTGGTGCTCATGGAGCGGCGGCTCGACAACGTCGTGCTGAGCCTCGGGCTGGCCTTCTCGCGCTTCGATGCGCGCCAGATGGTCGCCCACGGCCACGTCTACATCAACAAGAAGCGCGTCGACATCGCCGGCTACCTCGTGCGTCCTGGTGACGAGATCGAGGTGCGCGGCGACGACAAGCTCAAGAAGAAGTCCGGCGACGCCATCGAGATGAACAAGGGGCGTCCGCTGCCGGGCTGGCTCGAGGCGATTCCGACCGAGCTCAAAGGCCGCGTCATCCAGCTTCCCAAGCGCGAAGACGTGAGTTTCGAGATCAACGAGCAGCTCATCATCGAGCTGTGCTCCAAGTAATCCAGGCACCGAAGTAGCGAAACCGGTAGCGAGACAGGGAGAACCGCGATGCGTATCCGTTGGCGTAACTTCGAATTGCCTTCCCAGGTCCGGATGGAGCGGGAGACCGCGACTCCTCAGTACGGCCGGTTCGTCGTCGAACCGTTCGAGAAGGGGTTCGGCTCGACCATCGGCAACGGCCTGCGGCGCGTGCTGCTGTCCTCGATCGAAGGCACCGCGGTGACGTGGGTGCGCATCGACGGGGTCGTGCACGAGTTCTCGACGATCCCGGGCGTGCTCGAGGACGTCACGCAGATCGTGCTCAACATCAAGAAGCTGCGCGTCAAGCTGCACACGGACGCGCCGACGACGCTGCGCATCGACGTCAACCAGAAGGGTGAGGTGCGCGCCGAGAACATCGAAGGCGACCACAACGTCGAGATCGCCAACCCCGAGCTCAAGATCTGCACGCTGACCGAGGACGTGCGGTTCTTCTGCGAGATGCAGGTCCGCAAGGGCCGCGGCTACGTGACCGCCGAGGAGAACGTCACCGAGGACCAGGAGATCGGCACGATCCCGGTCGACTCCATCTTCAGTCCCGTGCATCGCGTGCGCTACTCGATCGAGAACACGCGCGTGGGCAAGTCGACCGACTACGATCGGCTCGTGCTCGACATCTGGACCGACGGCACCGTGACGCCCGAGATGGGCCTCGTCGAGGCCAGCAAGATCTATCGCAAGCACCTCAATCCGTTCGTCCAGTACTTCGAGATGAAGGAGGACCTCGCGGTCGAGGGAGGCGTGCTGGCGCCGGAGGGCGACGAAGGGGCCCGCCGCCGCGAGATGACCGACCTGCTGAGCAAGAGCATCGACATGCTCGAGCTGTCGGTGCGGGCGAAGAACTGTCTCGACAGCGAGAGCGTGACGACGATGCGCGACCTCGTGCAACTGGCCGAACCAGAGCTCCTGAAGGTCAGGAACTTCGGCAAGACCTCCCTCAAGGAGGTCAAGAGCAAGCTGAGCGCGCTCGGATTGTCGCTCGGCATGAACATCGAGGAATACAAGTAGGCCGGAGCGTTCGGCCGCTGGAGATCTGCAGCCATGATGCACAATGTCGCTGGCAAGAGGTTGGGACGGAACACGGCGCACCGCGCCGCTCTCCGCAAGAACTTCACCGTCTCGCTCATCAAGCACGAGCGCGTCGTCACCACCCTGCCCAAGGCCAAAGCCCTGCGCCCGTTCGTCGAGAAGATGATCACGCTGGCCCGCAGCAACGACGCCAAGACGCGGCTGCACCGCATCCGGCGCGCGGTCTCGATCCTGCAGGACAAGGACGCGGTCAAGAAGCTGTTCGAGGTGATCGGGCCGCGCTTCGCGAACCGTCCGGGCGGCTACACGCGCATCATGCGCCTGACCGACTACAGGATCGGTGACGGCGGTTCGAAGGTGATCTTCGAGCTCGTCGACAACGACGTGCTCGAGCGCAAGATCAAGGCAGCCGAGACTGCCGCGACGGCCGTGACGGACGAAAAAGTCGGGGCCGCCGGCGCCGGCGCCTGATCCGGCCCGCGGGCCGTTCGGCGGGCCTCACGCGCGCGTGAACGACATGTTGTCGGGGCCGACCAGCAGCGCGAGCTCGTCGAGCAGCTCTTCGTTCACGCGCACGCCGTTGTCGCTGCGCACGCGGTAGCAGGTGCTGCCGTCGTCGACGTCGAGGTGCAGGTGCTGCTGGCCGCGGTGCCGCTCGAGGGTCTGGGCGATGCGGTCGAGGCTGCCCTCGGTCACGAGGTTGCCGCGCAGGTGCAACACGAGGCCCGCCACCTCGCGGCGCACGACTTCGTTCGCGGGTTCGATCTGGTCGAGCAGCAGCGCCTTGTCCTCGCTCTTGGCGTCCAGGCGCCCGGTCAGGAACACGATCGCGTCGTCGACGATGCGGTCCCGCATCGCCGCGTACGCGCGCGCGAAGCACGTGACGGCGATCTGGCCGTCGAGGTCCTCGAGATGGAACCTGGCCATCTTCTGACCCGCGTTGGGTCCGTTCTTGATCTGCCGGATCTCCACCGAACTGACCATGCCGGCGATGCGCACCGTCGAGCCCGGTTCGAGTTCGGCCAGCGACCTCGTCGTCTGTCCCGCGATGCGGCGCAGGAACGCGCCGCGTTTCTCGAACGGGTGGCCCGACAGGTAGAAGCCCAGCGAGGCCTTCTCGCGGGTCAGGCGCTCGTGCTCGGGCCACTCGGCCGCGGCGTCGCCGTCCGCGCGCGGGGCGTCGTCGAAGGCCGCAAACAGCATCTTCTGACCTCGCCGGCGATCCTCGCGCGCGGTGACGGACGAGCGCAGCGCCGACTCGATCGCGTTGAAGTCGCCGGCCCGCGTGCGACCGAGGCCGTCGAAGGCCCCGGCCTGCGCCAGCGCCTCGAGCGCCGTCTTGTTCAGCAGGTTGCCCTCGAGCCGTTCGCAGAGATCCTCGAGCGAGGTGTAGTCGCGGCCCGTTCCCCCCTTCTCGGCGATGGCATCGGCGACGCGTGTGCCGACGCCCTTGATGGCGCCGAGCCCGTAGCGGATCGCACCCGCCTCGACGCCGAAGCGTCGCTGCGAGCGGTTCACGCTCGGCGGCAGGATGCTCATGCCCGATCGGCGCGCCTCGTCGACGAACTCCTTGATCTTGTCGCTGTTGCCCGACTCGACAGTGAGGTTCGCGGCCGTGAACTCGACCGGGTAGTGGGCCTTGAGCCAGGCCGTGTGGTAGGTCACCAACGCGTAGGCCGTCGAGTGCGACTTGTTGAAGCCGTAGCCGGCGAAGTACTCCATCGTCTCGAACAGTTCCTTGGCGAACTTCTCGGCATGGCCCTGGGCCTTGGCGCCGGCGATGAACTGGTCCTTGAACTTCGCCATCACCTCGGGCTTCTTCTTGCCCATCGCCTTGCGCAGGTTGTCGGCATCGCTCATCGAGAAGCCGCCGATGATGTTGGCGATCTGCATCACCTGTTCCTGGTAGACGATGACGCCGTAGGTCGGCTCGAGCACGGGAGTCGTCGCCTCGTGCGGGTACACGACGGGTTCTTCGCCGTGCTTGCGCCGCACGAACATGTCCACCATTCCCGAGCCCAGGGGCCCGGGGCGATACAGGGCCAGCACGGCGATGATGTCCTCGAACGTGTCGGGCTCGAGCCGCGCGAGCAGCTCGCGCATGCCGCCCGATTCGAGCTGGAAGACGCCCTGCGTCTCGCCGCGCGTCATCATCGCGTAGGTCGGGCGGTCGTCGAGCGGCAGCGTGCCGAGGTCGATCTGCACGCCGTGCACCTCGTGCACGAGTCGCACGGCCTCCTGCAGGATCGTCAGCGTCTTGAGGCCCAGGAAGTCCATCTTCAGCAGGCCGACCTCCTCGAGTTCGGTCATCTGCCACTGGGTGATCACGTCCTCGCCGTTCTTCGCGAGCGGCACGTAGTCGCGCAGCGGGCGATCGGCGATCACGACGCCGGCGGCGTGGATGGACGCGTGCCTGGCCAGGCCTTCGAGCTTCAGCGACAGGTCGAACAGCCGCTTGTGCGGCGCGGAGCTGTCGCGGATCTGCTTGAGCTCGGGGTCGCTCTCGAGCGCCGCAGCCAGCGACGCACCCGGACCCTGCGGCACCTTCTTGCACAGCTTGTCGACGTCGGCGATCGGGAAGTCGAGCACGCGCCCCACGTCGCGCAGCACGCCGCGGCTCGCCATCGTGCCGAACGTGATGATCTGACAGACGCAGTCGTCGCCGTACTTCTGGCGCACGTACTCGATCACCTCGTCGCGGCGGTTGCCGCAGAAGTCGATGTCGATGTCGGGCATCGAGACGCGCGCCGGGTTGAGGAAGCGCTCGAACAGCAACGCATACCGCAGCGGACACACGTCGGTGATGCCCAGGCAGTAGGCGACGATCGATCCCGCCGCCGAGCCGCGGCCGGGCCCGACGGGGATGCCCATCGAGCGGGCCTTGCGGATGAAGTCCTGGACGATGAGGAAGTAGCTGACGAAACCCAGCTTGCGGATGACGCCGATCTCGTAGGCGAGGCGGTCCTCGACGCGCTGGTCCGGCGCGCCGTAGCGATGCCGCTTGCCCTCGTGGCACAGACGCTCGAAGAACGAGTCCGGATCGCTGCCGTCGTCCGGGCGGAACACGGGCAGGTGGTAGACACCGAACTCCATCGAGACGTTGCAGCGTTCGGCGATGTCCACCGTGTGCCGCAAGGCCTCCGGCCAATCGGCGAACGCCTGCGCCATCTGCGCGCGGCCCTTCAGCCAGAGTTCGCGCGAACCCATGCGGAACCGGGTCTGGTCGGCGACGGCCTTGCCGCTGCGGATGCACAGCATGATGTCCTGTGCCAGCCAGTCCTCGGCCTTCAGGTAGTGCACGTCGTTGGTGGCGACACACGGGATCGCGAGCCGTTCCCCGAGCGCGCGCAGCGCCGTCGTGACCTTGCGTTGCGCCTCGAAGCCCGTCTCGGCGACTTCGAAGAAGAAGTTCTCGGCCCCGAACAGCTCGCGCAGCTTCAGCGCCGTGGTGCTCGCACCCTGCAGGTCGCCCTGTTGGATCGCCGTGGCGATCTGCGACGAGACCGTTCCGGACAGCGCGACGAGGCCCTCGCGGTGCTGCTGCAACACTTCGAGGTCGACGCGCGGCCGGTAGCTGAAGCCCTCGAGCCAGGCGCGGCCCGACAGCTTCTTGAGGTTGTCGAGGCCGCGGTTGTCGGTCGCGAGCAGCGTCAGATCGTAGGTCGGGTTGTCGGCCCCGGCGGGCTCCGTGCAGGTCCGGCCGGCGACGTAGGTGGTCTGCCCCAGGATCGGCTTGATCTTGTGCTTGTGGCAGGCCTGGTAGAACTCGACGGCGCCGAACAGGTTGCCGTTGTCCGTCAGCGCGAGCGCCGGCTGCCCATCCGCCGCCGCGGCGGCCACGAGGCTGCCGACCTCGACCGGCGCCGCGAGCAGGCTGTAGTGCGAGCGCACGTGCAGGTGGACGAAGGGAGGCGCGTCGCTCATCGCCGCGACAGGCTACGCAATCGGAGCGCGCGGGTCAGCGCTCTTCCGGCGCCGCGCGCTATCGCCCGGCCGCCTGCGAGGCCGAGTTGGGCGGCACGCTGGCGAGCACGCCCGTGCGGTGGCCGGCGTCGGCGAACCGGGACAGCACCTGTTCGACCTGTTCGTCGGTGTGGCTGGCGATGTAGCTGGTGCGGATCAGGTCGTGCCCGAGGGGCACGGCCGGCTGCGTGACCGCGTTCGTGAAGAGGCCGCAGTCGAACAGCATGCGCCACAGGCGCAGCATGCGTTCCTGGTCGCCGACCATGACCGGCACGATCGGGCTGGCGAGCGTGCCGGCCGTCGAGAAGCCGAGCTGCGCGAGGCCGGTGCGCACGCGGTGGGCGATCTGCAGTACGCGCCGGCGCATTTCCGGCCGGGTCTGGATGATCTCGAGCGCCGCGAGCGCCGCCGCGGCCGACGCCGGCGTGATCGAAGCCGAGAAGATCAGCGCGCGGGCGTGGTGCCGCATGAAGTGGATCACGTTCGTCGGGCCCGCGATGAAGCCGCCGAGACTCGCGAAGCTCTTGCTGAACGTGCCCATGACCAGGTCGGGCTGGATGCCGCAGTGCTCCGCGGCGCCGCGGCCTCCGGGACCGAGCACGCCGATCGAATGCGCCTCGTCGACCATGAGCCGCGCGCCGTACACGTCGGCCAGGGCCCGGATCTCCTGCAGCGGCGCGAGGTCGCCCATCATGGAGTAGAGACCGTCGACGACGATCAGCACACCCTTCTGTTGCGCGTGGGCACGCTGCAGATGCGACTCGAGATCGGCCAGGTCGTTGTGCCGGAACTTGCGCACGTCGGCGAAGCTCAGGCGGCAGCCGTCGATGATCGACGCGTGGTTCTCGCGGTCGCAGAGGATCACGTCGTCCTTGCCGCAGATCGCCGAGATGGCACCGAGGTTGGTCTGGAAGCCGGTCGAGAAGCAGAGCGCCGACTCCTGCCCCATGAACGTGGCGAGCCGCCGCTCGAGCTCCTCGTGCAGCTCGAGGGTGCCGTTGAGGAAGCGCGACCCCGAGCACGAGGTCCCGTACTGGCGGATCGCCTGCACGGCCGCCTCGCGCACCTTCGGGTGGTGGGTGAGGCCGAGGTAGTTGTTGCTACCGATCATGATCAGGCGTTTGCCTGCGATCTCGACCTCGGTGCCCTCACTCCCGTGCAACGGAATGAAGTATGGGTACAGGCCCATGGCCTGCAGTTCCCGAGCTCGGCCGAATCCGTCGCACTTCTGGAAGATGTCCAAGGTCCGGCAGGATGGTAGATTCCGACCTTCACGCTGACAAAACCTTTGTCCTGGCTTGGTCTCCTCAGAATTACCCGATCTCGGCACCAGGGACCTCCTGATCACCGGTGCCACCGGGTTCCTGGGGGGGGAGTTCGTTCGCAGTCTGATCCGGGCCGGCATGCCCGCCGCGCGGATCCGGTGTATCGTGCGGGACCGGGCCAGGGCGAGCGCGGTCGGGATCCCCACCGACCGGCTGCACGCCGCCGACCTCGCTGACTCGACGCCAGGTGCCCTGGCGGCCGCGGCGACCGGCGTCGGTGTCGTCGTGCACATGGCGGGCGCGGTCAAGGCGTGGCGGCCGTCCGAGTACGAAGCGGTGAACGTCGAGGGCACACGCAACCTGCTGGCCGCCGTCGCCGCGCAGAGCCCGCTCGCCCACTTCGTGTTCGTGTCGTCGCTCGCCGCCGCCGGCCCCAGTATCGACGGGGCCGGTTCGAGCGAAGCGCCGGAACGCTGCCGGCCGGTATCCCACTACGGCGAGAGCAAGCGGCGAGCCGAATCGCTCGTCGCCGCCGGGTCGCTGCCCTGGACGATCGTGCGACCGCCGGCGATCTACGGCGCCGGCGACGCGGCGACGCGCCTGCTGTTCCGCCAGTCGTGCGCGCCGATCGCGGTGGTGCCTCGCCGGGCGCGGCCGCTCTCGGTCATCGCCGTCGACGACGTGGTCGACGCGCTGCAGCGAGCCGTCGTGCGCCGGCCGCACGGCGCCGTGCTGCCGCTCGACGGTCCGGAACGCACCGACACGCACACGCTCGTGCGCGCGATCGCTCGCGCCTGCGGCCGGCGGGCCAGGTTGGTCGGCGTGCCGATGGCCGTCGCGTACGCGGCGGCGACGGTCTGCGACCAGTTCGCGGCGCTGCGACGGAGCGCGAGCTTCTTCAGTCGCGACAAGGTGCGCGAGATCCGGGCCCGCGGCTGGGTGGCCGACGGCGGGCCGGCCCGTTCGCTGCTCGACTTCGAACCTGCCGTCGCGCTCGCCGATGGCCTCGCCGCGGTCGCGCGCCGCGAGGGCTTCGTCCTCACTTCAGCAACTGCATGAGCAGCGCCTTCTGCACGTGGGTGCGGTTGGCCGCCTGGTCGTAGATGACCGAGTTCTTGCCGTCGAGCACGGCATCGGTCGCCGCGACGTTGCGGCGCACGGGCAGCGGGTGCATGAGCAGCGCGTTGTTCGTCGTCGCCATGAGCTGCTCGTCGACGCGCCAGCCCTGCAGCGAGCGCTTCACCATCGCCTCGCGTTCGGTGTCGTCCCAGTACTTCGTGCAGCCCCACGAGCGGGCATAGAGCACCTCGGCGCCGCGCGCGGCGGCCGCGAGGTCGTTCTGCACCTGCAGCGAACCACCGGCGTCGGCGGCCATCGTGCGGCTGCGTTCGAGCACCTCCTGATCGACCTCGAAGCCGAGCGGGTGGGCGAGCGTGATGGCCATGCCCATCGTCGCCGCGACCTGCAGGATCGAATGCGTCGGGCCGAGCGACTTCGGTTCGGGGTGGTTGCACCACAGCAGCGTCAGCTTGCGCCCCTTCAGCGAGACGAGGTTCTCGCGCATCGTCATGACGTCGGCGAGCGCCTGGCATGGGTGCTCGAAGCTCGTCTCGAGGTTGATGACCGGCACCGACGCATAGCGCGCGTAGCTGCGCAGCAGCAGCTCCTGCCGGTCGCGTTCCCAGGTGCCGTGGCGCGCGGCGGCGCGGATGCCGAGCGCGTCGACGTAGCGCGACAGCGTGCGCGCCGCGTCCTTGACGTGCTCCTCGGCCCGGCCGTCCATGACCGCCTGCTCCTGCGGCTCGAGTTCGTAGAGGTCGGTGCTCGACAGGTTGATGCAGTGCCCGCCGAGCTGCACCATGGCGACCTCGAACGACACGCGCGTGCGCAGGCTCGGCTGGAAGAACAACAGGCCCAGCGTCTTGCCGGCGAGCACCTGCCCCGGCCGTTTGCCCTTCGCGCGCGCGGCGAGGTCCAGCAGGTCGTCGAGCTCGTGGCGGGTCAGATCGGCTGTCGAAAGGAAGTCGCGCTTGCTCACGGGTCCCTGGATCGGTGAAGTCGCGGACGATAGATGAGCCCGTTGCCACCGACAAGCGAAGACATGCGTTGGATCGCGCGCTGCCTCGAACTCGCGGCGGCGGCGGCCCGGGCCGACGAGGTGCCGGTCGGCGCCGTGGTGGTCATCGATGGCTGCAGCGTCGGCGAGGGGCAGAACCGCGTCGAGCAGCGCCGTTCGCCGTTGGCGCACGCGGAGATGGAGGCGCTGCAGCAGGCGCTCGCGACGGTCGGCCAGAAGCGGTTGCCCGACGCGGTGCTCTACTGCTCGCTCGAGCCGTGCTTCCTGTGCGCGGGCGCGATCCTGCACGCGCGCGTGCGCCGGGTGGTGTTCGGCGCGCGCGACCCCAAGTTCGGCGCCGTGCGCTCGCTGGCCAATGTGCTCGAGGACCCGCGATTGAACCACCGCTGCGAGGTCGTCGAGGGGGTCTCGGCGGAGGCGAGTGCGGAGCTGCTGCGTGCGTTCTTCCGCGGCAAGCGCCAGGAGCCGGACTAGGGATCGCCGCCGCCGGCGCGGTGGGCGCGGCGGGCAGTTGGCTGTTGCAATGGCGCGGCCCGATCGGCACGATCCTCGGCCTCGTTCGGCAGCCGCGCCCCCGCGCGGAGAGCCTCGCGGAGAGGTGCCAGAGTGGCTGAATGGGCTGGTTTCGAAAACCAGTTGCGGCGCAAGTCGCACGGGGGTTCGAATCCCCCCCTCTCCGCCATTCCTTGCCGCGTGCTCGAGCGTGCGAACGGGCCGCGGACGGGCCGCAGCGCGGCCCCGGGCGGTAGATTGACGGGCTCGCAGGAGAACCCATGCGCCACGCCGCCTGCCTCTCCGTGCTCGTGCTCGCGAGTGCGGCTCTCGCCCAGCAACGCCGCGAACCCGTGCGCGGCAGCGCCGTGCTCGCGGACGGCAGCCCGTGGGCCGGTGCCACCGTGCACGCGCTGACGCGCCCGCTGCCGGCCGACGAACGGCTCGGCACCGCCGACGAACAGGTGGCGACCAGCGACAGCAAGGGGCGCTTCACGGTGAACCTGCTGCCCGGCCGGCACTACACGGCGTGGGCGATCGAGGACCTCGGCGAGGCGCGCTACCGCGCGTCGTTCGCGGCCGAACGCGTGCTCGCGGGCCGGCCGCTCGAACTCGTCGCCGACGAGCCGCGGGCGCGGCTCTTGCTGAAGTTCGCCGGACTCGACGCGTGGCGCGCGCGCGGCGAGGTCGTCGCCCACCTGATCTCGCGCACGGGCCAGCGCATCGTGCTCGGCACGACACTACAGACCGACGAATGGCTGTTGCCGCCGATGCCGGGGCGCGGCGCCGAGCTCGAACTGCTCTGCGATGGCGCACCGCTGTGGCAATGGCCGCCGTCGGTCGACCTGACCGCGGCCGCGGGCGAACCGTGGGTCCTGCCGAGTCCTCGCGCCGTGCGGATCCGCGTGGTGGGCGGCGACGGCAAGACGCCGGTGGGCAATGCCGCGCTCGCGCTGCGCACGATCGACCCGGCCAAGGGCATGCGCGAGATCGAAGGCCCGCTGGCGCGCACCGACGCGAACGGCGAGGCGGTGGTCACATTGTCGCTGCCGGCGAAGCGCGACTTCGATTGGGTCAACTACGCGTTCGGTGTGCACGCACCGGGCTTCGCTCCCGTGGCGAACATCGAGCGGGTCCGGGTGCCGTTGGCACACGACGCAGCCGGGAAGGCCGCCGCGATCTCGCTGCAGCTGCCGCCGGGCGTCGATCACGCCCTGGTGCTGACCGCCGGCGAACGGCCGTTCGTGGGCCCCGTGCTGCTCGGCTCGGCCGGCGCCAGCCTCGGCGGTTCGTTCGCCACCCACGGCGACCATCAGCGGCACGAGGCCACCGACAGGGACGGTCGTCTCGCGTTGCAGCGACAGTTCGACGAGCCGGTGCTCGTGCTCGGCATGGTGGAGTCCCTCGGCGTCGTCGCAACTTCGCCGGTGCCGCTGCATGCCGTCGCCATGTTCGGCTGCGTCGCCGGCAACGAGGCGCGTGCGCAGATCACGTGGGATCTCGCGCGGCTGCACGCGCTCGTGCTCACGGTGACCGACGCGGCCGGCACGCCCATCGACGGCGCCAGCATCGCGGTGCTGGTCGATTCCGGACGCGGCATCAAGCGGGCGCTGTCGGGCCTCGCGACCGACCGTTCGGGCAGGGCCGCCGTGCTCGTGCCACCCGACGTGCCGCTGTCGGTCGTCGCCTGGACCGGCGACGGCTTCGCCGTGGCGAGCGACGTGCGCCCGGCTGCCGGCGCCGAACCCACGTGCCTGCGCCTGCAAGCCGCGCCGGCCCTGCCTGGCACCGTGGTCGGCAAGGACGGCAGGCCCGTGCGATTCGCCGAGGTGCAGTGCTACGCGTTCGCGCACGGCGCCGGCACGCAGTGCCTGGCGGCTGCGATCCAGATGTTCGAGGTGCCGACCGACCGCGACGGTGCGTTCCACCTGCCGCTGTTCCCGGGCTTGCAGTACTCGCTGCGCGGCGTGGTGCTGCCCGACGACGAGCACTACCTGACGCGCACGTGGACGGTCGGCGTCGACGAGCCCGAGCAGCTCGAGATCGACCTCGGCAAAGCGCGCTGAGCTGCGCGCCTCCCGGGCGCGTCAGCTCCTGCGTAGGCGTGCGAAGCCCGTTCCCTGGCCGCCTGTCAGTAGGGAGCCACGAAGCTCGCGACGCCGTTGCTCGTGACCGCGCCGAAGCCGTTCGCACCGTTGGGCAGGCTGTTGGGCACGAACAGCGCCGCCGCCGTCGCATAGAATTGCGTGCCGCAGGCGACACCCGCCGGCAGCTGGAACTGCGTCGTGAGGCTCGCGCTGTTGCCGACGAAGGCGAGAGTGAGGTCCAGCGAGCCCACGTAGAGCGAGCAGCCGGGCATGTCGAGGAACGCGAGCGACGTGCCGGCCAGGTCCGGTGTCCAGCTGACGATCGTGACGCCGAGGTAGACGCCGCTGCCCGGCGCCGCTTCGGGGATGTTGTCGATCGTGTAGGTCAGCAGCGTGCCCGCGGTCGGCGTCGAGACCGGCGCCGGCGACGCACCGAGCTGCAGCGCCGAGATGTTGGGCGGGATCGTGTAGCAGCCCGCGCCGTAGCTCGTGTGCGACGCGGCGCCCTGCGGCAGGCATGTCGTCGCGAAGCTGCCCTGGCTCAGGTTCCAGTAGGTGCCGCTCGGCGTCGTCTCGAGGCGCACGGCGCGCACCATGTAGGTCGCATAGCCGAGCACCGGCGAGGGGTCGGTGAAGGCCGTGCCGGCGACCACCGCGCCCGAGAGGCGCACGAACGGGCCCGCCGGCGTCGCCGCGCGGTAGACGTGGTAGCCGGCAACGGGGTCGGACGACGGGTCCCACGTCACAGAGGCCTGCGGCCACGCGTCGACGACGGCGACGCTCGCGGGCGGTGCGATGACGTGCTGCCGCAGCGTCGGGTCGCCCATCAGCGCGATGTGCACCGAGCGGGCGCCGTAGCCGCCCGCCGTCGTGTCGTTCTGGCTCAGCCGCGCGCAGGCGCCGATCGTCTCGCCCATGCCCATCGGGTGGAACGACCAGTGCGGGCGCCCGGCCCAGACGTCCGCGAGCGTCCAGCCCGAGCACAGCGGCGCGCGCAGGAAGTTGTCGGTCGAGTCCCAGTCGCCGAAGTAGCTGCCGAACAGCATCGTGAAGACGTTGCGGTTCGTGCTCGTCGTGAAGTCCGAGGTCGAGCCGATGCCGCCAGCACTCGTGTAGGTGCCGCCGCCGCAGCCGTACGACCAGGCGTAGCCGTTGCCCGACGTGGTGTTCAGCGTCGTGAAGTAGTCGCCGCTCGTGCTGTTGGCCGGGCCGAGCAGCGCGCTGAACGCGCGCCACGCGGTCGCCGCGAACGCCTCGCCCGTGAAGTAGCCGAAGTTGTCGTCGATGACGCCGCGCTGGTCGACCGCGAAGACCTTGTGGCGGTAGTCGTGGTCCTTGTCGAGGTAGTTGGCGAGCAGCACGTCGTCGGCGAGGCCGAACGAAGGCATGTTGGCGAGGTCGACGCGCCCGACCTGCAGGTCGACGTCGCTCGGCAGCGAACTCTGGTCGAACTTGCCGTCGCCGGGCACGTTCCGGTTCTCGGGTCGCGTCGCCGTGGTGATGTTGACCGAGCTGTCGGTCCACGTGCCGTTGAAGTCGCCGTAGTACACGTCGGCGGCCCAGGCGCCCTGGTGGTCGGGGTGGCCGTCGGGGTAGATCGAGCCCGAGTACGGCACGGGCACGTGCCCGAGCAGGAACACCGCCTTGACGGCGCCGGGATCGGCCAACACGTCGGCGACGATGAGCGCCTTGACGCTCGGCACCGACTGCGTCGGCTGCACGTCGTGCCGCAGCACGACCCAGCCGTCGCCGACGAGGTCCTCGGTGAGGCGGTCGAGTTTCGTCGCCAGTGCTCCGGCCACGCTCGCGTCGACGAGCAGCACGAGCTTGCCGCGCTGCTCGATCGCATCGGCGTCGATGCCCGAGGTCAGGAAGCCCTTGCCCTGCGGGTTGCCGGCCTTGACGAACAGGTACTCGTAGCGCTGGCCCACGACGGCGACGCTGTCGATCCACGATGTCGCGGTGGACCCGCCCGGTACACCCGACGCCGGCCCCCAGGTCGTCGTGCCGGCCGGGCGCCGGGACACGGTGTAGCCGGTGGCCGTCGGATCGCTCGGCCACGTGAACGTGATCTGCGGCGGGCTGGTCGACACCTGCGCGGTGACGAGCACGGCAGCCTGTTGCGCGGTCTGGCCCGACGCGAGGCCGCAGAGCAGGGTCGTGGTCGCGGCGAGGAACGCACGGTGCGGGCGAGGCTCGAGCATGGCGCCGCATGGTAGGTAGCCGCGGTTGGCCGCGCCAGCCGACCGCATGTGAGCGACCGCCGCGCAAGCAAGTTTGGCGTCGACGGCGCGCGCCAACGCCCATTGGCACCGGGCCCTCGCAGCGCCGGGCGGCTCCGCGGCCCTCAGCGCCCGCCGCCCTTGTCGACGCGCGGCACGACGCGTTCGTTCGCGTCCTCGAGCTCGAAGAACGTCGGTTCTTCGATGCCCATCGCGCCGCCGACCATGCTGGTCGGGAACGCCTCGCGCAGGTTGCGCAGGTCGCGCACGTTGCCGTTGAAGAACCGTCGCGCCGCCGCGATGCGGTCCTCGGTCACGGCGAGCTCCTCCTGCAGCGCGCGGAAGTTCGCGTCGCTCTTGAGCTGTGGGTAGTTCTCGACGACCGCAAACAGCGACTTCATGCCGAGCAGCAGCGCGTTCTCGTCCTTGGCCTGGCTCGCCGCCGAGCCGTGGTTCGCCATCGCCTGGTTGCGCAGCGCGACGACCTTCTCGAGCACGTCGCGTTCGTGCTTCGCGTAGCCCTTCACGGTCTCGACGAGATTGGGGATCAGGTCGTAGCGGCGCTTGAGTTCGACGTCGATGTCGGCCCAGCTCTCCTTCAGCGTGTGCTTGAGTCGCACGAAGCGGTTGTAGGTGGCGATCCACCAGACGAGCGGCACGAGCACGATGACGGCCGCGACGATGACGACGACGAGCGTGGGGTCCATCAGGCGTTGAGGTCCTTGACGAGGTGGCGCGGCCACAGGTCGCAGAACCTCCGCAGGAACGCGATCTGCCGGCGGAATCCGGCGGGGTCCCAGCGCCGCTGGCCGTCGCTGAGGCACAGCGCGCCGTCTTCGATGTCGAGCATCGGCGGCTGCTCGGCGAGCAGGAACTCCATCATGCGCGGGTGCAGCACGTCGTAGGCGAAGCGCTTGTCGGTCGACTGCACGAAGAACTTGCGGCTGAACTCGTCCGACTCGAAGTCGATGTCGTCGAAGCCGAACGCGCCCTTGATCTTGTCGAACAGGCCCTCGGGCCGGATCAGCAGCGGCGGCGTGTCCCACGGCGGGTGCACGATGACGTAGCTGAAGCGGTACGTCGACGTGCTCGTCGACTTGCCGTTGCTGCGCGTCACCTTGTAGCGGAAGTCGCCGCAGCGCACGCGGCACGGCTGCGCGAACAACTCGAGCGTGCCGAGCAGCGTGTTCCTCGCGACGCGCGAGTGGCCGCGCCGGAAGATCTCGAACTGCGCGTAGTAGTCGTCGTGATCGGCGTCGTCGCCGGCGTCGAAGCGCAGGCCGAGTTCGTCGGCCAGCGCCGCGAGCGCCTCGCGCCGTTCCTTCTCGGCCTTCCAGCCGAAGTATGCAGCGACCGCGAGCAGCGCGATGACCGCGATCACGATCAGGAAGATGATGGGACCCGGCACGGCTACGAGGCGCCCAATCGGTCGCGGATGACGCGCACGAAGGTCAACAGGTCGTCGAGGTCTCGCTCGACGATCTTCTGCAGGATCGCGACGTCGACCTGGAGGTACTGATGCACGACGATGTTGCGGAACGAAACCATGCGGCGGCAGGTGTCGCGCATGGTGGGCGTGATCCAACCCGCAGTGGCCAGACGTTCGAACACCTGGCGATTGTCGGTCGGTTCGCCGAGGTTGTGTTCGGCCGCGATCGCGAAGCCGACGTCGAGCATGGCCTGGATCGCGATCTGCAGCGTGTGTTCGACGAACCGCTGCTGCACCTTGTCGTCGCGCAGACGCT
>DASUFY010000260.1:0-69503 GCA_036274315.1 Planctomycetota bacterium | reverse complement strand
CCTGCTCGCCGAGAGCAACGAGCGCAAGGCCGATGCGATCAACCAGTTCCTGGTCACGATGCTGGGCTCGGCCAACATCCGCGAACTCGGGCGCGAGGCCAAGGTCTCGCAGGCGCTCGACCAGGCGGCGGCGAGCGTCGGTACCGCGTTCGGCGACCAGCCCGAGGTCGAGGTCACGCTGCGACGCATCCTCGGCACGACCTACCTGTCGCTCGGCATGCTCGACGAGGCGTCGCCGCACCTCGAGGCCGCGCTCGAGCTCGATCGCAAGGTGCACGGCGAGCAGTCCGCCGACTACGTGCGCACGCTCGACAAGCTCGCGACCTGGAAGCAGCAGAAGGGCGACCCGCGCGCCGCGGCCGAGGCGTTCCAACGCGCCATCGACACCGCGCGCACGGTGCTCGGCGCCGAGGCGCTGCTCACGCTCGAGATGCGCGTGCAGTATGCGAACTGCCTCGTCGAGCTGCATCGCGAGGCCGAGGCCGAGACGGTGCTGCGCGAAGCGCTCGGGGCGCTCACGCGCACGGTCGGGCGCGACGCGCCGAGCACGCAGGTCGCGATCAACAGCCTCGCCGTGCTGCTGCACAACCTCGGCCGGCTCGAGGAAGCGGAGGCGTTCTATCGCGAAGCCGCCGACCTCGGCGAACGCACGCTCGGGCCAGAGCATCCGGACACGCTCACGGCGCGCGCCAACCTGGCCAGCATGCTGCGTTCGCGCGGCGACCTCGCGGGCGCCGAGCCGTTGATGGCCAGGACCTATGCGAGCGTGAAGAAGGTGTTCGGCGACTCGCATCCGAGGACTGGCGGCGTCGCGAACGTGCTCGCCCAGATCTACGCCGACCAGGGCCGCTTCCGCGAGGCGCTGCCGCTGTACGAGCAGAGCCTCGCGATCCGCCGGCGCGCCGAGGGCGAACGCACGATCGGGGTCGCCATGGTCGAGAGCGGTCTCGCCATGACGCTGAGCCGGCTCGGTGAGTTGGATCGCGCCATCGAGCTGCTGCGCGAGGTCGTCGACGTGCGCACGTCGCTGCTCGGCGCCGAACATCGCGAGACGGTGCTCTCGCGGCTCGATCTCACCAACACGCTCGTCAAGGACAAGCAGTTCGAGGCGGCCGAGACGATGTTCCAGGACCTGTTGCAGGTCTGCCCGCGCGCGCTCGGCATCGACGATCCGAGCACCATCATCGCGACCAACAGCTACGCGGTCATGCTCATGGCCCAGGAGCGCTACGCCGACGCGGAGCCCTACCTCGAGAAGGCACTCGAAACAGGGCGCCGCGTGCAGGGCGAAGACCACCCGAACACGATCATCACCGAGCTGAACCATGTCTCCGCGCTGCGCGAGCTCGGCCGGCTCGACGAGGCCGCGGCACTGGGTCCCGACTCGATCGAACGATTCGAACGGGTCTTCGGCGAGAGGCACCCGAACACTGCCGTGGCGCACAGCAGCTACGCGCAGACGCTGATCGCGCTCGGTCGCAACGACGAGGCGAAGGACCACCTCGGCACGGCGATCTCGATCTGCAAGGACGCGACGGGCAGCAGGAACCCGACCTTCGCCGGCGACGCGCTGCGGCTCGGCCGCCTGCTCGTCGACACCGGTCGGCCCGCCGACGCCGAGCCCGTGCTGCGCGAGGTCGAGGCGGTCTACACCCAGGCGCGCGGTGCCAACAACCGCCCGGTGGCGGAGGCTCGCGTCGAACTCGCGCGCAGCTGCTGGCGGCGGCAGCGCTTCGTGGAGGCGGAGCCGCTGCTGCTCGGCAGCCTGCCCGTGCTCGTCGACCTGCTGCCCGCGAGCCGCAAGGAGGTGCAGCGCGCCGAGCGCTACCTCGCCGAGTTCTATGGTGCGTGGAACGACGCCGAGCCCGAGGCGGGCCGGGCGGTCAAGGCCGCCGAGTGGCAGGCGAAGGCCGCGGCGCGGAAGTGATGCCCATCGACAGTGGGCGCGCATAGGATGCCGGCACGCGCATGGAAGAGACCCAGCTGTCCGTCGTCCTGCCTGCCTTCAACGAGCGAGACACGATCGCCGGCTCGCTGGCCGAACTCATCGCGGCGCTGCAGGGTCGGGGCCGGTCCTGGGAGGTGATCGTCGTCGACGACGGGTCCACCGACGGCACGTCGGATCGCGTCGCCGAACTCATCGAGCAGCAGCCCTGCCTGCGCCTGATCCGGCTGTCGCGCAACTTCGGCAAGGAGAACGCCCTGTCGGCCGGTCTCGTCGCCGCGCGCGGCGACTTCGTCGCGATCCTCGACGCCGACCTGCAGGACCCGCCCGCGGTGATGCTCGAGATGCTGGCCAAGGCCGAGACCGGCTTCGACGTCGTCTACGGCGTGCGCCGCTCGCGCCGCGGCCAGCTGACGAAGCGCTTCTGCTACGCGCTCTACTACCGCCTGCTCAAGTTCGTCAGCGAGCCGGCCGTGCCGCTCGACAGCGGCGACTTCTGCGTGCTGTCGCGGCGCGTCGTCGACGCGCTCAACCGCATGCCCGAACGCAATCGGTTCCTGCGTTCGCTGCGCACGTGGGTCGGGTTCGCGCAGTGCGGGCACCCCTACGATCGGCCCGAGCGCCGCACCGGCAAGTCGAAGTACACGACGGCGCGCCTGTTCGACCTGGCGACCACCGGCGTGCTCGCTTCGTCGCGCCTGCCGCTCATGTTGTCGATCCACCTCGGGCTGCTGCTCGCCGGCATCGGCTTCCTGTGGGCGCTCAAGGTGCTGGCGTGGAAGGTGCTCTACGACACCGCGCCGCAGGGCTTCGCCGCGTCGATCGTCGCGATCCTCGTCGTGGGCGGCTGCCAGCTGATCGCGATCGGCGTGATGGGCACCTACCTCGGCCGGGTGCTGGACCAGGCCGAGAACCGGCCGAGCTACATCATCGACCGCACGATCAACTGCCCGGCGCGGGACGAGCCCGCGAGCAAGGTGTGATCGTCGTCACCGGCATGCATCGCTCGGGCACGTCGCTGGCCTGCCAGCTGCTGCACGCGCTCGGCCTGCCGTTCGAGCAGTCCAGGGACCTCTACGCCACGGATCGATGGAACGAGGCGGGCTACTACGAGCTGAAGTCCGTGATGGACGCCAACAGCCGCATCATCACCGGTCTGCCGCGCAACCGGTCGCGGTGGCTCGCCGTGCTCAGCAAGGTGGTCTACGTCACGATGCCCGGCAACGCGCGCATCGAGGCGCGCGCCCGCAAGGTGCGGCCGGCGATCGCGGCGCTGGCCGGGCAGTACCACGATCGTGCACTCAAGGACCCGCGCTTCTGCCTGACGCTGCGTTTCTGGGACCAGTGCGCGCCGATCGAACGGGTGGTCGTGTGCCTGCGCGAACCGACCGCGGTCGTGGCGTCGCTCTCGCGCCGCAACCGGCTGCCGGCGCACCTCGGCTTCCGCTTCTGGCAGTACCACATGCAGGCGCTGCTGCAGCAGCTGCCGCTCGATCGTGCGGTGTTCGTCGACATGGACCGGCTCGCGATCGAGCGCGACGCGCACGAGCTCGAGCCGGTGCGCAGGTTCCTGCGCCTCGACGCCGGACCAGCCGGTGCCGTCGTGTTGCAGGACGTGCTGCGCGCGGACTCGTACGCACGCAGCACGGCTGCTGGCCGGTGTCCGGCCTCGGTCCAGGTCCTGTGGGAACGGCTGCGCGCGCTTGCGGACCAGCGCCGGAGCTTCATCATGGACCCGGTGCAGCGAGTTCGTTGAGTGCAGGGAACACCGATCAAACGTCGCCTCGACCTGGACCGGCCCGCGGTCCGGCACGCGACCGCGGCCGGGCTCGGTCTGCTGGCGCTGCTGCTGCGCCTGTTCCACCTCGACACCCAGCCGCTCTGGTTCGACGAAGCGTTGACCGCGCACATCGCGCACGCGCCCGACGGCCTCGACTTCGTGCACAACACGCCGCCGCTCTACTTCGAGATCGTCAGGCACTGGGGCGCCTGGTTCGGCTACGGCGAGGCCGGCCTGCGCTGCCCCTCGGCGCTCGCGGGCGCGCTGTTCGTCTGGGCGACGCTGCACTGCGCGCGCGAGGTGTTCGGCAACCGGACTGCGCTCGCGGCGGCGCTGCTGGCCTTGCTGGCGCCGCTGCACCTCTACTACTCGCAGGAGGCCAGGGCGTATGCGCTGATGCTGTTCGAGGTGATGGTCGCGTACTGGATGGTGTGGCGGCTCGCGCGCGGCTCCGGGTCCGGCACCTGGCTCGTGCTGGTGCTCGCGAGCACCGCGGCGCTGTACACGCACTACCTGTCGGCGATCCCGCTCGCCATCGGCTTCGTCGTCATCGCGCTGCCGCGGCCCGACGAAGGTCGGCGCCTGGGCGTCGCGGCGATCGCGAGCGCCGGCGGCGTCGCGTGTCTCGCGCTGCTGCCGTGGCTCGTCTGGTGGTCGCGCAACACCGCGTTCGACCCGAGCGACATGCAGTGGCTCGAGCTGCTGTGGAAGCAGGCGTCGGTCGTCGGGTTGCTGTCGACCTCGATCGAGATGTTCCTGCTCGGCGGGCAGGCGGGGCATGCACCGATCACGCTCAAGCAGATGACGTGGCTGCCGTTCCCGGAGCCGCTGCGTGTGGTCGGGCTCGCGGCGATGGCCGCGCTGCTGGGCCATGTGGTCGTGTCGTGGCGGCGCGCATCGCGGCCGATGCGCGTCGCGACGATGCAGTGTCTGGTCCTGTTGCTCGTGCCGCTGTTCGGTCTTTGCATCGTGTCGATGGTGCGGCCCGTGTACTGCGCGGCCCGGTACGACCTCATCGCCTGGCCGGCCTTCGTGCTGCTCATGGGGCGCGCGATCGCCAGCGCCACGACGGTGCCGAACCGTTGGGGCCGCGGCGCGGCGTGGGTGGTGGTCGCAGCGCTCGCGTCGGTGATCGTCGCCAAGGACCAGCGCTACTTCGCCGCACCGCCGGGACCGGACCTCAGCGGGCGCGTCGCGTCGTTCCTCACGGCGAACGTGGCGGTGGGGGAGACGGTCGTGTTGTGCGGTCCGGTCGGGCTGCCGGTGCTGGTGCGGTGGTATGGCGACGGCTTCGTCTGGTCGGATCGCAAGTGCCGCCAGCCGGCCACGGGCCGCGAGTTCGGCTGCCGCCTGCTGCCCTCGTCGCTCGAAACGGCACCCGCGGCCGAGACGCGCTACCTGCGCGCGGTCGCCGACGGCAGCCTCGTGTCGGACCTCGCGGAGATGGTCCGATCGGGTGCGCCGGGGTTCTGGCTGGTGCTCGGCGACGACATGCGCGCCGGCAGCGATGCGGCGCTCGAACGCGCGGGCCGGGCGCTGTTCTCGGTGTTGCTCGACGCTGGCTACACGATCGCGGGTGGGGATCCGTCGCTCGGCATCGCGCATCTGGTGCGCAAGCGGTGAGCCGGACGCCCGTCGCCGGCGCTACTTCCCGCGCGGATCGGCGCGCACCTCGAGCCCATGCTCGAGCACCATGTCGTCGACCGTCAACCGCACCGTGTACACACCAACCGGCACCCACGGCCCGCGCGGCGGCACCGGCGTGTCGTGCCAGATCGCGGCGATCGGCAGCGACTGCCCGCCGCCGCGCCGGCCCGGGCGCGCGCCCTTGGGCGGGGCGCCGCGCAGGTCCCAGACGAACCGGTGCGCACCGCGCACCGTGCCGAGCACCTGCGGCGGTCGCGCCCATTCGGCCATCACCGTCAGCGCCGCGGCATCGACGGCGCGCGCGGGTTCGTCGCTCGCGAACCGGCGCACGACGTTGCCGTTCGTGTCGACGACCTCGAGCGTCACGCGCTTCGCCGCCGCCGGCAGCCAGTAGTCGATCGGGGCACCGTCGGGCGGGTTCTGGCCGGCCGGTTCCTCGGGTGGCAGCGGCGTGTCGGTGTTGCGGTTCCACTCGACCTCGAAGGCCGGGGCCGGCGCGAACAGGTGCGGGCCGGCACCCGCGAGCGGCAGCTCGCGCAGCAGCTGCATGCCGTCGAGGATCCAGAACGAACGGCCGTGCGTGCCGACGACGAGGTCACAGCCGTGCACGACCAGGTCGCGCATGCTCGAGGCCGGCATGTTCAGGCGCAGCGACTGCCAGTGTGCGCCGTCGTCGAACGAGCAGTAGACCGCCTGCTCCGTGCCGCAGTAGAGCAGGCCGCGCCGCTGCGGGTCCTCGCGCACCGCGTTGACGGGACCCGCGGGCAGACCCGCGACGATCTCGGTCCACGAAGCGCCGCCGTCGTGCGTGCGCAGGATGTGCGGGTGCTGGTCGTCGAGGCGGATGCCGTTGATCGCCGCGTAGGCGGTCTTCGCGTCGAAGTGGCCCGCGTCGATGAGCGACACCTTGCTCCACGCCACGAGCTGCGGCGGCGTGACGTCGCGCCAGTTCCCGCCGCCGTCGGTCGTCACGTGGATCAGACCGTCGTCCGTGCCGCACCAGATCACCTGTGCGTCCTTGTGCGAGGGCGCCACGGTGTAGATGACGCCGCGGCGCGGCATCGTCTTCAGATCGTCGGTGCGGTAGACGCCGATCGAAGGCGGCACGTCGGGGTGTTCGCGCGTCAGGTCGGGGCTGATCACGTCCCAGTGATCGCCGCCGTCGCGCGTGCGCAGCAGCACCTGGGCACCGAGGTACAGCGCCGTCTTGTCGACCGTCGAGAAGACGAGCGGCGACGTGCGCAGGAAACGCAGGCCGAGCCCCCTGCGGTCGGGGCCGACATCCTCGACGACGCCGGTGTCGAGGTGGAAGCGCGTCATCTTGCCGCCATAGACGAGATCTTCGTGCAGTGGGTCGGGCGCGATGTATGCGTACTCGTCGGCGCCGACCGGATGCCAGTCGCGGAACGTGATCTGGCCGTCCGGGCCGCGGCTGGTGATGCCGACCGAACCGCTCTCCTGCTGGCCGCCGTAGACGCGGTACGGAAACGCGTCGTCGGTGATGACGTGGTAGAACTGCGCCGTCGGCTGGTTGTACCAGCTGCTCCAGCTGTCGCCGCCGTTGACGGTGATCGTCGCACCCTGGTCGGCTGCGAGCAGCATCACCTCCGGGTGCAGCGGGTTGATCCAGATCGTGTGGTAGTCGTCGCCGCCGGGCGCACCCTTGATGCAGGTGTAGGTCCTGCCGCCGTCGGTCGAACGGTAAGTGCTCGTGTTGGCGATGTAGAGCACGTCGGCGTTGCGCGGATCGACGCGCAGCTCGGCGAAGTCGTCGCCGCGGCCCCACAGCCGTTGTTCGTCGCTGATCTGCGCCCACGTCTCGCCGCGGTCCTCGGAGCGGTAGATGCCGCCGTGCTCGCGCGAATCGACGAGCGCGTACATGCGGTTGCGGTCGGTCGGCGCGATCGCGATGCCGATGCGGCCGAGCCCCTGGTCGAACGTCGGCAGCCCCTGCTGCAGCCGGCGCCATGTCGTGCCGCCGTCCTGCGAGCAGAACAGCCCCGTGCCGGGCCCCTGCCAGCGGCCGTTCTCCCACGGTCCCTGCCGCGCCTGCCACAGCGTCGCGTAGACGATGGTGGGGTCGCTCGGGTCGAACGCGAGCGCGGTCGCGCCGGTGTCCTCGTCGGCGTAGAGCACCTTCTGCCACGTCCTGCCGCCGTCGAGCGAACGGAACACGCCGCGCTGTTCGTTGGGTCCGTACGGATGCCCGAGCACCGCGACGAACACGCGGTCGGCGTCGTGCGGATCGACGAGGATGGCCGCGATCTGCTGCGCGTCGTCGAGGCCGAGGTGCCGCCACGTCCTGCCGCCGTCGTCGGAGCGGTACATGCCGTCGCCGGTCGACAGGTCGGGCCGCTGCAGTCCTTCGCCGCTGCCGACGTAGAGCACGTCGGGCTGCGACGGCGCGACCGCGATCGCGCCGATCGAACCGGTCGGCTGGTCGTCGAAGATCGGCAGCCACGTGCGCCCGGCGTCGGTGGTCTTCCAGACGCCGCCGTTGTTGACGCCGATGAAGAACGTGTTCGGCCGTTCGGCGATGCCGGCGGCGCCGACCGTGCGGCCGCCGCGGTGCGGGCCGATGCAGCGCCACCGCAGGCAGCCGTAGCTCTGCGGGTCGATCTGGCAGCCGATCGACCAGGCCAACGAAGCGACCGTGAAGGCGACGAGCATGGCGCGCATGCTGCAGTTCCTAGAGCCGGGTGCGCACCGTGTCAAAGAGCGCCTCGGTGGCGAATTGCACACCGGGCACCCGACCGCACGAAGACGCCCGGCCTGGTCGCGCAAACGCCGAGAAGGGCAGGCAATGGAAGGTCGATGCGCGGATCATGCCCGGCATGTGCAAGGCCACCCCGATCGCCGCCCGCTCGCGCGCCGCGACACCGAGAGCGAACCCGCGGGCCGTCGTCCGCGCCGCGATGCACCTGGCCATGCTCGGTCTCGCGCTGCCGGCCGCGGCCTGCGTCACGGGTGAAGGTGCGCCGACGGAAGAGGCGCTCGCGGCCGCCGACTACGGTCCGGTGCCGATCGAGCACGAAGCGCGCACGCGCAAGTTCGTGCTCGGGCACTACCGCCAGTACCAGGTCATCGAGGTCGAGTCCGGCGAACCGCGCAAGGCGTGGTTCGGTCACGTCGGCGGCGCCTTCGAGCAACGCGACGTGCGCTACGGTTGGGCCGTCAAGTTCCGCGGCTTCCGCCTCGGCTTCATGGGCATCACGGCGATCGTCACGGGCGAACTGTTCTTTCGCGACGACGTGATCGAAGGAGTCGCCGACGACCGCGCCGGCTTCCGGTTCCTGCCGCCAAAGGCGCGGCCGGACGGTTGACGCGGCGCGCGCCGGCGCGCTGCGTCACCACGTGGCGATCTGCGCGAGCGCGGCGTCGACCGCGGGCCGCAGCGCCCGCGCGCTCTGCCACGCCGCGTCGATCTCGCCTCGTCGGCCCTGCCGTTCGAGCTCGAGGGCCTGCGTGGTGAGCTCGGCGAGGCCGAGCGTGTCGGCGGCACCCTTGAGCGTGTGCGCGGCGAGCGCGAGCTCGCCGGCGGCGCGGTCGGCGATCGCCCGTTCGATGCGGGTCAGCAGCTGCGGTGCTTCGTGTGCGAACGTGCGCACGATCGCCTGCAGCGTCGCCTCGATGCCGCCCACGCGCTGCAGCGCGACGCTGCGGCGGTCGCGGGCTGCCGCGGGCGCGGGATCGCGGTAGGGCGCGAGTGGGTGGGGCACGGCGGGATGGGTGCGCGCGGTGCCGGCGGTCGCGGTCGCGGGGCCCGGCGCGCCGCCGCCGCCCCAGGCTTCGATGACGCGGTGCAGCTCGCGGAACGAGACCGGCTTGGTGATGAAGTCGTCCATGCCCGCATCGAGGCAGCGTTCGCGGAAGCCGAGCAGCGCGTGCGCCGAGACGCCGACGATCGGCAGGTGCCTGCCCGAGTCGAGCTCCGCCGCGCGGATGCGGCGCGTCGCCTCGAAGCCGTCCATCTCGGGCATCTGCACGTCCATGAGCACGACGTCGACGCGTTGGCTGTCGAGCACCGCGAGCGCCTCGACGCCGTTCCTCGCGACGACGACGTCGTGGCCGCGCAGCTCGAGCATCGTGCGCGCGACCTCGAGGTTGACCTCGCCGTCCTCCGCGATGAGCACCTTGCGCCGAAGCACCGGTGTGGCGGTCTCGTCGGCGGCGTGCGCCGGCTGCCCCGAGGGCTTCGCGAGCACGACGTCGAACGAGAAGACGCTGCCCTTGCCCGGTTCGCTCTCGAGCGTCAATCGGCCGCCCATCATCTGCACGAGCCGCGTCGAGATCGTCAGGCCGAGCCCCGTGCCCGTGTTGGCGTATGCGAGCGAGTTGCCGACCTGGTGGAAGCGCTCGAACACCAGCGGCTGCTGGTCGCCGGGGATGCCGACGCCGGTGTCCCGCACGGCGGCCAGGAGCCGGTAGCTGCGCGCGTCGATGGGCACGACCTGGACCGCGACGTCGACGCGGCCGCGTTCCGTGAACTTGATCGCGTTGCCGATCAGGTTCGTGAAGACCTGGCGCAGTCGATCCGCGTCCCCGCGCAGCAGATCGGGCGCGTCTTCGGCGACCTCGCAGGCGAATTCGATGCCCTTCTTGCGGATGGCCGGCTCGAACGTCTGTTGCATCGCCAACACCAGACCGCGGATCGAGAAGTCCCGATCGGCGAGCTCGAGCTTGCCCGCCTCGACCTTGGACAGGTCCAGGATGTCGTTGAGCAGGCGCAGCAGCAGCTGGCCCGACTCGTGCACGACCTCGACCCGCCGGCGCGCCTCCTTGTCGAGGTCCGATTGCAGCAGGATCTCGGTCATGCCGATGATGCCGTTCATCGGCGTGCGGATCTCGTGGCTCATGCCGGCGAGGAACCGGGTCTTGGCGCTGCTCGCCTGTTCGGCGCGCTCCTTGGCGATGCGCAGCTGTTCGCGCGAGCGCTGCAGGTCCTCGGTGCGGGCGGCGACGCGGTCCTGCATGTGCGTGCGGAAGCCCTCGAGCGCCATCGCCATGTGGTTGAAGGCGAGGGCCAGCATGCCGACCTCGTCCTTGGCGCCGGGTTGCGCGCGCGTCGCGAACTCCCCGCGTTCGATGGCGACGGCGGCGTCCGACAGCGCGCGGATCGGCTGCGCGAAGCCCCTGGCGAGGCGCGAACCGATCAGGATCGCCACGACGCAGGAGGCGAGGCCGAGCAGCACCATGGGCCAGAGCAGCGTGCCGGCCGGCGCGTAGGCCTCGTCGGCATCGAGCTGCACGACGAGGCCCCAGTCGCGGTAGCCGCTCGGTGCATGCGCCGCGACGACCTTGCGGCCGCGGAACAGCGCGCTGTCGAGGAAGCCGCGTTCGCCGCGCAGCGCACGATCCATCGCGGGGTCGGCCTCGACCGGCACGTCCTGCGCATCGAGTCCCTGGATCGGCAGCACGTAGCGGATCTTGCCCTCGGACCTGGTCGCGAGGCGCACCTCGGCGGTCTCGTAGCCGCTGACGATCGCGCGCACGAGCTGCTGCAGCTGCGTCGCGTCGGTCTCGACGAGCACCACGCCGAGGTGGTGGCCGTCGGCGGCGGTCACCGGGGCGCTGAGCGTCGACTGGAAGCCGGTGGCCGTGCGTTCCGGCGTCGACATGTGCACGGTCTGGCGGCCGGCGAAGAAGGCCGGATCCTGCGAGACGTCGTCGCCGAGCGCCGACGGGTCGCTCGCGGCGATGACGCGGCCGACCGGGCTCGCGATGCGGATCGAGAGGAACGACCCCGTGCTGTTGGCCGCGTCGCGCAGGATCGACTGCGTCTGGGCCTGGTAGTCCTCCGCCGAGATCGTGCCCGCTTCGCGCGCCGCGAGCAGATAACGGAGCCGCGTGCGGCTCGAGATCAACAGGACCCGTTCCTGCTGCAGCCGCGCGAAGGCGCCGATGGCCTCGGTGAGTCCCTGGCTGTAGAGGCGGAGCTGCCGCTCGAGGCTGCCGCGCAGCACGTCGCTGAGCAGGAAGTAGTCGGCGAGCGTCAGCGCCGCGGTCGTGCCGACGATCAGCGCCACGACGAACGCGGTCAGCCGCCCGCGGATCGAACGATGGAACGGGACCGCCCAGTCCGGGCGCGGAACCTGGTCGAGGGTGTTCGCACTCGCGCGCTCGAGCTGCGAATGCCCGGGGCCGCTCACGACACTGCCGGCCCCCGGCGCTTGACCATTCGCACGCGATTGCCGGCCTCGTTGAACTGCACGTCGTCCATGAACGCGTGCATCAGCGTGAGGCCGCGGCCGCTGGCCGCGGTGAGCCGTTCCTTGTCCCTGGGGTCCGGCAGCACGGCCCGGTCGAAGCCGCTGCCCTCGTCCCTGATGTCGAACACGGACTCGGCCGGGGTGAAGTGGGCCTCGAAGTGCACGCGCCGCTCGCGGTAGCCGGGTTCGTGGCAGCGTTGCCGCATGGTCTCGACGTACTGGCAGAAGTCGCGCTCGCGCAGGGCCGAGTCGAGCTCGAGGTTGCCGTGTTCGGCCGCGTTGTTGAGCGCCTCCTCGATCGCGACGCAGACGCGCATCGTCTCGTTCTCGTCGAACAACGCGAACTCGGACATGGTGTCCTGCAGGTAGTTGAGCAGCGGGCGGAACAGCTCCCGGTCGTTGTCGAGCACGAACGACGCGTGCGTCTCGATCATGACCTCCATGAGGCGAGTGCGGCCGCGCCGCCGCGCCGCGGCCGCCAGCACGCGGTCGATCGTCTCGACGAGCAGCTCGGCCAGATGGTGCTTCGGCACGTAGCTCGCAGCGCCCAGCCGCAGCGCCGCCACGGCCGTCTCCTCGCTGCCGCGCGAGGTCATGACGATCACGGGGATCAGGGCATGCGTGTTCTTGACGTGCTGCAGCAGTTCGAGCCCGTCCATGCCGGGCATGACGAGGTCCGTGACCACGACATCGGGTGCGTTCGCGGCGATGCTCGCGAGCGCGGCCTCGGCGTCCTGCACGATGTCGAGATCGCCTGCGTCGATGCCGCCCTGGTTCTCGAGCACGCTGCGGACCAGGATCCGGTCGATCTCGCTGTCCTCGACGATGAGGATTCGTGGCATCGGTGCATCCTATCCCCGAACGCAGCGCCGCAACGCGTCACTCCGCCTGATCGGCCGAGCGACGGTCCGTCTGCCGCTGCAGGAACGCGAGGTCGTCCTGATGGCGCTGCAGCGCCTGGCGATCCGCGTCGGCGATGCGCGACCAGCTCGCCGTGACGGTGACTTCGCCCGCGTCGCCCGCGGTCATGCTCTGCACCGTGCTCGCGGCCTCGAAGAAGCCCTTGCGGATCAGCTTGAGCTGCATCTTGTTCCGCATCGTCGAACCGACGCGGAACATCGCGACCGCGGTCGCGGCGTCGGCGCCGTGCTGGGTCGGGTTCCAGCGGAAGACCAGCTTCGAGGCGTCCACGGCCTGCAGGATGCCGACGCCGTGGTGGCTCTTGCCGGGCAGCAGGTTCGCGCGGTCGTCGTCGAACGAGAACATCACGACGACCTGCTCGGCGTCGTCGCCCGGGCGGTCCGCGGCCGCCGCGCCCGGGGCCTCGCCCTGGCCCGCGAGGAAGCTGGCCGCGGCGGCCTCGTCGTCGAACAGCGGCAGCACGCTGTCGAGGCCCATCTTCGTGATGATGTCGCGGCTGAGCCGCGAAGGGCGCACGATGACGAGTTCGCCACCGCGTTGCCGGCAGTTGTTGCGGGCCCGCACCACGGCCCCGAGCGCCGTGGAGTTGATGTACTTGACGTAGCGGAACGACACCATGAGGCGGTTCGTGCCGGCCGCCTCGAGTTCGCCGACGGTGCCGAGGAAGCTGCCGGCCGCGTCCGTGTCGAATTCACCACGCAGCGTGAGCACGGAGTGGGAGGGTGAGGTGCTGGTTTCGATCTTCATGGTTTGGGGGCCGGTCGAGGTACCAGGCAACGGTACGGTGGACCGCGACACCTGGCCAGCCCGGGGCGGAACGGATGGTCCGAACGGACCCGGATCGGCCCCGGTGCGCGCGCTCCATCAGCGCTCGATGGCGTCGATCAGCATGCGGAAGAAGCGCGCATCGGCATGGCCCTTGCCGCTGTGCCAGCGCCACACGACGACGAGGTCGTGGTCGGGCGAGACGAAGATCGTGTTGTTGCCGGCCCCGCGCGCACCGAACGCGTTCTTCGGCAGGTCGGGCCAGTTCTCGCCGCGCGTGTCGAGCCACCACAGGAAGCCGTAGTCGGGTCCGTGTGCGCTCGGCTCGAGCGCGCGCGCCACGAGCTCGGGCGGCACGATCTGGCGTTCGCCCCACCTGCCGCCGCGCAGCCACAGGCAGCCGAAGCGCGCCATGTCCTGCGAACTGATCCAGACGCCGCCGCCCCAGCGCGTGCCGCCGCTGACCGAGGGCACCTTCGCGCCGTCGATGTCGACGACGGCCGCGTCGTAGGGGACCCAGCGCCACGTCTTCGACGCGCCGATCGGGTCCATGACCTCGTCGCGGAACACGTCGGGCACCGATCGCCCGAACACGCGCAGCAGCGACAAGGCGAACCGGTTGATGCGCACGTCGTTGTACTCGAAGAACGTGCCCGGCTCGCGCAGCTCCCGCGGTGGGCGCGCGCCGCTGCCGAAGTCGGCCGCGCCGATGAAGTCGTGCGCCTTGCCCCACATCGAACCCTGCCACTCCGATTCCTGCTGCAGATGATGGCGCCACGTGATCGCCCGGTTGTGCTTCGAGTCGTAGCCGCCGTCGTGCACGAGTTCGGCGACGGGCGCGTCGAGGTCCGGGATGCGGTGGTCGCGCACGGCGATCAAGGCCACGGTCGCGAGCATGCTCTTGGCGACCGAGTAGGTCGGATCGACGCGCCCGGTCTCGCCGAACTCGGCGACCACGTAGCCGCGCCGGATCACGAGGCCGTTCGTGTCGGCGCGGTCCTCGGGCATGGGGCCGAGCAGGCTGCCGAAGATCTCCTGCTGGCGGCTGAAGTCCTTCGGCCAGTCCGTGGGCTGCGAGACCGCGAACGCGATCGCCGCGTCGAGCTTCGCCTGGTCCATGCCGACCTCGGCCGCGCGCTTCTTCGCCCAGGTGCCGGCGGGCGGGAAGTACGGTGCTGTCTGGGCAGGAGACAGGTGACCCGCCGCGATCGCAGCAGCGGCGAGCAGGAGCCGGAGGAACGTCGCATGGACCATGCGCGGCAGCGTAGCAGCCGGCGGCGGCGGGCAGTGGTCGAGCAAATGTGTGCTCGCGGGCGATTCTCCGCACCGCGGTCCGCGACAGCGACGGCAGGATCCCGTATCCTGGTGCGCCGATCGTTCGAACGAAGGAAGCCGCATGCAGAACCCCACTCGTCCAGTCGTCGTCCTCCTCGCCGCGGCCACGTTCGCGCTCACCGCGCCGGCCCAGAGCTGGCGCAGCGAGGCGATCGTCGAGGCCGGCATCGAGATCGAGGCACCGAGCCGCCTCGAACGCCTGCCCATGCAGCTCGGCGACTCCTCGCTCTACCAGCGCGCGCGCCTGCGGCCCAAGGACCGGCAGGACTTCGTGCGCTCGCAGTACTACTGGCAGTGCGATGTCTACGAGTTCACGCAGAAGGAACCCAAGGGCGACGACAGCGACATCCCGAGCAACGCGCCGCCCGAGGTCAAGGCGCAGATCAAGGCGCTGCTGGCCGGGCTCGGCGACAAGCGGCACAAGACCTTCAAGTCGTGGCTCGACGAACAGAAGCAGACGACGATCCTCGTCGACGGCAAGCCCGTGAAGGGCAAGTCCGGCAAGCTCGACTACGCACACTGGGTCTGGAAGGTCAAGGACGGCTACGGCCCGTGCGGCATCTCCTACTGCGAGGCGGCGGTCTACAGCCTCGAGGACCGCGAGGTGGCGCTCGTCATCGACATGCCGCTCGAATCGGAGTCGCACGCCAAGCCCAAGAGCAAGTACACGACGCTGATCGACAAGATGATCGCCAGCGGCAAGGCGCTCGATGCGGCGGCGGCCGAGGAGGAGAACGACGCCAAGCGCGACAAGTACGCGGACACGCCGCAGAAGAAGGAGGCGTTGACCAAGGCGAAGGCGAACATCGCCGGGCTCAAGGGCTGGGACTACTTCACGCAGCCGAACTACATCGTCTTCTACTCGTGGGACTTCGAGAAGCCGCTCGAGCGCAGCAAGTCGAAGAAGGACGCCGAGTACTACTCGTCGCGGCTCGAGAAGATGCGCGCGCTCTACATCGAGAACTACCCGCTCGACGAGACCGGTCTGCGCGCGATCATGCCGGACCCGAACTCGATCCCGAGCATCAAGGGCCCGATCACGGGTGAGTCGGCGAAGCCGGCCGAAGCGAAGGTCGAGGGCGCCGACGGCGCGCCCGAACTGGAGACCCATGCGGAACCGCTGCGCGAGCCGTTCTCGGTGTTCCGCCTGTGCTCCACGTACGACCAGTTCCAGAAGTACGGCCAGTCGCCGTCCGGCGTCGTCGGCTGGTTCTCGCCCTCGAGCAAGGAACTCGTCGTGTTCCTCGGCGGCGACCAGATGATGGGCAGCGGCGCGACCGAGACGGTCACCTACCACGAGGGCTGGCACCAGTTCGCCGACTTCTACTTCGGTTCGTCGGCGTCCGGCAAGCACGTCACGCTGCAGCGCTGGTTCGACGAGGGCACGGGCGACTACTTCGGCTCGTTCCGCTGGGGCTCGAGCGGCTGGAAGTACCTCGGCTCGAAGATGCGCTACGACGAGTGCAAGGAGATGGTGCGCGTCGGCGACTTCGTGCCGTGGAAGGAGATCCTGAAGTGGCCGGTGCAGCGCTTCTACACCGACCGTCCGTCGTACCGCTACGCGCAGGCGTACTCGATGATCGACTTCCTGCGCCGCGGCGAGAAGCTCGGCAGGGGCTGGCAGGAGCGCTACCGCGACGTCCTCGACATGTACCGCAAGGTCGTGCTCGTGCACGGCGACGCCGGCCTGGCCGTCGACACCGCGTTCCGCGACTTCAAGGACGAGGACTGGGCGCAGATCACCGAGGCGTGGAAGGCCTGGGTCAAGAGCGCGCACTTCGAGAACGGCCAGTAGTTCCGGCAGGTCCAGCAGCCCCGGGCCTGCCGCTGCCGGGGCCGGCGCGGTAGGATCCGCCGTTCGCGAGGGAACGTGGACCATCCGCTGACTCAGACCTGGGAGCTCGTGCAGAAGGCCAAGGCCGGCGACGGCGACGCCTTGAACCGTCTGTTCCAACGCTACTACGAACGCGTGCGCCGGTGCGTGCGCGCGCGCATCGGCACGCGGCTGCGCACGCGCATGGAATCGGACGACATCCTGCAGCCGACCTTCGCGAAGGCGTTCGAGAACTTCGATCGCTTCGAGATGCGGCACGAGGGCAGCTTCCTGCATTGGCTCGCCGAGTACGCCGAGCGGCAGGTGCACGACGCGGTCGACCGCGAGAACGCCAAGAAGCGCAAGGCCCCGGCCGGTCAGGTCAGCCTCGACGACGACGGCACGGACGCGCCGTTGCAGGTCGCCGGCGCTTCGATCGCGCCCATCGATCAGGTCGCCATCAGCGAGCGCGAGGCCGTCGTCGAACAGTGCCTCGACCTGCTGCCCGAGCACTACCGGCGAGTGATCGTGTTGCGCGACTACGACGGACTCGAGTGGAGCGAGGTCGCCGACGTGCTCGGCAAGAACACGGAGTCGGCGGCGCGCGAGCAGCATCGCCGCGCGATGGTCGAGTTCTCCAAGCTGCTGAGGCAGCGCGGCATCGGGCCCGAGACCACGTGAACGGGTTTCGCGGCTGCAACCGCGCCGACACCTCCCCTGTGCACGCAACAGCCCCATGCAGACCCCCGAGCGCGCTCCCAGTGTCGACGACCTGGCCATGGAGTACCTGCGTGGCGTCGAGGTGGGGCAGCCGCCCGACATGGCGGTCCTCGCCGCGCGCCTGCCGGACGCGGAATCCCGCGACGAGCTGCGGGCGATCGTCGAGACGGCCATCTGGGCCAGCTCGGCGTTCCCCGAGCCGTTCCGACCCGGCGTGCGCATCGCGAACCGCTACGTGCTGCTCGAAGCGCTCGGCAGCGGCGGCTTCGGCAAGGTTTGGCGCGCGCGGGACGAGACGCTCGGCGTCGAGGTGGTGCTCAAGCTGTTCCACTCGCTCATGGACGGGGCGGAACTCGAGTCGACGCTGCAGCGGGCGAGGACGTCGCTGAGCCGTTGGCGGCACGAGGGCGTGGCTCGCCTGCTCGACAGCGGGCGCCATCGCGACACGGTCTACCTGGCGCGCGAGTTCGTTCCGGGCCGCACGCTGGACCAGGTGTTGGCTGCCTCGCCTGCGCGCGCCGACGCCAACCGGTGTCGCGAGGCGGTCCGCATTGCGCTGGCCGTGCTCGAGATCCTCGTCGCCGCGCACCAGCACGGCATCCACCATGGCGACCTCAGACCCGGCAACGTGCTCGTGGGCGCGGACGGGCGGGTCCTGGTGCTCGACTTCGGCCTGTCGGGGCTCGGCGAGCTGACCGGCGTGACCCGCCCGGGCCGCCTGTTCGGCACGGTCGCCTACATGGCGCCCGAGCAGCTCGACACGCTGGGCCTGCGCGGCGACGCGCGCACCGATCTCTACCAGTGTGGCCTCGTGCTCTACGAACTGCTGACGCGGCGGCCGGCGCACGCGGATCGCGACCGCATCCACCTGCTGAACGCGGTGCGCACGGGCCGCATCGCGCCGCCGCGGCAGGTGTGCCGCGGCATCCCGCGCGACCTCGCCGACATCTGCATGCGCGCGCTCGCGCGCCTGCCCGGCGCGCGCTACGCGACGGCCGCCGCGTTTGCCGACGATCTCGGGCGTTGGCTCGCCGGCGGGCTGCCCGCGGCTTCGCGCCGCGGCCCGGCATCGCGGGCCTGCTGGCGCCTCTGCCGATCCGTGCGCCGGCACCGGCTCGTGGTCCTGGCGGCCGGCCTGGTCGCGCTCGCGGCGACGGCGTGGCTGCTGGTCGGCTGAGCCACCCCGCGCGAGCCGGACACCGCCTCGCGAGTCACCCCGGAAAAAAGCGACGGCCGGCGTTGTCACTCGCCGGCCGCCGCAGCCCTCGTTCCTGCACTCCTACTCGACCCTGCGTCCTTCCCCACCCGACTGAGGGGAGAGGCGTCGCCCGACGCAGCGGCTCGCCAGGAAAATCCCGCACGCACGCGCGGCGCGACGCCGGCACCCGCTTCGCGACAATCCGGCTGCGCTCGGGCGAGGCCGTCCCCTTGGCTCGGCGAACGCCATACCCAACGGAGACTCGATCATGTTCCACGTCACGCGCACCGTGTTCCTCGTCGCCGGCCTCGGCACCCTGCTCGCCGCGGGGCTCTGCCCTGGCGTCGCCGCGCAGTCCACCCCCGCCAAGGCGCCGACCGCTTCGGACGAGCAGGCCCCGAAGAAGCCCATCGTCGCCGGACTCGCGCACCTCGAGCTGTCGGTCAGCAAGGGCCGGTTGCACGCCGCCATCCACGGCGCGCTGCCGGGCTTCTTCGGCGTCGTGCTGCTGTCGGCCTCGCCGGCCCAGACCGAGATCGCCGCGGGCCTGCCGCTGCTCACCGACTTCGTCGTGCTCGGCGGCGGCCACACCGACACCCAGGATCTCGAGCTGTGGTCGCAGGGTCCGCTCGCGGACTGGCCGCTCGAGCTCTATGGGCAGGCCCTGGCCTTCGACGGGAACGGCATCTGGGTCAGCGGCATCGTGCCGATCGCCCTGCCGGCCCCGAACGAGCCCGTGCTGGCGCAACCGGCCAGGCTCTGGTGAATCGCCGCTGCGGCGCGCACGGCTTCGCGCCGGCGCGCACTCGGGTTGCGGTGCACGGCGTGCACGGCGGGACTTCTTGTGAGCCGTGGTCGTCGCCGGTGGCTTCGCCACGCGCGAGCGGTGATGATGCGCAGTCCCACTGCGCACCGGATGGTCTGCCTCGTTCCATCCGGCCGTGGAGAACCCGTGAAGAGGATCTCCGCGCTGCGGGACTGACCTCGCCCCGGGTTGCTCCAGGTCCACGGAGTCCACGCCTCATGCCGACCACCGAACGTCTGTCGGGATCCGAACCGGGTTCTCCGTCCGACGAGTTCCAGGCGCTGCTCGCCGAGTGCCTGGCGCGCATCGAGCGCGACGGAACCGGCGCGCTCGATGCGTTCCGCGAACAGCACCCGGGCTTCGCCTCGAGGCTCGGCCGGCAGCTCGACTGGCTCGTCACGCACCTGGGCCGCTGCAGGCAGGGCCTGCCGGAGACGATCGGTCCCTATCGCGTGCAGCAGCGCATCGGCGCGGGCGGCATGGGCGAGGTCTATCTCGCCGAGCAGACGAGCCCGTTCCGTCGCGCGGTCGCCGTCAAGATCATCCGGCTCGGCAAGGACACCGCGTCGCGCGTGGCGCGGTTCGCGCAGGAGATCCAGGCGCTGGCCTCGCTGAACCACAACGGCATCGCGAAGGTCTTCGAGGCCGGCACCGACAAGGGCAGGCCCTTCTTCTCGATGGAGTACGTGCCGGGCCGCCCGATCACGGACTACTGCAACGAGGAGCGACTCGACCTCGGGTCGCGGCTGCGGCTCTTCATCGACGTCTGCCGCGCCGTCGAGCATGCACACCGCCAGGGCATCATGCATCGCGACCTCAAGCCGTCGAACATCCTCGTCTACGGTCCGCGCCAGGAACCCGTGGCGAAGGTCATCGACTTCGGCCTGGCCAGGGCGATCGACCCCGACCGGACGCGCGAACGCCTGACGCCGACGGTGGGCCTGGTCGGCACGCCCGACTACATGAGCCCGGAGCAGGTCGACGATTCGGGTGCGTCGGTGATCGACACGCGCGCCGACGTCTATGCGCTCGGCGTCGTGCTCTACGAGATGCTGACGGGTGTGCTGCCGCTGTCGCTGTGGCAGTTGGGGGCCGCGAACGTGAACGCCATGGTGCGGGCGATCCGCGAGCGCGAGCCATCGACGCCGAGCATGCGCGTCGAGCAGGCCGGTTCGGCGAGCGGTGCTGTCGCCAGCGCGGGCGGGCTCGCGACCTCTCGCGAGTCGAGCCGCATGCTCGCCGGCGACCTCGACAGCATCGTGATGAAGGCGCTCGCGAAGAACGTGGACCGGCGCTACGGCGGCGCCGGCCAGCTCGCCGACGACGTCCAGCGCTTCCTGCGACTCGAGCCCATAAGCGCCAGGCGGCACACGCGCCGCTACCTGTTGCAGAACTTCGTGCGGCGGCATCGCCTGGCCGTGGGCTTCTCGCTGTCGATGCTCGTGCTCGCGTTCGCGAGCCTCGTCGCGATCTTCGCCCATTCGGTCGAGAGCCGGCGAAACCTCGAACGCGGCAACCTGTTCGGGCTCGTGCAGTATCTGGGGGAACTGCGCCGCCGCGATTCGTCGAATCCGCCGGCGGCGCGGCCGCAGCGGCTCGACGAACTGCGCGAATTGCTGCGCGAGTTCGACATGATCCTGGCCGAGCGCGGCCGCATGCGCGCGTTCGTCGAAGCCCCCGAAGCCGAGACCGACGTGGTCGACCCGGCCGACTGGGCGGGCGGCAGGAACGCCCGCCGGGCGCTGCGAGCGCAGCTCGAACAGGCGCTCGAGACGCTCGCCCACATGACGGAGCCGAACGCCGAGCGCGACAAGTTCGTGCTGCGCATCGACTGGGCGCAGCAGGTCGAGAGGCTCACCGTCGACGAACATCGGGAGGACTGGGAGCGCGTGCGCCGCGAGGTGCGCGACGACACGCTCTACCACGGCCTCGATCTGCCGCCACAGGTCGGCCTGATCCCGCTCGGGCGGCACGGACCCACGGGGCTGCAGGAGTTCGCGCTGCCGCTGCCGGGCGGCCAGCCGCCGGAGTTCGTGAACGGGCGACCGAAGATCGGCCCGCGCACGTGGCCGGTCTTCGTGCTGCTGCCCGGCGGCGAGGTGCACATCGGCTCGCAGCGGGACCATCCCGACGAGCCGGGTTACGACCCGGACCGCGAGGACTTCGACGTGCCGGCGCAGACCGTTCGCCTCGAGCCGTTCTTCGCCAGCGAGTTCGAGTTCACGAACGGCCAGTGGCAGCTCGTCGATCCGCGCAACCGCGGCCTCGATCCCGACGACGTGCTGCAGACACCCGAGCACCCGGTCGTCAACCTCACGCACGAGCAGATCCTGCACGTCGTGCATGCCTGGGGCATGCGTCTGCCGAACACGGAGCAGTGGGACTACCTCGCGCATGCAGGCTGCGACGGTCCGTACTGGTGCGGCAAGACCGCAGCCGCGCTCGAGCACCACGAGAACCTCTTCGACGAGGCCCTGGAGCGCGAACCCATGGCGTGCGGGGAAGGCGTGCGGGTGCCGTGGTTCGATGGCTTCGTCGCGACCGCGCCGGTCGGCACCTACGCGGCCAACGGGTTCCTGCTGCACGACGTGCTCGGCAACGTGCGTGAGGTCGCGGAGCACGTCGCGGCCGATGGCCGGTTCGAGCTGGAGATCCGCGCCAGCAGCTGGCACGAGGGCGCGCGCGACGCGCGCGCCTCGGCGCGCAAGGCCTGGTCGTTGAACAGGAACCCGGCGATCGGCTTCCGCCCGATCGTGCTCGTGCATCGCTGACGTGCGCATCGCGGGAATCCGCTTGCCGCCCCACGGGGCCGCCACGATGCTGCGCGCGACGTGAGCGGCAACAGCAGCGAGGTCTCCCGGCTCCTGGCTCGCGCGCCGGCGGTGCTGTTGGCGGGCGGCGTGTCGTTCGTGTGCGTCGCCGACCTGTGGCCGGGCAGTCACGTGCGGGAGACCGTGGCCGAGGCGCTGCAGGACCCCGAACGCGCGATGGCGGGGCACGGTGCGGTCGACGAACTGTTCGGCCGGCGCCTCTCGCCGGGCAACACCTGGCTGCGCTTCGAGGGCTTTCGCGGCGGTCTGGACGGCGACGGCGTGTTCCTGACGCAGGTGTACTATCGCGGCAACTACATCGCCTGGCCGCGCCGTGTCTTCGTCGCCGACCCCTCCGTCGTCGTCAACGATGGCGAACCGATGGCCGCGGCCAGCGAGCCGCCGGGTCCGGAGCGGCGGCAGGCGTTGGGCGTGCGCTGGGTCGTCGTGATCGCCAGGAGCCCCGCCGGTGTGCCCTCGATCGACGTCCAGGGACCGTTCTGATGGACGCGTGGTGGCTCGGCGTCTACGTGGTCGTGGCCATGGGCCTCGGCGCGCTCGGCGTGGCCTTCTTCGAGCGCGCCCAGGCGGTGCCGCTGCCGCGCTCGGTCGGTCTCGCCGCGACGTTCGGGGCCGGTGTGCTCGGTTATGCGCTGTTCGTGCTCGAGCTGTTCGGCGTTCACCCCGACCGCGGCACGTTCGTGTCGTTGTCGTTCGCCGCGCTGCCTGGCCTCGCGCTCGCGCTCGCGCGCGCGTCGAGGCGTGTCGCACCGGCGCCCCGGCTCGCCCCGCGTGCACGCTTCGCGAGCGTCGTGCTGCTCACCGTGCTCGCCGGCTGCTTCGGCGCGGTGGCCTTGAAGGCGCTCGGCCTCGGCCTCTACGAATGGGATGCCTTCGCGATCTGGGCGCTGAAGGCGAAGGTGATCGCGGGCGACGGGCTCGTGCCCAGGCCTGCGTACTTCAGCGACGTGTCGTTGAGCTACAGCCACCTCGACTACCCGCTCATGGTGCCGCTGCAGATGGTCGGCGTGTTCGCGGTGCTCGGGCGCGTCGACGACCAGTTGGCGAAGCTGCCCGAGGTGCTGTGTTACGTGGGCCTCATGGCGCTCGTCTTCTCGTTCTGCCGGCGCCGCACGAGCCTGCCGACGGCGCTCGCCGTGACCGTCCTGGTGCTCGCCGCGCCGTGCACGCTGCGGCACGCGGGATCGGGCATGGCCGAGGTGCAGCTCATGGCCTTCTACACGGCCTCGGTCGTCTGCGTGATCGAGTGGCGCGAGGCCCCGCGTTGGCGCACGAGTGCGTTGTGTGGCGTGATGTCGGCGTTCGCCGCGCTCACGAAGAACGAAGGCCTGGCGCTGGGCGCGATCAACTGCGTGGCGATGGTGGCGTTCCCGCCGCCGCGCGGGTCGGGGCGGCGCCTGTGGGGCGGTGCTGGCCTGTGTGCGCTGGTCTTCGTGGTGCTCGTGCTGCCGTGGCTCGTCTGGTCGCACTGCATCCCGCGCACGCACGGCGACTACCTCGGCAACCTGTCGGCGCGCACGTTCGTGGACAACGCGGCGCGCATCCCGGTGATCGCGGCGGCGTTCGCCGGCCAGGTCACGGCCGTCGCGGAGCACGGGCTGCTCTGGCTCGTGTTGCTCGGCACGGCCGCGCTGCGCTGGCGCACGTTCGGCGGCGCGACGATCCGGGTGGCGTGGCTGCTGCTCGTGCTGCACCTGCTCAGCTACGCGCTGATCTTCGTGGTCACGCCGCACGACGTGCGCTGGCACATGGCGAGTTCGCTGCACCGCCTCGTGCTGCATGCGCTGCCGCTCGCCGGCATGCTGGTCGCGATGCACCTGTCGGCACCGGCGCCGGAGCCAGCTACTGCAACGCCGGTTGCGCCGGTGCGAGCGGCACCTTCGACGTGAGCACCTTCTTCGCGACGTCGAACCGGTGCACGCGACCCAGCCAGTCGCCGGCCCACACGACCGCGTCGTCGGCGCCGAACGCCACCGCGTAGAGCCACTCGCCGGCGGCCGGCGACCTCGCCACGGGCCGGCCCGCCGCCGAGAAGACGGCGATGACGCCGTCGCTGCCACAGCTCGCGACCGCGTCGCCGGGACCGAACGCCGCGGCCAGCGCCTGCTGGCCCGGATGCGCGTTCTGGCGCCAGCGTTCCTTCGCGGCGGCCACGTCCCAGAGCCGCAGCGTGCCGTCGGCCCCGGCCGTCAACAGGCTCTTGCCCGTGCGATCGAAGGCGACGGCGTGCACGGCACCCTGATGACCCGCGAGGGTCTGGAAGATGCGGCCGCCCGCGGTCTCCCAGAGCTGCACCGAACCCGCGCGGTCGCCCGCGGCGAGCAGCTTGCCGGCCGGATCGAACGCGAGGCACAGCACGAAGTCGTCGTGTCTGCCGGCCAGGACCTCGGCGCCGTCGGCGATGCGCAGCACACGCGCGCGCTTGCTCGAGCCACCGAGCGCGACGAGACCCGCACCGCGGTGCACGGCGGCCGCGAGCGGGCAGTCCTTCTCGGCGCCGCACGTCGTGAGCACCGCGCCGCTGCGCACGTCGAACAACACGGCCGAGCCGCGCCGGCCCGGCTCGCCGCCGGCGGCGAGCACGGCGCTGCCGTCTTCGGCGAAGGCCACCGCACCGACGTGCGCGAGGTCACACGGCAGCACGCCGATCGGCCGCAACTCGGCGTCGCAGAGCAGCACCTGCTGCAAACCCGGCATCGCGAGCAGCGGGGCCCGCGGACTGCGCACGAGGCTCGCCACGGGGCCCGGTCGGTGCGGGGTGCGCAGCGCCGTCGTCGGCATCGTCCCGGGCATCGGCGCCGCGCCCTCGTCGAGCTTCGCTGCGTCGGCTGCCGCGCCGGCGGCCTTGGCCATCGCGGCCCTCTCGGCGAGGAATGCCCTGGCACCCGCGGCGTCCTCGGCGGCGCCCTGCTCGATCCACGTGCGCAGCACCTTCGTCTGGGCGTTGCTCAGCGGGTCGGCGTCGCGCGGCATGAACGGCCGCTCCTGCCGCGTCACCATGCGGTACAGACGGCTCTGCTCGGGGTCGCCGGCGACCAGCGACTGGCCGGAGCCGCCGCCGTTGCGGGCCGCGGCGAACGTGCTGAGGTCGAGGCCGCCCTTCTGCGCGTCGGGATCGTGACAGCCCGTGCACGATTCGGCGAAGATCGGCGCGACCGTGGCCCACGTGACGAGTTCGGCGGGTTCGCCGCCGCCGTCCTTCATGGCCGGCGCCGTGGCGGGTGGCTTCGCTGTCGGCATGACCGCGGCGGGTGCGGCTGCGCCTGCGGCCTGCGCCTTCTTGGGTTCGGGCTTGGGTTCGGGTGCGGCGGCCGGGTCGGGTGCGGACTTCGCGGGCGCGGCGCTCGGCTTCGCTTCGCCCGCCGGAGCCTGCGTCGGGTCGGCGGTGGGCAGGCTCGACAGCACCTTCTGCAGCTCGACGAGCTTCGCCTGTTCGGCCCGCAGCGCGGCGGCCGCCGCCGCGGCGGCGTCGGCGCGGCGCTGCAGGTCGGTCGCCTGCTCGCGCAGCGTCTTCGCCTCCGCGTCGCGCACCCTGGCCTGTTGCTCGAGGTCGGCGAGCCGCGCCTCCCACACCTTGGGGTCGGTCGAGCGCAGTTCGCGCAGCAACCGCAGCAGGCGCTGCTGCGGTGCCGGCTCGCGGGGCGGGTCCTGACCTCGCAGCGCCGCGCCGAGCAGGCCGATCAGGAGCGTCGACAGGAGGAGGCGTTGCATGGTCGGGTGGTCGCGGCGGATCGTCTCGGGCGAGTCTCTTCGGGTGGTCCGGGTTCTTCGACGTTCAGTGTTGGAAGCCGAACTCCTGCGAGTTGAGCACGGCCCAGAACAGATCCTGCCACGCGGTCGCGGCATCGCCGGCGGCGGCGATGCCCGCCAGCAGCCGCGCGCGTTCGGTGTCGCCCGGCGTGCGGCTGTAGGCCGCGAGGAACAGCTCGTCGAGCATCGCACCGGGCGCGACCGCGGCGGCCAGCAGCCGCTGCAGGCGCCCGTTCTTGTCGGCGATCTTCTGCGCGATCGTGTCGCCGTTGATCAGATGCAGCGTCTGGCCCAGCGTCGGCTCGGCGCGGCGTTCGCACGTGCAGGACGTCTCGCGCGGCGGGCGGCCGAACGTGTCGAGGAAGCGCACGCCGGTGCGGCCGCGCGCGATCGCGGTCGCCGGTTCGCCGAGCGGCACACCCGGGTACTTGGTCGGCACGCCGGTCACGGCGCCGATCGCGTCGAGCAGCTGCTCGGCCGACAGGCGTCGCGCCTGGTTGCCGGCGAACAGGGCCGGGCTCGGGTCGCCGGTGTGGCGGGCCAGCTGGTAGGTGCGGCTCGCGCAGATGCATCGATACACCTCGCGCACGTCGAAGTGGCTCGACGTGAACAGCGCGGCCAGCTCCGTGAGCAGTTGCGGATGCGAGGCGGGGTTGCTGACGCGCACGTCGTCGGGCGGGTCGACGAGGCCGCGGCCGAACAGGCGAGCCCACACGCGGTTCACGACGCTGCGCGCGAAGAACGCGTTGTCCGCTGCACACAGCCAGTCGGCGAGCACCTGGCGGCGGTCCGTGCCGGCGGGGATCTGCGCCGCGCCGCCGCCGAGGAAGCGCGGCTCGGCGACCGTGTTGTCCCGCTTGTTGCGTACGACGCCGTTGCGTCGATCCCAGATCACCCATTCGTACGGGTCCTCGCTGCGCTTCCTGCCCACCTGGGCGAAGAACGCGGCGAAGCCGTAGTAGTCGTCCATCGTCCAGTTCTCGAACGGATGGTTGTGGCACTGCGCGCACTGCAGGCGCACGCCGAGGAAGTTCTGCGCCACGCGCTCGCCGAGCAGGTGCGGCTCGCTGGCGGCCAGGTAGAAGTTGGCCTCTGCGGTCTCGAACGTCGGGCCCTCGGCCGTGAGCAGGTCCTTGACCATCGCGTCGAACGGCCGCCCGTCGGCGAAGCCCTGCTGCAGCCACCGCGTGAGCAGCGCGGCACCCTTGGGCTCCATGGTCTCGGCATCGACCTGGAGCACCTCGGCCCACAGCATCGCCTGCAGGAGCGCGAACTCCGGCCGGCGCAGCAGGGCGTCGACGAGCCGCGCCCGCTTGTCGGCGGCAGGGTCGGCGACGAACGAGCGCGTCTCGTCGGGCGACGGCAGCGTCGACAGCAGATCGAGGAACACGCGCCGCACGAACACCTGGTCGCTGCAGCGCTCGGCCGGTGCGACGCGCGCTCGCTGCAGCTTCTCGTGGATGCGGCGATCGACGAAGTTGGCGGCGGGCACGTCGGGCCAGACGAAGGGGCGGTCCGAGTCGAGCACGAGCACCTGGGCGGCCGTCGCGAAGCCGCCGAAGCGCGCCAGCACGCAGGTCTCGCCGGCCTCGTGCGACGTGGCGCGGCCGTCGTTCGCCACCGCGGCGGCGCCGTCGTTGCTCGAACTCCACAGCGCGAGCGCCGTCACGTCGCGGTCGTCGCCGTTGCCGTAGTGGGCCAGCACCTGCAGCGGCAGCTCCTGGCCCGGGCCGACCAGCACGGCGGTCGCAGGCAGCACCTCGATGCCGAGCAGCGCGGGAGCGCGTTCCTTGTCGTCGGGTGCGCCGGCGTCGATCCACGCACGCAGGCTGCGGTAGGCGGGGGAGTCGACCGCGAAGCGCTTGTTGCCCTTGTGCGGCACCGCGCCGGTCGCCTTCTGCAGCATCAGGCTCTGCTCGGGCGCGGCCGGATCGACTCGGCGGCTCTTCAGGTCGCGCGTCAGCGTCAGGTGGTCGTGGTCCGGGTCGTAGCCGAACAACGACAACGCGAAGCCCTCCTTGCCCACGGCGGCGCCGTGGCACGCGCCCGTGTTGCAGCCGGCGCGCGTCAGGATCGGGATCACCTGGTTGCGGAAGCTGACCTCCGGTTGCACCTCGACGTGGCGCACCTGCAGCGGCACGCGCACCTCGCCCTCGGGCGAACGCGCGATCAGCGTGCCGTCGCCGTTGCGCAGGCCGCGCAGCACGATCGTCTCGCCTTCGTGCGAGATCTCGGCCAGGTCGGCGCCGACCACCTGCCACTGCACGGCGCCCGTGCGGTCGACGGTCGCGCCGCTCGCGGTCCGTTCGAGCGCCGTCACGCGCTGCACGTCGAGGCCGTCGTCGAGATGGATCGCCGCGGGATGCACACACAGCGTCGGTGCCGCCGCCGAACCCGCCCCGACGGCCGGGTCGGGCACGGGATCGCACGGTGCCGGCGCCTGGGCCGCGAGCCACGAGGCGAGGCCCGGCACGAGCATGCCGCGACCGAGCGCCGAGCAGCGCCCGCGGCGCCTCATCGCTTCGCCTCGCCGATCGGCGCGACCTTTGTGTCGATGCGGATCTCGCCGCCGCCGAAGCGATGTTCGACCGCGGCGGCCGGCGCGGCGCCGTCGCCGGCCGGAACGAGCAACTGGACGAGGAACCCGCGGTGGCGGCCCGGCGGCGCGTCGGCGGTGACCTGCAGCACGAAGCGCAGTTCGCGATCTTCGGGCAGGAACGTGATCGGTTCGCTGCGCACGCCGCGCGGCAGGCCCAGCAAGGTCGCCCGGCTCGTGCCCGTGAACGGCCGCTTCGGTGCGAGCGCGATGCGCAGTTCGGCGCCCGTGCCCGGTTCGGTGCGGGCCCGGCCCACGTCGGCCGTGAGCCACGGCTCGTCGACCTGGAGGTCGACGAAGTCCGAATAGGCCTCGACGCTGCCGCCGCGCTGCCTCGCTTCGCCGACCACGGCGATCGGGAAGCGTCCCGTCATCGCGCCGCCGTTGGCACTGAGCGGCAACTCGCCGCTGTCGGACTTGCCATCGACGACGACCTGGCCCGCGCCGAGGCCCGGCGTGGTCCACAGCGACCTCACGCGCACCGGTTCGGTGAAGCCGTCGGCGCGCACGACGTGCACGCGCAGCGCGAGCGGCGCGCCGCGCACGATCGGCACGGCCGGCGCATCGAGGTGCAGCGTGAACGGGGCCGGCTGCACGACGGCGACGGGCAGCTCGTGCAGCGTCGTGCCGAGCAGCGGCAGGTTGTTGCGCACCGTGACGAGCGGCACGTACTGCGCATAGTCGAGGTCGCGCACGTCGCCGCGCGTCGCGTCGCGCAGCGCGAACGCGATCTGGTTGCCGCTGGTCTGGGCGTCGGCCGCCGCAGTCAGCACGAGCGGCACGAGGTTGGTGCCGCTCTGCACGGGGCCGAAGCTCGCCGTCACCCCGGCGGGCAGGCCGCGCGCGAGCAGCGCGAGCTGCTGCTTGCCGTCGAGACCCGACCACTGCAGCACGGCGCCGGCGCGATTGCCGCGCGGCACGGCGATCACGGGTTCGTCGTTGCGCCCGACGACCATACGCAGCGTCGACGCGTCGTTCGGCGGCTCGCCCTCGAGCCGGAAGAAGCAATCCGGTCCGCCGCGCCGCAGCAGGTCGCGCACCTCGATCTGGAACTCGCCGTCGGCGGCGGGCTTGAAGCGCAGCACGCTGTCGGGGCCGCGGCTGTCGTCGTTGTAGGCGAGGAAGCGGCCGTCGGCCTGGCGCAGGATCAGCGTCGGATCGAGCGGCGAACGCAGCGAGCGCGCCACGCAGCGGAACTCGATCTCGTCGCCCTTCTTGGCCCGGAACCAGAACCGCGCGACCGGCTCGGATCCGGTGATCACGCCGTGCACGCTGGCCGGGAACTCGACCCAGGCGCGTTTCTTCTCGTCCAACGTGGGCTCGCGGTTCGGCGGCCCGCCGACGCGCAGCAGGATCGGCGTCGGCGCGATGCCGCGTTCGTCCTCGGCGTAGAAGCGGAACAGCTCCTCACCGTCGTCGGGCAATTGCACGCGTGCGGTCGTCGCCGCGCCGGGCGGCGCATCGCCGAGCAGCGTGACGGTCAGCAACTCGCCGGGCCGGCCGCCGCACGGCAGGCATCCCGTGGGCTGCGGGAAGCCGCCGAGGTGCAGGCGATAGGCGCCGGTGTTGACGTCGTCGGCGTAGGCGCCCTGCACCTGCACCACGTGCGTGCCGTCTTCGATGGCGACGAACGACAGCATCGGGTCCTTGATGCCGAGCACCGTGTCGTCGGCGCGCACGACCTCGAAGCCGTTGGGATCCAGCACCGACAGCGCGAGGTCGATCGCCTTCACGCCGAGTCGCATGCCCTCCACCTCGCACCGCACGAGCGTGCCGGCGGTCAGCTGCACGGCATACCGGTCGACCTGTTCGGCGCGCAGGTCGCCGTCGATCGTGCACTCCAACGGCACCGTCTGGACCGCGTTGCCCTCGCGCTGTTCGGCGATCTCGGGCAGCGCGCCGACCTCGAACAGCACGAGGTTGCTGATGCCGGTGGCCGTGCGCAGGCGCAGCGCGTGGGGGCCGAGCGGGCACTCGGGTTCGAGCCACAGGCGCGCGGTGCAGCGTTCGGGCTTGTCGCCCGCGACGTCGAGGACCTCGATGCCCGGTCGGCTCGGCATCAGGTCCTGCGGGTCGAACAGGCGCTGCCCGGTCAACGTCACCGACACCTCGGTGCCGCGGTGGCCGCCCATCGGCGCGAGGCGATCGACCTGCGGCGCCTGCCACGAGCCGAAGCCGGCCGTCAGCAGCAGCGCCGCCGTGAGGCTCGACATCAGCCGAGCACCTCGCGCAGCACGGCACCCTCGCGCACGAGGTCGATCGGGCGGTCGCCGGGCGCCAGCAGCTTCTTGCCCGGGTCGATGCCGAGCAGCGAGTACACCGTGGCGGCCAGGTCCGCGGGGCGCACGGGGTCGCGTTCCGGTTCGGCGCCGGCGGCGTTGCTGGCGCCGTGCACGCAGCCGCGCGCGATGCCGCCGCCGGCCATCACGACCGAGAACACGCGCGGCCAGTGGTCGCGCCCGGCGTCGTTGTTGATGCGCGGCGTGCGGCCGAACTCGGTCGTCAGCAGCACGAGCGTCTGGTCGAGCAGGCCCTGCGCGTCGAGGTCGGCGACGAGCGCCGCGAACGCCTGGTCGACCTCGTTCATGCGGCTCTGCAGGTTGCGCGCGATCTGCACGTGGTGGTCGAAGCCGCCGAGGTTGACGACGACGTAGCGTGCGCCGCTCTGCACGAGGCGCCGCGCCAACAGGCTGCCCATGCCGAGCGCGTTGCGACCGTAACGTTCCTTCATCGAGTCGGGCTCGGCGCCGAGGTCGAACGCGGCGCGCGCCTCGGGCGACTCGATCAGCGCGTAGGCCTGACGATAGAACGCCTCGCTGGCAGCGAGCGCGTCGCCGGCGCCGTATTCGCCGAAGCCGGCATCGAGGTCGTGCAGCAGCTGCTTGCGCCGCGCGCGCCGCGACTCGTCGATGTCCTTCGGCGCGTCGAGATCGCGCACGCGGAACCGGCGCGCGGCCGGGCTGTCGCCGACCGAGAACGGTGCGTACGCGGCGCTGAGATAGCCGGTGCCCTGGAACGGACTGCCGACCTGGGGCACGCACACGTACGGCGGCAGGTCGTTGCGCACGCCGAGCTCGTGGGCGACGACGGCGCCGAGGCTCGGATAGGTGAGTGCTGGGCTCGGCTGGAAGCCGGTCATCATGCTGTGCGTGCCGCGGTCGTGGTCGGCCTCGCCGTGCGTCATCGAGCGGATCACCGTGATCTTGTCGGCGATCTCGGCCGTGCGGCGCAGCACGTCCGACAGCGGTTCGCCCTGCAGCTTCGACTTCACGGTGCCGAAGGGGCCGCGCACCTCGACCGGCGCCTCGGGCTTCGGGTCGAACGTGTCGAGGTGGCTCATGCCGCCGCCGAGGTGCAGGTGGATCACCGCCTGCGCCCGCGCGCCGCGCCGGCGCCGCCACGCGCTCGGCAAGGCGGCGGCCGAGAGCAGCACGCCGCGCGCGCACAACGGCGAGCCGAGGTTGGCCAGTCCGAAACCGAGACCGGTCAGGGAACTGGTGCGCAGGAAGGTACGGCGGGTCGAGTCGGACATGGTCGTCAGCGGGGCAGCGCGACGACCCGGATTGTAGGGATCTGACCCGCCGCGTGGGTGGGCCAACTTCCCCGCGGCGCCGGCGGTTCCGGGCCGGGAGATCTTGGTCGAGGTGATGGGGCGCGAAGGGCCGCGACGGATGCTGCTTAGAACGCCTTCTCTTCCGCGAGGCATCCCGATGCTGCCCTATCCGACCGATCGCCGTCGTCTGCTCATGATGGTGCGCGTGTTCCTGCACGAGTTCTCCGAACTGGTGGCCGCCTGCGGCGACGCCTGTCCGGCCGACCTCGGCAGCGCCGATCACCAGCTCGAGGGGTTCCTCGAGCGCCTGGCGGTGGACGCGGGCCAGATCGACGAGGCCGCCGTGCGCCCTGAGACGGAAGCCGAGATCCAACGCGGCCTCGAACACCATCTGGCCGAATTGCTGCAGCACGCGGCCTGGAACCGCAGCCGCATCCACTGGAACTGAGCGCCGCGCGCGGCAGGCGCGCCACCAGCGCCACCACCCTGGCGATTGACGGCGCCGCCCGCGACCGGCACAACCGGGGCGTGCACGCCGCCGAGATCTCGCGGGGCGGCGCAGCGGCCACCGTGCTGCTCGCCGTGCTCGCTGCCGCCGGGCTCTCGCGCCGTGCGTGTGCCCAGACGCGGCACTGGGCGTTCGTGCCGCCCGAGAAGCACGTGCCCGCGCTCGACGACGCGTGGTGCCGCGACGACATCGACCGCTGCGTGCTCGCGGGCCTGCGTGCGGCGGGGCTGTCGCCGTCGCCCGAGGCCGAGCGCGCGCTGCTGCTGCGCCGCGCGCACCTCGTGCTCACGGGCCTGCCGCCGTCGCCCGACGAGGTCGCCGCGTTCGTCGCCGACGCGAGCCCCGATGCCTACGAACGGCGTGTCGACGCGCTGCTGCAGAGCGACGCGTGTGCCGAGCACCTCGCCACGGGTTGGCTCGACCTCGCGCGCTTCGCCGACACCTACGGCTTCCAGGCCGACTTCGAGTGCCGCACCTGGCCCTGGCGCGACTGGCTGATCCGCTCGTTCGCGGCCGACAAGCCGTGGGACCGGTTCGTGCGCGAGATCGTCGCCGGCGACCTGCTGCCCGACGCGACGACCGAGACGCGCACGGCGACCGCGTTCTGGCGTCTGCACCGCCAGACCAACGAAGGCGGCTCGATCGACGAAGAGTGGCGCCAGCAGTACATCGCCGACCGCACCGACACGTTCGGCACCGCGTTCCTCGGGCTCACGGTCGGCTGCGCGCGCTGTCACGACCACAAGTTCGATCCGATCAGCCAGCGCGACTACTACGCGCTCGGCAGCTTCTTCCAGATCGACGAAGCGGGGCTCTATCCCTACTCGACGGGTGCGACGCCGCAGCCAGCGGTGCGCCTGACCACGCCGGCGCAGGATGCCGAGATCGCGCGGCTGCAGGCCGCGGTGGAGTCCGCGCGCGACGCCTGCCTGTCTGCGGCGGAAGGCGTGTCGTCGCTCCGTGACATCGCCCGCATCGCGCCCACGCTGCCGGCGCCGATCGCTCGCTTCCGGTTCGCGGCGACGGCCGGCGGCGCCTGCCGCGACGAACGCGGCGAGCGCAAGGCCACGGTGCCGCCCGAATGCACGCTGGGCGACGGCCGCGACGGCGAGGCGCTGGTGTTCGACGGCGACGCGCGGGTGCGGGTCGAGGGCCTGCCCGCGTTCACGCGCGACGATGCGTTCAGCGTGCGCCTGCTGCTCTGGTGTCCGGATCGCAAGCAGCGTGCGGTCGTGCTGCACACGAGCAACTACACCGAAGACGCCGACACGCAGGGCTATCAGGTGCTGCTCGAGCACGGTCACCTGGCCTGGCAGATCGTGCACCACTGGCCGGGCTCGGCGATCGCGGTGCGCATGCGCGAGGAGCTGCCGTTGCGGTGCTGGTGCGACGTGGTCGTCACCTACGACGGCAGCTCGCGCGCCGCGGGCCTCGCGATCTTCGTCGACGGCCGGGCCTGCGCCGCCGAGGTCGTGCGCGACGAACTGGCCGGTCCCGCGACGGTGCGCGCGCTCGAGCTCGGCGGTCGCGATCGCGACCACGGCTTCGCCGGCGGCCGGCTCGAGGAGTTCGCGTTGTTCGCGACGAGGTTGTCGGCGGCCGAGGTGGCCTTGCTCGCGGGCCGGGCGCCGACCACGGCGCAGGCGTTCGAACACGCGGTCGCGCAGTCGGCCGAGGTGCGGGCCGCGGGTCTCGTGCTGCACGACGCACGCGCTGCGCTGCACGGCTTCGTCGAGGCGATCCCCGAGTTGATGGTGATGGCGCCGGATCCGTACGCGCCGAAGCGGTACGTGTTGCGGCGCGGCGCCTACGACCAGCCCGATCGCAGCCAGCCCGCCGGACTCGACGTGCCGGCGGCCGTGCTGCCGTGGGACGAGACGTGGCCGCCCGACCGGCGCGGGCTCGCGGACTGGCTCAACGATCCGCGGCACCCGCTCGCATCGCGCGTCGTCGTCGACCGCCTGTGGGCGCTCTGCTTCGGCGAAGGCCTCGTGCGCACGCCCGACGACTTCGGCCGGCTCGGCGAACGTCCGGCCCAGCAGGTGCTGCTCGACGCGCTGGCCTGCGACTTCACGGCTCGACACAGCGTGCGCGCGATGCTGCGGCGCATCGTCTGCTCGGCGACGTTCCGGCAGGTTTCGACCGCGAGCGCAGCGCAGCGCGAAGCGGACCCGCACAACCAACTGCTCGCGCGCGGTCCGTCGTTCCGGCTCGGCGCCGAGGTGCTGCGCGACCAGGCGCTCGCGGCGTCGGGGCTGCTGCAGCGCCAGGTCGGCGGACCGAGCTGCAAGCCGTGGCAGCCGCCAGGCCTCTGGCGCGACGCGGGCGTCGGTTGGGGTGCGGACTACAAGCCCGACGAAGGGCCCAACGCGCACCGCCGCAGCCTCTACACGTACCGCAAGCGCACCGCCCCGCCGCCCGACATGGCCGTGCTCGACGCGCCGAGCCGCGAGACCTGCGTGGCCCGGCGCCAGAACACCGACACGCCGCTGCAGGCGCTCGTCTTCCTCGACGACCCGGTGTTCACCGAGTGTGCCGGCGCGCTGGCCGCGCGCGTGCTCGCGGAGCTGCCCGCGGCGACCGTGGAGCAGCGCCTGGACCGCGTCTTCGCGAGCCTCGCGGCGCGCCCGCCGCGCGCGGCCGAACTCGCCGCGCTGCGCGCGCTGTACGAGACGGGCGAGGATCCGGCGCAGTCCCTGTTCCTCGTCGCGTCGACGCTGCTCGCGAGCGACGCCGTGGTGGTGCTGCGATGAAGAACCCCGCTGACAGCGATGCGATGCTGCCCGGCCGGCGCGCGTTCCTCGGCCGCTCGAGCCTCGGCCTCGGAGCGCTGGCGCTGCGTTCGCTGTGGTCGGGCGGCGACGCACCGCACGGCCCGCACTTCGCGCCGCGCGCGCGCCGCGTCGTCTACCTGTTCCAGGCCGGCGGGCCGTCGCCGTTCGAGACCTTCGACCCGAAGCCGCTGCTGCAGCAGCGCCAGGGCGAGGACCTGCCGAAGTCGGTGCTCGGCGGCCAGCGCCTGACGGGCATGAGCGGCAACCAGGCCATCCTGCCGATGGCGGGCTCGTTCACGGGCTTCCGCCGGTACGGCAGCGCCGGCCTGTTCGTCAGCGATCTGCTGCCGCACACGGCGCGCATCGCCGACCAGCTCTGCGTCGTGCGCACGATGTTCACCGAGGCGATCAACCACGATCCGGCGATCACGTTCTTCTGCACGGGCAGCCAGATCAGCGGCCGCCCGTCGATGGGGGCCTGGGCCGCCTACGGCCTCGGCGCCGACAGCCGCGACCTGCCGGCCTTCGTCGTGCTGGTCAGCAAGGACGCGCAGCGCGACCAACCGCTCTACGCGCGCCTGTGGGGCACGGGCTTCCTGCCGCAGGAATACCAGGGCGTGCAGTTCCGCGCCGGTGCGGCGCCCGTGCTGTTCCTCGACGAGCCCGAGGGTGTCTCGCGCGCGGCGCGGCGGGCGCAGCTCGATGCGCTGGCGAGCTTGCACGCGGACCAGTTCGCCCGCGAGGCGGACCCGGCGATCACGGCGCGCACGGCGCAGGCCGAACTCGCGTTCCGCATGCAGGCGAGCGTGCCCGAGGTCGCCGACCTCTCGAACGAGCCCGACGCGGTGTTCGAGCTCTACGGCGCGAGCGCACGACAGCCCGGCACCTACGCCGCCAACTGCCTGCTGGCGCGCCGGCTGCTCGAGCGCGGCGTTCGCTTCGTGCAGCTGTTCCACCAGGGCTGGGACCAGCACGGCAGCCTGCCGGCCGGCATCACGCGGCAGTGCCAGCAGACCGACCAGGCGTCGGCGGCGCTCGTCACCGACCTGCAGCGGCGCGGTCTGCTCGACGACACGCTCGTGGTCTGGGGCGGCGAGTTCGGTCGCACCGCCTACTGCCAGGGCAAGCTGACCGCGAACGACTACGGCCGCGACCACCATCCGCGCTGCTTCACGATCTGGCTCGCGGGCGCCGGTGTGCGCGCCGGGCACGCGCACGGCACGACCGACGAGTTCGGCTACAACATCGTCGACGGCGCGGTGGCAGTGCACGACCTGCACGCGACGATGCTGTACCTGCTCGGCTTCGACCACGAGAAGCTGACGTGGCGCTTCCAGGGTCGCGACTTCCGGCTCACGGACGTCGCCGGGCGCGTCGTGCGGGAACTGCTCGCGTAGGCGCGCCGCGGCGCGGCGAGCAGCACGGGCCGCGATCGTGCCGTGGCCTCAGTCGATCGGCACGAGGTGCCGTTCGTCGAGGAACGCCGCGAGCCGCTGCCCGACGAGGCGATGGCCACTCGGCGACAGGTGCAGCCGGTCCAGGTAGAGCCCTTCGCCGCGGTGCGGCAGCAGGTCCGGTTGCACGTCGACGAACGGCACCGAGAGGCGCGCGCAGATCTCACCGAGCATGCGCTGCGGCTTGAGCACGAACGCCGCATCGCGCGCGAGTTCGTCCGCATCGAGCTGGTCTTCGTGCGGCACGGCGAGCACCACGAGCCGCGCACCGATCGTGCGCAGGCTGTCGCGCATCGACAGCACCTGCTCCTCCTCGTCGGGCCAGGTCGCATCGGTCCACGCGGCGCGGCCGATGCCCTGCCACGCGCGCTCCTCGGCGGCCTGCGAACTCAGCATGAGCTTGCGGATCGAGTAGACGAGGTAGCTCGAGCGCGTCAGCCACGGCCAGAAGCCGTCGCCTTCGGGGAACAGGAAGTTCTTCGCCTCGGGCGTGACGAGCCGTCGGCCCTTGCTCGTCAGCCGGTGCAGGAAGCGGAAGTTGTCGTTGACGCAGTACTGCAGCACGACGAGGTCCGGCGCGAGCGGCAACAGGTCGCGTTCGAGGAACAGCCGCTCCTGGTAGGTCGTGTAGCCGTGCACGCAGGCGTTGACGAACTCGAGGTCGTGTCGCGACCGCGCGCGGCACGACGTCTCGACGTCGTGGAAGAACCCGTCGAGCGGAAAGCCGACCGAGTCGCCGATCAGGAACACGCGGAACCGGCCGGCGGGCTTGCTGGCCTCGAACTCGGCATGCCGCACGCCGCGCGAGTTCACGCCGGGCAGCGCCGGGTTGAGCTTGAAGCCCAGCAGCGCATCCTCGACGAGGTTGGCGTCGCCACCCGGTTCGGCGGCCGTGCGCAGCCCGAGGATCGAGTCGACGGCCTCGAGGAAGCTGCCTTCGATCTGCCAGCGCGCCGCGAACTCACCCGCGAGCAGCGCCGTGCCCAGAGAAACCACGAGCAGCACGACGCGCGCGAGCCGCCGGCGTCGCCGCGCGGGTCCGGAGCCCGGCTCGGCGGCAGGCTGATTCGGCTTGGTCGTCGTCGTCACGGAGGGCCGCGCCGCGGCCGCGAGCAGGTGTCGGGGGGAGGGAGCGCGCAGAGTAGGTGCGCGGCTTGGATCGGACAATGCGCGCCGCGAGTTGCGGCGCCCTCCGCCGGATCCGCGGCGTGCCGGGCGCAGGATCGCGTTCGACCGCGTGCGCGGCTACCGCAGCAGCGTGAGCAGGAAGCGCGTCGGCGCAACGGCCGTCAGGTCGTGCTTCGCGTCGACGGGCAGGACCATCCAGTCGTTCGGCCCGAGCTCGTACTGGGCTCCCGCGACGCCGAAGTCGAGCCTGCCGTCGAGCACGTGAACGGTCGCGACGTAGGGGGCGTGGTGTTCGCTGATCGACTGCCCCTCGTCCATCGCGAACACGATCATCTTGCAGCTCGTCGTGTGGACCAGGGGTTTGCTGACCACGCTGCCGGCGACGACGGACACCGCCTCGAGCAGCTTCGCGACGCCCACGGATTCCACATCGAACATCGCCTTGACCATCGTCGTGCTCCTCGAGGTTGCGCCGAGGCGGCATGCCGTCGACACGCACACAACCCGGATCTCGCGGGCGAATTGCGGGTTCGGCCCGAGTGCGTAGCGCCGGCTCGTCGAAGTCAGCGAGCCGGGGTCGCGGCCACGGCGGCGCGCAGCGATCCGATCGCCTGCTCCAGCGCAGCGGGCGCCATGCCACGTTCGATGAGCACCATCTGCACGCCGTGCACACCCTCGGGGCGGCGGCTCAGCCGGCGCGGCGGCGAAACCGCGTGTTCGGCGCTCTGCAGCGCGAACAGGTCGCCGGTGCTGAGGCACTCGACGAGCCCCTTGATGCGCAGCAGTCGGTGGCCGTCGAGCTGGGTGACGAGGCGCAGCCACAGCTGCACGAGTTCGATGTCGGCCGGTGAAGGCAGCTGCACGGCATGCGTGCGGAAGGTCGCCGCGTGGCTCGTGTGATGCAACCAGAGGCGGGCCACGCGCGCGTCGTGCATGCCCGCCAGCACCGACGGCGACAGCAGCCAGGCCGCGTCGATGCGGCCCTCGACGGTCTCGCGCACCTCGCAGCCGGGGGCCGCGGCGGCGAGCAGCGAGCGGGCCGCGGCGAGGCGCTGCGGCGCGAGGTCGCCCTTGCTCAACACGATGCGGTCGGCCAGCTCGAGCTGTCGCCGGACCTCGGGCTGGGTGGCGAGCAGATCCTCGAGGCGCAGCGCATCGGTGACCGCGATGACGCCCGCGATGTGCACCGAGCCGGCGAGCCGCGGGTCGGTCGCGAGTCCGTGCAGGATCGGGGCGGGATCGGCGAGGCCCGTGGTCTCCAGCACGATGCGCGTCGGCGCGAAGCGCAGCAGCCGGCCGATGGCCTCGGCCAACTCGCCGCGCATCGTGCAACAGATGCATCCGGACGGCATCGCCACGATGCCCTCGTCGATCTGCTCGAGCAGGTGGTGATCGATGGCGAGCTCGCCGACTTCGTTGACGAGCACGGCGATTCTTTCGCCGCCAGGTTCTTGCAGCAACGCCGACAAGAGCGTTGTCTTGCCGGTGCCGAGGAAGCCGGTCAGCACATGCAACGGAATCACCAAGTGGTCGTCTCCGGACGTCGTCCAGGAGGGAACGGATCGTGACCTACAAATACCTCATCGACGCCCACGTCCATCTGAACAACTACCACGACTCGACGCGACGGCCGACGGCCGAGCACGCGCAGGACCTGTTCGCCAAGATGGAGGAGATCGGCGTGGCCCACGCCGTGGTGATCACGTCCTACAAGGTCGACCTCGATCGGCCCAGTGTCGAGGAGCTGCTCGATGTGCTGACCCAGGATCCGCGCGTCACGCTCGTCGAGGGTCTGCGTTGGCGCGGCGAAGCGCGCACCGACCTGTTCTCGCTCGAGGAGCGCATCCGCGACGGCCAGATCCAGGGCATCAAGCTCTACCCGGGCTACGACCACTACGCGATCAACGACCCGTCGCTCGAGTCCGTGTTCCGCATCGCGGCCAAGTATGCGGTGCCGGTCATGATCCACACCGGCGACACGTACGCGAAGACGGCGAAGGTGCGCATGGCCCATCCGCTGCTCGTCGACGACGTCGCCGTCGACTATCCCGACGTCAAGTTCGTCATGTGCCACCTCGGCAATCCCTGGTTCCAGGACGCGGCCGAGGTGCTCTACAAGAACGACAACGTCTACGCCGACATCTCCGGCCTCACGCTCGGCGAGTTCACGTACGAGTTCGAGCGCTACGTGGCGATGCGGCTCAAGGACATGATCACCTACATGGGCAATCCCGGCAAACAACTCATGTACGGCTCCGACTGGCCGCTCGTGCGCATGAAGCCCTACGTGAAGCTGCTCAACGAACTGAACTTCGACCAGGAGCAGCTCGAGAACGTGGCCTGGCGCACCGCCGCGAGCTTGTTCCGCATCGACGAAGCGAGGCTCGGCAAGCCGCGGGACGCGGCCGGGTAGGCAGCTCCATGGGCTCCGCGTCGCGAGCTACTTGCTCTTCGCCGCCAGCGCGGCGCACCGGCTACAGCAGGCCGAGCGTGTGCTTGAGCGCGTTGCTCGACCGGAGCTGCCAGACGCCATCGTACTCGAGCGTCACGGCCTGCGTGTAGAAGCTGACGCCCATCAGGCCGAACCCGTTCGGCGACGCGCCCGGGGGCAGCGTGATGCCCATGTCGGCGTACGAAGCGCCCGGCAGCGGCATCGAAGCACCCATCGTCCAGGGGTCGCCGGTCAGGCTCAGCAGGCAGCCCGGATTGCTGAACGGCAGCGGCAGGCCGGGTGCCTCGGGTCCGAACGAGAGCAGCAGGTAGGCGAACGCGACCGTCGTCGGGTTCAGGTTCGACACCGTGTGCACGACGGTGACCGGTGCCACGAGGCTCATGATCGGCCGCGAGTTGACCGTCAGCAGCATCGATGCCGTGCCGGCCGTGCCTTCGGGCGACGTGACGAACGGCAGCTCGGCCGACAGATCGCGCGAGCCGGGATCGACGGCCGGTGAGGCGGCCGAGCCACCGCGACTGAAGCCCGTGAAGCCGCCGCCGCTGTGGAAGCTGCTCATCGCGCCGTAGCGGAACTCGACGTTGCCGTTCTCCCACATGCGCAGCTGGAACGTGTTGACGGCCACGCCGCCGGTCGCTGCACCCGCGAACTGGCCGATCTCCTTCCAGGTCACCGTGGTTCGACGGTTGCCGGGACCACCGCTGACGTCAGTGTAGACGTACATGCCCGAGCCCGGGTTCGTCAGCGTGTTGCGGCCTGCGTGCATGTCCTGCCAGTAGGGCATGAAGCGCGGCATGCTCGTGAGCACTTCGGCGAGCGTCGGCGAGAAGTCGCCCGTCGTGTTGGAGCCGAGCCAGCAGTAGCCGTTGGTGCAGGCGCTGAACGTCGTGGTCGAACCGCCGGGGAAGTAGAACGTGAAGCCCGGCGTCTCCTGCACCACGCCGTCATCGCTGATGTCGGGGGAGCCGTAGCCGAGTGCCTTCGGCGACAGGTCGGGCGCGTAGTTTCCCTTCGTCACCGTGTAGTAGTTCGGCGCGGCGGAGTTGTCCGGCACGAGCAGCATGCTGTTGCCCGGGGTGCCGCGCAGGTCGAACTCCTCCTGGCCGAAGGCCTGGTAGAACGACTGTGCCTGCACGCCGCACGAGGCGCCGTAGCTCTCGACGTGCGCACCGTTGTGCACCGAGTAGCCGCCGGGCCCGGTGAAGTCCAGCTGGATGACGGCCGCGAACGCACTGAGCGCGCCGGGGCCGGCCAGCGTGCCGGCGCAGCGGCGACCGCGCTGGGCGATGACGCTGCTGGTCGCCTGCGCCGACAGGAACGTCGCTGGTGTCGGACCGCTCGGGAACGTCAGGTCGACGAGCAGGTCGTTGCCCGTCGTCGGATCGTAGGTGAACGCGGCGCCATTGGCAGCGAGATCGATGTTGACGAAGTAGTCGTTGGGCGTCGTGCCCGTGACGGGCAGCAACGTGATCGCCAGAGGCGCCGAGGCGGGCCCCATGACTCCTTGATTGAGCGCGTACGTCGTCGACAGCGCCGCGTGGTCGAGCGCCGCATAGCCGAGCCGCACGGTGACACCCGCGTACATCTGTCCGCCTGGATTGGGCACGCCGTCGGCGGCGCGAAAGTGCAGACGGTTGATCGTGATCGGGCCCGTCACGCCCGCGAGCGTGAAGTGCGAGGTGTCATAGCACCACTGCACGCGGCCGCCCGCTGCCGCAGTCGGCCATCCCGCCGTGGTCGTGCCGGAGTCGAAGAAGTTCTGGGAGTCGGGGACGACGAGTTGTTGGCCCGCGAGAGCGCCGGTCATTGTTGCCAGCAACAGCGGAGTGGCGAGGTTGTGCATGGGCTTCCTTCGAGAAGAGAGATTCTGAACCCGGCGGGACTATAGCTTGCTTCCCTCGGGATGTTGGTTCGTGCGCAGACGTCGATGGTGCGGGCGGCGCGAATGCGTCGCGGCGAAGATCGAACAGGTTTGCGCGTGCGCCGGTGACGCGTTCTTTCGGTGGGGGGAACCTCGCGCGCGCGACGCGGGACTTGCGGCGCGTCTACACTTGCGGTCATGAGTACCCGTTTCGCATGCGCCGCCATCGGCTGCTGGTTGGTCGGTGTGCCGGTCGCCCAGGTGCCGACGCCGCCGCTGCCCCCGGGCACGGGCGGGCCGGCCGACGAGCGCCATGGACTCGACGATGGCCCGACCGCGTACGCGCGCCTGCTCGAGAAGGTCGGCGGCTGGCAGCGCGAGCATCACGATCTCGTGCGCCGCGTCGAGATCGGCACGTCGGTGCAGGGCCGGCCGCTGTTCGTGCTGCGCATCGGTGCCCGAGACGATGGCGCGCCCGAGGTGTATGTCGGCGCCGCCATCCACGGCGGCGAGGGCAGCGAACTCGACGCGATCGCGATGGTCGACGAGCTGCTCGAACGCGCAACCGAGCCCACGGTCGCGCGGCTGCTCGCCGGGCGCGTGCTCTGGGTGCAACCGGTCGTCAACCCCGACGGCCTCGTGGCCCGGCAACGCAAGAACGCGAACGGCGTCGACCTGAACCGCAACTTCGCGGCGCGCTGGCAGCCGGGCCGGGGCCCGGAGAGTCGTGATCACCCGGGCTCGGCGCCGTTCTCCGAGCCCGAGACGCGCGCGCTGCGCGAGTTCCTCGAGCCGCGGCTGCACCTGCGCGCCTACCTCGACCTGCATCGTTCGGTCGACGCGCTGATACCCGCGCAGCGTGGGCCCGACGGAGTCGTCGACGACGTCGTCGCCTCGGCCGGTGCGGCGTTGAACGCGGCGACCGGCAACTACTCGCGCGTCAACGAAGGGCGGCTGCTGCATTTTCCGACCATGCACGGACTCAGCGTCGATTGGGTCTGGGCAGAGCTCGGCGTCGTCGCGTTCACGATGGAGACGGCCTGGCGCGGCGCGACCGCCGCCGCGCACGATCCGCGCTGGCCCGCGCTGCTGCACCTGCTCGAACGGGCCGCCGACCAAACACCGGGCCGCAACGAGGTCGCCGCGCTGCACTACCCGGTGCTCGTCACCGAAGACACGCGCCGCGACGAAGGCGAACTCGCGCGACTGACGCGGCCCGGCACGGTGTTGTTCGCCGACGACTTCGAGTCCGACGCGTCGTTGGCGTCCTACTTCGAGGTCGGTGGACAGCGCGAGGGGCGCGTGCGGATCGTGCACGACCCGGCGCTCGTGCACGGCGGCACCGGTGCGCTGCAGCTCACCTCGACCGACAGCGGCGGCAGGTCGTGCGGATCCAGCGCCGTGCTCTGGCTCGGCGACGAGGGCCACGACTGCGTGCACCTGCGCTGCTGGATGCGCTACGCCGACGACTATGACCAGGGCAACCTGCACCACACGGGCGGATCGTTGGCCGGCGTCGCCGGCACGGACAAGTGGGCGGGCATGGGCACCGCGGGGCTGCGGCCGGCCGGCGACGACCACTTCAGCACGCGCGTCGAAGGCTGGCGCGACTGGCAGCGCCTGCCCGCGCCCGGTGCGCTGCACTGCTACACGTACTGGATGGACATGCGGCGCGATCGCGATGGGCACTACTGGGGCAACCTGCTCGGACCCGCGGCGGCCGAGGCGTTCGTGCCCGCGCGCGGCGCCTGGCACTGCGTCGAGCAGCGTGTCGCCGTCAACGCACCGGATCGGGCCGATGGCGAACTCGCCGTGTGGATCGACGGGCACCTGTACCTGCACTACCGCGGCTTCCGGTGGCGCAGCAGCGAGGCCGTGCACATCAAGCGTGCGACGTTGATGGTCTACGTGCACGAGGCGCGGCGCGACAACCGCGTCTGCTACGACGACCTGGTCGTGTCCACCGGGTACATCGGCACCGGTGCCGGCGCGGGCGAACGCGTGAAGTGAGGCTTCGCCGCCGGCTTCAGCCGAACTGCACGCAGAGCCGGCTCAACGAGCCGTACTCGAAGCCGGTGACCGGGAACTGCACGGGCTCGTCGCGGTCGCCGGCCGCGCCGAGCGCCACGAGCAGCGGCAGGAAGTGCTCGTCGGTCGGGTGCGCGAGCTCCGGGCTCGGCGCCTTGTCGCGGAACGCGACGACGTCGTCGAACGCGCGCGCGGCGAGCCGTTCGCGCAGCCATGCCTCGAAGTCCGTTGCCCACGCGGGCGGTTCCGTGTCGCCGCTCCAGTGCAACCTGCCGAGGTTGTGCACGGCACCGCCGCTGGCCAGGAGCAGCACGCCGCGGTCGCGCAGCGTGGCGAGTCGCTGGCCGAGCTCGAACAGTTGCCGCGGTGACCAGCGGAACGGCAGCGACAACTGCACGACCGGCACGTCGGCCGCCGGAAACATGTGCCGCAGCGGCACCCACACGCCGTGATCCCACGGGCGGGCGTCGTCGCGCCGCACGTCGGGCACGAGCGCCTCGACTCGTTCGGCGACGTCCGCGGCCGCGGGCGCGTCGTAGCGCAGATGGTAGAGCGGTTCGGGGAAGCCGCTGAAGTCGTGGAGCAGCTCTCGAGGCTGCCGCGTGCCGATCGCCGGTGGCGTGTCGAGCCAGTGCGCGGACACGACGAGCAGGGCCCGCGGGCGCCCGAGCGTGGCCGCCCAGCGCGTGAGATCGGCCCCGCGCTCCAGGTCGAGTGCCAGCGTCGGCGCGCCGTGCGAGACGAAGGCAACCGGCGTCGCCATGTCAGGGACTCAGGGCGATGGCGGCGGCGCAAAGCAGCGAGCAGAGCAGCACGAATCGTCGCATGGAGTCCGGTCGCATGGTTGCGGAGCCGCCATGGTCGAGGACCGGGTTGCTGCCCGCAAGGCCCACGACCGCGGATCCCACCGTGCGGTGGCGTGGGGCGTTCGCTGCCCGCGCGGGTCCGCAGTTCGTCGGAGAAAGCGCGACCAGTCGCGGGGCCTGGTTCGTAGAGGAGGGTCGCGCGCCCGCACCGGCCGGCCATCCGCATCCGTCAGCTCCGCAGCCCCGGGGCCGCGTTGCCGGGTGCGCGCTCGTCCTCGCATCCGTTGCACCGCAACCCGGAAGGTCTCATGTCGCGCCCCCTCGTCTGGCTCACCATGTCGTTGTTGCTCGGGGGTTGCGAAGAGGGGGCGCTCGAGTTCCCGGCGTCCGTGCCGGTCGACCTGCCGTTCGCGGTCGAGGCTGGCCTGACGGCGAAACCGCGCCTCGTCGACGCGCATCAGTTCCTGCAGTCGACGCCGGTCGAACGCGCGCTCGCGGCCCTCGTCACGGACCCGGTGCGCGGCAACATCCGCATCGTGCACGGCCCGACGAGCTGCCAGCCGCAGCACGGCGTGAATCCGGGGATCCGACCGCAATGGCAGGAGCCGCGGGTCGGACGCGAGATCCGCATCGTCTGGACCACACGCGCGTGCACGATGCCGCCGCCGCCCGAGGACCTGGCGTTGCTGATCGTGAGCCTCAGTGCGCTGCCGACCGCGATGCCCTTGGCCGCTTCGGGCTGCTCGCTGCTGATCACGCCCGAGTACGTCATGCTGCCGAGCTTCTCGCCGAACGCCGTGCTGCAGCGCGAACCCGGCCGCGGCATCATCTCGTTGAACTGGACTCCGGATGCGGGCTGGGTCGGCAGGTCGCTGTGGTCCCAGCTGGTCGTGTTCGCGCCCGGTGAGAACTCGGCCGGCTACCTCATGTCGCCCGCGCTCGAGCTGTACATCGGCAGCGCGCTCGGCACGTAGCCCGGCCGACGCACGGGACCGGGCCTCGGGGGCTTCGGCTCGCGCCGGCGAAATCCCGGCTGCGGAAGGCTAGCCTTGCGACTCCTCGCGCGACCCTTCCCGACGCCACGGACCGATGGACTTCAGGCCGCTCTCGCCGACGCGACTCCCCTGGTATCGCCGCCGCCTGATGCCGATGGCACGACCCGTCAACCGGCTGCTGCGCTGGCTCTGGTCGCTGGGTTCGCCGTCGCGATCGACCTGGTTCGACTCGCGGCGCTGGCGCGCCGTGTGGAACGTCAACCGCCTCTTCATGGCGACGCCGCGCGAAGAGCGCACGATCGTGCAGGTGCAGTTCGCGCCGTCGATGCGCATGGAGCTCGACCTGTCGCGGCTGACGGACGTGCTGGCGTTCTGCTACGGTCCGGGCGAGAACGAGGTGGGCTACGCCTGCGCGCGGCTCTGCGCGCCGGACGGCGTCGTCGCCGACGTCGGCGGCAACATCGGCACGACCACGCTGAGCTTCGCCGCATGCGTGCCGAACGGGCGAGTGCACGTGTTCGAACCGTCGCGCGACATGCTGTCGATCCTGCGGCGGAACCTCGAACTCAGCGGTCTGCGCAACGTCACCGTGCACGACTTCGGCCTCGCCGACGCCCCGTCGCGAGGACACCTGCAGGTCGCGACGGCGGGCAATCCCGGCTCGGCGTACTTCGTCGACGACGCGGAGCACGGCGCGGCGTCCGAGGCGGACGAGATCGAGGTCAAGCGCCTCGACGACGTGCTGGCCGGCGCCGCGCGGCTCGACTTCGTCAAGATCGACGTCGAGGGCTACGAACTGCGCGTGCTGCGCGGCGCGAGCGCGCTGCTGGCTCGCCACCGCCCCGCGGTGCTGTTCGAGGTCAACGAGGCCGCGCTGCGGCGGGCCGGCGCGAGCGGGCGCGAGGTCTGCGACTTCCTGCTCGGGCGCGGCTACCGGTTGCGCTACCTGCACGGCGGGCGTTTCTGCGACTACGACCCGGCGACCATGCTGTCGCGCAAGCTGCACAACGTGATCGCGGTCGCGGCCCAAGCCGCCGGACCCGGCGCCTGACGGCCTGCCCATGGACGCACCCACGGCCATCGCCCTGCTCTGGCTCGCGGCCGCGCTGCTGGCGGCGCCGCGCGCGTGGCGGCAACGCGGCGCCGCGCGGTTCGCGCTCGTGATCGGCGCGCTGCTGCTCGCCAGCCTGCACGCCTTCGCCTGGAACCGGCCGATCTACTTCGCCGGCCGCGGGCTGCTGGCCGACGCGGGCTTCTACGAGCAGCGGTTCACGTTCAAGCTCGCGATCGGCGTCGTGTTCGCCGGCCTCTGCGGCTGGTTCCTCTGGCGCGCCGCCCGGTGGTGCGGGTCGCTGTCGGGATGGGAACGGCTCGCGCTCGCCGCGATGGCGGTCGACGCACTCTACATCGCCACGAGGACCTGTTCGATCGACGGCTGGATGCCCGACGCGATCGCCTACGAACCGGGCAAGAGCGTGCTCGGCCTGAGCCTCGCCGCCGCGTCGCTGCTCGCGCTGCTGCTCGGCACGCGCGTGCGCGAGGAGGAAGCCGATGTTGCCCGGTGAAGGCGATCGGTTCGACGCACCGCACCTCGAGGCGGTGCTGTGGGGTGCCCTGGGGGTCGTCGCCGCCGTGCTCGCGCGCCGTTCGCCGAAGGGCTCGCGCGCGGGGTGGTGGGTCGTCGTCGCCGGGGTCGTCACGATCGTGCTCGACAAGCTGTTCGACGTGTACTCCTGCCTGCACGCGATCGGCCGCGGCATCGCGACCGCGATCGACCCGGAGCTGCACCTGCGCGGCGCCCACGCGTCGTACCGCGACGCGGCGCTGGTCGTGCTGTTCGCCGCGGGCAGTGCGGGGCTGGTCTGGCTCGTGCGCCGCGACGAGAGCATCGGGCGCGCCAAGCTGCTGTGCTTCGCCGGCTTCGTCGTCGTGCTCGCGCTGGTGCTGGTCCGTCTCGTGCCCACGCTGCAGGAGCACCTGCCCGACGCGCTCACCAAACTCATCGAGGTCGTCGCGTGGTCGCTCGTCGTCGCCGGCGAGTGGCTCGCGCTGCGCCGGCCCAGGGTCGCCGGAGTGCGCCCGGACGGTTACCTGTGAGCCCACCAGCGCCACGCGATGCCGTGCGCGGTGTGCGCACCCGCGCGCGGCGGCCGCGGTGGCGTCTCGCCGGCCTGCTCGGCCTGCTCGCAGGCGCCTGTGCGGCACCGCGCGCCGAGACCGCGCGGTTCGAGCTGTTCGTGTTGGGAACGGCCCAGGACGGCGGCATGCCGCACTTCGGCTGTGAACGCGCCTGCTGCGTCGAGGCCAGGCGCGACGGTCGCGTGCTGCATCCGGCGTGCCTCGGCATCGTCGACCACGACAAGGCCGCGCTCGTGCTCGTCGAGGCGACGCCGCACATCGAGCAACAGGTCGCCGAGTTGCATCGTCTGGCCGGCATCGCGGGGCGCGGGCGACAACCGATCGACGCGGTGCTCGTGACGCACGCGCACATCGGACACTACCTCGGACTCGCGTTCTGCGGCCGCGAAGTCGCCTCGACCCGGCAGTTGCCCGTGCACTGTTCCCCGCGCTTCGCCGCGTTCCTGCGCGGCAACGGGCCGTGGCGGCAACTCGTCGAGCTCGAGCAGATCGTGCCGCGCGAGTTCGTGCCGGAGCAGCCGTTCGCACCCATCGAGGGCATCGAGGTCATTGCGATCGCGGTGCCGCACCGCGACGAGTTCAGCGACACGATGGCGTTCCGGATCCGCGGACCCCGGCGCACCGTGCTGTTCGTGCCCGACATCGATGCGTGGGATCGTGCGCCCGGTCTGTTGGACCACCTGCTCGCCGGGGTCGACATCGCCTACGTCGACGGCACGTTCTTCGACGGCAGCGAACTGCCCGAACGAAACCTCGCCGAGATCCGGCATCCGCTGATGACCGACACGATGCGGCGCCTGGACGGCTTCGCCCGGCAGCATCCGGGCGCCGTGCGCTTCATCCATCTCAACCACACCAACCCGGCGCTGCACGACGCCGCGATCCGGGACCGCATCGACGCGGCCGGGTTCCGCGTCGCCCGACCCGGCGAGTGCGTCGCGCTGTAGCGCACGCGCGCACGTGGGCGCCGCCGCTTCGTGTCCCGCTTCGGGGCAGACGCCGACGGCTGGCCGCGCCGGACCGGTGCGCATCTCGACAGCGGATGTCGCGACTGCGGTGCATCCCGCCAGCGCGCCGGCCCGTGCACGCGGTGGTCCGACACCGGGACCGCGACCGCATCGGCGGCGCGCGGTGTGCGAGGTCCGGGGCCCGGAGCCGCGGGCGCGGCGGGTCACGCGCGTCGATCGCGGTGCGCGCCGCGCGGCCCTATCTCCGGTCAAGACTGGGCGTTGGCGTGGTCGATTGAGAGGGCTCGCGCGGCTTCCCATTCACCACTTCGTGCAACCCTACTCGCATCCTCGCGCGGCCCGCTCGCGCCGGCGACGCGTTCGTGACAAGGACGCCGGGCGGCTCTCTGCCTGCGCGGAGGTCGTGCTCGCGATGGCCGGCCTCGTGCTGCTCAGCGGTGGTGCCGGTCATCTGCCGGGCTTCGCCGACCTCGAGCCCGGTCCGGTGTGTTTCGTCGTGCTCTGGGGCGCGCTGCGCGGGGGGCTGTGGCCCGGGCTCTTCGCGGCGTTGCTCGCGGGTGTGGTGCACGGCTTCGGTGTGCTCGTCGGCGCCGGCTACCGGTGGCAGGTGTTGCTCGAACCGGGCGTGGGCTGGTCCATGTTCGCGTTCACGGCGATCGCGTTCGTGGTCGGTTGGGTTCGCGACGGTGCGCGACTGGAGGTGTTGCGGTTGCGGCGCGCGCGCGGGCGGCGGTTGGGGAGCATCGACCACGGTGCCCAACTGCAGTCGCCCGACGGTCTGCTCGATCCCGAGAGTCTCATCACGACGGTCGCGCGCAGCGAGGTCGACGACACCGAGCACATGTTCGAGGCGCCACTCGACATGCTCGTCGCCTTCTGTGGCGCGAGCAAGTGCTCGGCGCTGCTCGTGCTCCCGGGCGGCCTGCTCGACCTGGCGGCCCATCGCGGCTGGAGCGAAGACGAGATCCGCCCGCGCCTGCAGGCGGCGACCAGCGACGAGCGGATCCTGCGTGCGATCGCCGGGTCCCAGCCGGTCGTCGATCTCGACGAGCCGCACGATGCGGCCACCGGGCCCCTGATGGTTGTGCCGATCGCCGACGGCACGGGAGTCGTCAAGGTGCTGCTGTGCATCGACGAGATGCAGCGGTCGGAGCGCGACGACATGGCGACCAGGACGTTCCTCGGCGTCGCGGCGTGGCTCGCCGCGAACGTGCGCCGCATCCAGATCGACGCCCCGACCGGGGATCCCAGCCGGCGCTTGCTGCAGGTCCTCAAGCACAAGTTCATCGGGTCCTCGAGCGACCTCGCGGAACGCATCCACCTCGAGGATGCACGCCGCCAGCGTTATGGCGTCGCGTCGGAGTTCGTCGCCGTGCGCCTGCTCGACCCCCACGCCGGGGGCGACCTCGCGGCGGTCGAAACGGCCCTCGTCGACGTGCTGGGTCCGGCGGTGAGCATCACGGACGACCTCTACCAGTTCGGCTTCCCGGGCTGCTACGTGCTCGTGGCGACGGGGGCGAAGCCCGACAATGGCGAAGCGGTGATCGCGAGCCTCGAGGCCGGCTTCGCGTCCGGAGGTGAACGCACGATCGGTCCCGTCGAGTGCCGGCACTTCGTCGCGACCAGTGAAGCGCCGACGCTCGCGGCGCAGCTGCCGCTGCTGACCGCGTACTTCTGCGGCGAGTCGCCGGTGCCGCTCGACCAGCGATGCCCGGTGCCCGAGCCGCGCCCGCAGCGCCACGGCAACGCCGAGGAGTTCGTGCGCAGGCTGCGGCTCGAGATCGAACTGTCGAAGCGCTTCGCTGCCGACGTGCACCTCATCGACTTCCGGCGCGACGGTTCCGACACGGGGCTGGGCCCGATGATCGGCCGGCACCTGTGGAACTCCATGGGCCGGCTGCTGCGGGTCACCGACGGCATCTACGTGTTGGGACCCAACCGCTGCGTCGTGCTGCTGCCGTTCACGTCGTGTCTCGACGCGTCGCAGATCTGGTCGCGCCTCGAGGGGGCGCTGCGCCGCACCATTCCCGCCGACTGCTACCGCGACGTGCAGTGCGAGTTCCTCGCCCTGGCAGACACGGACGTGAAGCAGACGATGCAGTACCTCGTCGATGGTCTGCTCGAGTCGGAGGAGGAGCAGGGGCGCAAGCTGGCACCGATCGTCAGCGACAGCGAACTGCAGGAGCTGTCGTTCTCGGAGGCGGAGTTCGCCGACCTGCACGCCGTGGACACGGAGCTGCAGAACGCGTTCCGCGTGGTCGCGTCGACGGGCACGGGGCTGCCCGCCCTGCCCACGCGCGAGGACGTGACCAGACGCTGGGAGGAGCTGTTCGAACGCGACGCGAACCCACCGGCGTCGTCGCCCGCGACGGCCACCGCAACGCTCGCCGCACGGCCGGTCGCCGCCGCCACCGCCGTCGCCGCACCCGGCGAGCAGAGCGACACGGCGCGGCGCTTGCTCTCGCAGGTCGAGGCGCTGCAGGCCATGTGCTCGCGCCTGCGCGCCCAGCAGTCGGGGGCGAAGGTCGGGCGATGACCGCCGTTCAGGCCGCCGGCTGCGCCTGGTCCAGGGGGCGCCAGATGCAGGCCGCGATCGCGGGCAGCAGCAGGCCCATCGTCAGCTGCACCCACTCGTGTCGCGCGTCGTACGTGCGCAGCCCCGTCCACACGACGTAGCACAGCGGAGACAGCATCGTCGCGAGCCACGCGAACCGGCGCAGGTAGCCGGTGCCGGCGAGCAGCGCGAGCGGGATCCACCAGATGTGGTACCAGGGTCCGAAGTTGCCGAGGCCGAGGCACACGAGGCTCGCGAGGCACGCGGCGCAGCCGTGCACCAGGCGCGGCGGCTCGGGCCGGCGCCAGAGTCGCACGGCCACGGCGAGCACGATCGCGACCACGAGCACGCGCCCGGCGGTGAGCGCGCTGGCGACGTCGATGTGCAGCAGCGAGGCGGCCGCCCACGCGAGGCTGGCCCCGGTGACGCTCGATTGTCGCTGCACGAACGACAGCGCGCCTGGGTCGGTGAAGAAGCGCAGGTAGTAGAAGCCGGACACGAGCAGCGCGGCCGCCGTGCCGAGCAGCAGGCCGACCAAACGCCGGTGGCGCAGGGACCAGACCAGCCACAGCGGCGCCAGCAGCACGGGCACGACCTTGGTCAGCACGCCGAGGCCGAGCGCGAAGGCACCCGCGGCGGTCCGTGCCATCAGCGTGGCGCGCAACGCGAGCAGCAACATCAGCAGCACGAGCGGCTCGTTGTGGGCCTGGGCGACGCCTTCGTTCAGCAGCAGCGGATTCCAGAGCACGCCGAGCAGGACCGTGTCCTGTTCGGCCGGTCGCAACACGGCGCAGATGCTGCGCGCGGTGAGCGCCGCCAGCACGAGGCAGGCGGCGAACACGGCCTTGAACAGCACGACGGCCAACAGGAACTCGCCGAGCGGCGGCAGGAAGCGGAACAGGTGCGCGAGCCAGGCGATGCCGGCCTGCAGGTCGGCGATCAGCGGCCCGTACGGCAGCGGAAACTGCTTCCACGCCGCATCGCCGAACGCGAGCAATGCATCGTCGGGGAAGTCGGCTGCGACCTGCACGTACGGGTTGCCGCCGTGCAGCGCGAGCACGCGGCCGCGCATGACGTAGTCGGTGACGTCCGACGACAGGAATGCCGGCACCAGCAGCGCCGTGCCGAGCACCGGCAGGCTCATGAGGATCAGGCGCTTCGTGCCCGGCGAGTGCTCGCGCACGGCGGCCATGCCGCGTTGCCACGCGCGCGCGCCGAACCACGCGAAGCCGAGCACGCATCCGGTCTCCATGGCGTCGAGCAACGGCCGCAACGAGAACGGCAGGCGCGGCGACTCGCCCCAGACGAGGTGGTGGCGCAGACCCGCGACGACGAGCAGCGCGAGCGCGAACACGGCCAGGCGCGAGGCCTTCTGCAGCGGGGTCCGGCCCGGCGGGGAGAGCATGCGGCGGCAGCTATACCCGCGTCGATGCCGCGACGAAACGGCGAGTTTGTCGCGCGATGGCGCCGGCGGCATCGGCGTGTGTGGCGCTGCGTGCCTCGCCGACGGCGCGAGCCTCGTTCGATGGGGTACGATGGCAACGTGGCCGGGCGATTGCATGCATCGACCGACCGTCTCTGCGATCCCCAATCCTGGCAACGGAGGTGCGGATGACAGAAGTGACTCTCGATCGAGCCGAGACCCTGCCGGTGGCATAGGTCCGGCCGGGCCCGCGTGCCGCGACGGTTCGTGGTGCGTGGGCCCACCTTGTCCTGCTGGTCCCGTTCGTCGCCGGCGCGCGCGCCGCGAATGGCGGAACGTGGACCCGGGCAGCCTGCCGCGGCACCATGCTGCCGGACACACCGCGATGAAACTCCGTCTGTTGACCGTCTCGCACAAGCAGCCCGAGTGGGTCGAGGCGGGGTTCGCCGAGTATGCGCGCCGGCTGCCGCGCGAGTGGGGCTTCGAGCTGGTGCTCGTCAAGCCCGAACCGCGCACCGCGGGCGCCTCGACGCCGCGCGTGCAGGCCGGCGAGGGCAAGCGCCTGCGTGCGGCCGTGCCCAAGGGGGCGTGGGTCGTCGCGCTCGACGAACGCGGCGTCATGTGGTCGACGCGACAGCTGTCGGAGCAGATCGGCCGTTGGCAGCAGCAAGGCCGCGACGTCGCGTTCCTGGTCGGCGGTGCGGACGGACTCGACCCCGACCTGCTGGCCGGCGTGGACCAGCGCCTGTCGCTCTCCGCGATGACGTTGCCGCACGGTCTCGTGCGTGTGTTCGTGGTCGAACAACTGTATCGGGCGGCATCGTTGCTGGCCGGCCATCCCTATCACAAGTAGCACGCCGTGACCGAGGTCTGGCAAGCGGCTGCGGAGGTCGTCGCGGCATGGCTGCAGCAGCGGCGATCCGCGCGCGACCTCATCGCCGGCGACCGGCTGCTGCATCGTGCACCGCCCGAGGTCCGCGCCGGCGTCGCTCGCCTCGCGCAGGCCGTCGCCGGCGCCTGGCGGCGTCTCGAGTTCGCGCTCGGCGGTGCGCATCGCCTGGGCCCGTTGGCGCCGCGGGCGCGCGCCGCGGCGTTCGTGTTGGCGCACCAGGTCGAGCAGGGTCTGCTGCCGCCGGCGCAGGCCGAGGCGCTGTGTGCCGCGGTGGCCGGCTGCCGGCTCGTGTTCTGCTCGCGGCCCGAGCTCGAACGGCGCCTCGCCACGATCGCGGACGAGAACGAACGATTCGCGGTGCAGCACTCGATGCCGGACTGGCTCGCTGCCCGGCTGCGCACGCAGTTCGGCGGCGCTGCGCCCGAGCTCGCGCGATCGCTCGAGTCGGCGCCGCCGCGCACCGTGCGCACCAACACGCTGCGCGTCGCGTCGCGCGTCGAGCTCGCGGCGGCACTGCTCGCGATCGGGGTAACGACCCGGCCGACGAGCCACGCGCCGCTCGGCCTGCACGTCGAAGGGCACGCCGACCTCTTCGCGACGCCGCTCTACCGGCGCGGTGCATTCGAACAGCAGGACGAGGCGAGCCAGCTCGCGGCGCTCGTCGTGGCGCCGCCGCCCGGCGGGCGCGTGCTCGACGTCTGCGCCGGCAGCGGCGGCAAGACCCTGGCGCTCGCCGCCGCGCTGCGCGGTCGCGGCGAGATCCTCGCGACCGACGTGCACCAGCAGCGACTCGAGGCGCTGCGCCGGCGCGGGCGGCGGGCCGGGGCCGACAACGTGCGCACGCTGCGCATCGGCAAAGGTGACTTCGGCGGCGAGGTCGCCGCGTTCGCGGCGCGCGCCGACCGGTTGCTCGTCGATGCGCCGTGCACCGGCACAGGGTCGTGGCGCCGCCGGCCCGAGGCGCGGTGGTCGGTGACCGAGCCGCAGCTCGAGGCGCTGCTCGCGGCGCAGGATCGGCTGTTGGACCGCGCCGCCGATGCGCTGCGGCGCGGAGCCCGCCTCGTCTACGCCACGTGCTCCCTGCTCGAGGTCGAGAACGAGGCGCGCGTGGCCGCACTGCGCGCACGCCGGCCGTGGCTCGAGACCGTTCGCGTCGCCGAGATCCTCGGCGGCGACGCGGCGCGACCCGTGACCGACGCCACGGGCACGTTCCTGTCGACGCGTCCCGACCGCCACGGCTGCGACGGGTTCTTCGCCGCGGTGTTGCGGCGGCCGCGGCGCTGACCTGGCGCGGGCTAGAGGTCGTAGAAGCGCAGGTCCTGCCCGGTCACCTGTTTGGTCCAGGCGTAGACCTGGGCCGCGTGCCCCGAGCAGTGTTCGAGCACGTGCAGGATCGCCGAGAGGCCGGTCTCCTCGAAGCGACCCTGCACGCGCCGCGCTCGCAACAGGTCGTCGACGGACACGCGATCGACGAGGTCGCAGGCGCGTTCGAAGACGGCCGCGAGGCGGTCCACGAGTTCGCGCGCGGCGACGCTGCCGTCGGCCGCGAACTCGGCCGGCCGGTCGCGCCGGTCGGGCACGTCACCGAAGGTGGCGAGGATCCACTGCGTCGTGTTGCCGGCGAGGTGCAGCAGCAGGTTGCCGACCGAGTTGCACGTGGGGCCCGGGCGGCGCCAGACGCCCGCTTCGCCGAGCAGCTCGACGCAGCGGCGCAGGCGCGGCAGCTGTTCGCCGAGCAGCCGGCGGCGGAACTCGGTGGCGACGCCGCGCGCGAGTGCGGTGGCGTCGGCGGATGGCTCGGGCGCGGCCATGGGTGGGGCTTCACGCGCAGCGGTTCACGCCACTTCGTCCTGGCTGGCCCCGGCCTTCTTGCGCAACGAGGGCTCCGGCGGCGCGGCCTTGCGCTCGCGGCGCAGGCGCTGCACCTCCTCCTCGAGCAGCGCGAGCCGTTGGCCGAGCGTGCGGTTGCGATGCGTGAGTCGGGTGAGGCGCACCGAGAACTGCAGCACCAGCGCGAGCAGGAACAGCAGCGCCCCGAAGAACAGCGTCGACACCGAACTCGCGGCGCCGATCCATCGGCTCAGTGTGATCAGCAGGTCATGGTTGACCGCCAGTACGGCCAGCGCGAGCGCCGTCGCGACCCACACCATCGAGTATTCCTCGCGCAGCTTGCGACGGCGCACGAGTTCGAAGACGGCCGTGACCATGCAGACCGCGAAGATCAAGGCGACCAGTCGCTGGCGTTCGGGCAGCGGCTCGAGGTCGACGAGCGCGGCGGCGCGCAGCAGGCAGCCGCTCATGACAACCTCGCGACGCTGTCGCGGCGGCGCAGCGGTGTGGGCCGACGGATCGGCAGCAGCAGCAGGGTCACGAGCATCTTGTAGCCATAGTAGGCGATGCGCGCGCCGCGATGCATCGAGACGCCGCCCTTGCGCGCGTGCATGCGCACCGGGACCTCCGCGATGGCGAGGCCGCGACGGTGGTGTTCGACGAGCACGTCGGTGTCGGGGTAGTCCTCGGGGAAGCCGTCGTTGCACACCGAGGCCAGCGCTCGTTGCGACAGGCCCTGGAAGCCGCTGGTCGGGTCGGTGATGCGATGGCCGACCCATCGTGACGCGATCCACGCGAAGAGCCTCGTGCCGAGGCGGCGCACGACGCTCGTCGGCGGGGGGCTGTTCTCGAGGTAGCGCGAGCCGATGGCGACGTCGACGCCCTGTTCGAGCGCTTCGAGCAGCCGCGGCAGCATCGCGGCCTCGTGCTGGCCGTCGGCGTCCATCTGCACGACGCGCGCGTAGCCCTGGCGATGCGCGTAGCAGTAGCCCGTGTGCAGCGCGCTGCCGTAGCCGAGGTTGAACGGGTGCCGAAGCACCGTGGCCCCGGCCGCTTCGGCCTCGCTGGCGGTCTCGTCGGGGCTGCCGTCGTCGATGACGAGCACGTCGAGGCCGAGATCGAGCCTCTGCACCTCGCGAACCACGTCGCCAACCCGCCCGGCTTCGCGGAAGGCAGGGATGAGGAGGACGGTGGAGTGGATCACGAGGGGTGCGATTGCCGATACGACGCACAGCGTAGGCGGTCCGCCTCTCGCCGCCAGGGAAAAGCCACCGGCAAGGGGCGGTCGCCGGCACGCAATGCCGCGACCGAGAACGCTTGGGCAGCGGTGGCGCTCAGGGCAGAATGCACTGGGCATGGCATCAGGCAAACCCGCCATGCTGCGGCCTTCTCCAAACCGAACAACATGCTGAACCGTCTCGCGATCTGTGGCCTGCTCGGCCTCGTCTTCTCCGCCTGCGCCGCCGGTGGCCGTGACACCCGCGTCGACCCGAACGCCCCGGACACCATCACCGGCACCGGGCTCCAGAGCCAGGACATCAAGACGATGGTCAGCCAGATGGCGTCGCGCCTGAAGGCCGACGGCATCCTGGCACCGGGGCGCGACGGCGAGCGGGCGTCGTTCTTCATCACCGAGCTGCGCAACGACAGCTCCGACACGATCGACAAGAAGATCATCCTGCTCGAACTGCGGGGCGAGCTGTTCAACGCGTTCGGGCGGCAGATCAAGATCCTCGACCGTTCGCCCGAGGCAACCGACATCACCGATGCCGAGCGGCGCATGAAGGAGCGCGGGCAGGTGTCTGGCGTCAACGACCGCAAGGTCGCGGGCAGCGACTTCGTGCTCAAGGGCGTCATCTCGAGTCGCGATCGCCAGGCCGACGCGTTGAAGTCGTCGTACATCCTCGTGACCTTCGAGCTCACGGACCTCGTCTCGCAGGAACTCGTGTGGACGGGCTCGTACTCGATGAAGACCGAGTCCGAGAAGTCCGTCATCAATCGCTGATCCGGCCCCGTGCGACGACTCGTCCCGTTCCGGCGATGGTTGCTGCTCGGCGCCGCATCGCTGGCCGGCTGCGCCGTCGGCCAGCCCGCGGTGCCGTTGCGCGAGTTCGAAGCCGGCGACCTCGCCACCGTGGAGGCGTTTGCCGCGCGCGAGGCCGCCGACGGGGACGCGGAGAACCTGGCCCTCGTGCGCAACGTGCAGGCCCAGTGCGAGCTGCTCATGGGTCGACCCGAGGAGGCTCGCCGCAACTTCGAGGCTGCCGGCCAGATCATGGGCAGTTGGGCGACGAGCGGTTCGGAGGCGACCGGCGCGATCCTCGGCAGCGAGAGCAGCAAAACCTACAAGGGCGATCCGTACGAGAAGGCGATGAACGCCTTCTATCTGGGCTTCTGCTACCTGCTGAAGGGCGAACCCGACAACGCGCGCGCCGCCTGCAAGCGCGGCATCCTCATGGACGCCGAGGTCGGGGACGAGAAGTTCCAGGCCGACAACGCGCTGCTGTTCTGGATGGCGGGGCGCATGAGCAAGCTCATGGGCTCCGACGACGCGGCGGGCTTCTACGCCGAGGCGAAGACCGCGAACGAGTTCGCGATCCAGCACGGCGCGCGCGGCGATGCCAACAACCCCGTGCTGGCGGACCCGGGGCACGGCAATCTCGTGCTGCTCTGCGAGTGCGGCATGGGCCCCGAGAAGTACGCCGACGGCGCCCAGCAGGAACTCGCGAGGTTCCGGTCGCGACCGCACCCGGCGGTGGGGGCGCGCGCGACGCTCGACGGCGAGCCGCTCGGCAATGCGTCGCTGATGCTCGACGTCGACTACCAGGCCCGCACGCTCGGCGGCACGGTGATGGAAGGCATCCGCAAGGGCAAGGCCGTGTTCAAGACGGCGAGCACGGTGGCGGGCGTCGTGCTGCTGAGTCAGGCCGCGAACGACCACGGCGACAAGGCCCGGACCGAGGCCATCGCCGGTGGGGCGCTGCTCGCGCTCGGCCTGCTGACGTCGAGTTCGGCCGACGTGCGGCACTGGCCCACGCTGCCGTCCACGGTGCATGCGCTCGCGGTCGACGTGCCGCCGGGCGAACACGCGCTCGAGGTCGAGTTCTTCGATGCGCGCGGTCGCGCGCTGCCCGCCATGCGCCAGCAGACGCAGGTGACCGTGCCGGCGACGGGCGAGACCTGGTTGCTGTTCCGTTCGCTGCCCGCGGCGCACCCCGCCGGAACGCCGTGATGCGATGGCATCGCCCGATGGCGCCGGCCGGTGCGTATCATCGTGCAACCGTCCGAGCCGGGCAGGCGCTGTGCCCATCTTTTTTGCTCAGGAGCGCTCCATGAACTTCCCTTCCTCGACGATGGTTCTCGCGACCTGCGCGGCGTTCGCGCTGCGAGCCCAAGAGCCGGTACCCGCGCCGGCACCGGCACCGACACCCGCGCCGGCACCGCCCGCAGCGGCCGGCGCCGACGCGCGCGCCGGCGACACCTGGAGCGAAGGCTTCGGTCGCGCGACGAACTACCGCACGGCGCTGGCCAACGCGATCGAAGATGCGGTCGCCAAGGTCAAGGGCATCGGCGTGGCGCGCGGGCCCGCCGTGCGGAGCCGCCTGTCGGTCGTGTCCAACGACAAGGAAGCGGTCCAGGAAGGCTGGTTCAACGGCGAGTCGGACGGGGAGCGCGAGTGGGTGCAGCAGCAGATCGCCGGCTTCGTGCTCGGCTACGAGATCCTGCACAAGGAGAAGGCGGCGGACGGGCAGTGGGAGATCACGGTGAAGGCGGACGTCGCTTCGAATGCCCAGATGGACGGCGCGATCGTCATCGACCTGCAGGACTCCGACCTGCGCAAGTGGCAGCTCGAGCGCTTCGCCGAGGAGGATCCGAGCCGGGCGTTCGCCCAGCAGTCCGGCGAGTTCGCGGGGCCCAGGATCGCCGACTACCTGCGCAAGAGCCGCCTCGTCAAGATCGTCGCCAAGGGTGCGGGCGTGTCGGTCACGGACAAGAGCGCCGCGCGCCAGAAGGAGAAGGCGGGCCACCAGGTCGTCGCCTCGCACAAGGTCGTCATCAACTGGCAGCCGATCGTCGTGCACTCGGTCGTCGACAGGCCCAACAAGGCGCGACCGACCTCGGGTCCGCGGCCCGAGTACCTGACCGGCGGGTCCGTGCAGGTCTCGATCGCGATCGAGGACCTCGTCGAGAACACCCAGCTGCTCGACGAGGTGTTCACTGTGCCCGCCGATGCCGCGCAGGCCCAGCCCGTCGATCACCTCGACGACTTCATCAACCTGCTCGTCGACAAGGCCAAGGCCGTCGTCGCCGAGAAGGTGTACTTCGCGCTCAAGCCGCCGGTGGTCCTGCGCCGGTGGAAGGCCGAGGACGGCTCCTGGCTCATCGAGGCCCGCGTCGCGCGGCGCGTGGCCGCGGGCTACCAGAGCTTTGCGATCGGTAACAACGGCTCGTTGGCCTCGCCCGATTGGCAGCCCTTGGGTCGCGCCCTGCTCCTGCCGATCACCGCCGGGGGCACCGCCGACACCTGCGTCTTCCGGCTCGAAGGCATCGACGACCCCGACCGCATCGAACCCGACGTCACCGAAGTGCACCCCCTCGAGAAGTGACCACCATGAAGCGCAATCGCCTGTCCCCGTTCCTGCTCGCCGGCATCACGATGCTCGCGGGCTGTTCGACGCCGTCCCTCTACGCGCTCTCGATCGAGGACGACTCGAGGTCGATCGACAACGTCGAGATCCCCGACGCCAGTCTGCACGACATACTGCGCGTCGGGAACCCCAACGTCGAACGCGTGCCGGGCACCAACCAGCTCAAGATCACGATCACGATCCGGAACATCGTCGACGAGCCGATCCAGATCCTCGCGCAGACCAGCTTCCTGAACCGCCAGAAGCAGCCGATCGGCGACGACACGAACCGGCAGGTCAACCTGATCGCGGCGTTCGACACGATCACCTACACCGTGATCAGCAAGCAGGCCGAGGCCGCCGACTGGGTCCTGCGCCTGGGCTGGAATCATTGAAACGGAGGTGCCTGATGAAGGTGTTGCCACAGATCCTGCTGTCCTGCCTGGTCGCCGCGGCCTGCAGTTCGCCGCCGCCGACCGTGACCCACGCACCGGAGGTGCCGCGGTTGGCCACGCAGCACCCCGAAGCGGATCCGTCGCGCGATGTGTTCGTGCGCGCCGACGCCGATCGCTCACCGCCGGTGGTGGGCGAGCCGGCACCGATGGCGGAACCCGGCCGCTCGCCGCCGGTCTACCGCACGGTCGTGCACATCGTCGAGAAGCCCGTGGAACGCGAGCCGCAGCCGCAGCAGCAGGCCGACGAACGTGGCGACGCCCGCTCCGGGCCGACCTACGATTCCGGCAGCGACTACGGTGGCCAGTCCGACGGCGGCGGGCGGGCGCCGTTCCTGCCGATCAACACGGTCATCGGTGCCGGCGTCGGTGCGGCCGTCGACCACAACCACGCCCGCGGCGCGTGGATCGGCAGCAGCATCGGGTTCCTGATCGACCTGCAGCAGTTGTGGCACTGAGCCGCGCACGCCCGCGGTGACGACTCACCGCTGGCGTCGCACCAGCATCACCTCGACGAGGTCGATGTTCAGCTCGGTGCGCGCGCCCGGGTCGACATCGCCGATCACCGTGACCCGCAGCTGCTTCTCCTTGGTCACGTGGCGAAGGCTCGAGGTCGTGAACGTCATGGTCTGCGGGCTCGTGCCGGGTGCTGGTACCTCGACGACGATGTCGAAGCGCTCGTCGACGGGGTTGTAGATCGACATGCGCAGCTTGGAATCGCCGCCCGCGCGGCTCGTGCGTGCGATCGAGCGCACCCGCAACTCGAGCACGTCCTCGGCATCGGCGACCGGCAGGTCGAAGCGGCAGTTGATGCCGGCGATCTCGCGGTTCTCGATCGTCACCGTGGCCACCGAGAACTCGCTCGAGTCGGCGCGCGCGAGCTCGCTGCGGGATCCGGAAGTTCCGCTGCCCGCGGCGATCTGCAGGTCCGCCTGCTCGACGTCGAGCGGCACGGGTGCTTCGTTCGCCGGCGCGGTGGCCATGCCGGGCAGGATGTCGAGCCCCTCGAGCCGCCAGCGTTCATCGGGCCAGACGAGCGTCGGCTGACCCGCGGCGAGCGGGATCCAGGCCAGCCGCAACGTGGCACGTCCGAGGTCCGGCTCGGCGAGGCCGAAGAACAGGCGGTCCATCGCCGGCGACCAGCGTGGTGTGCTCACCTCACCCTGCGGTGCCAGCCGGACCTCGACCGCGCCGGACGCGACGTCGACGACGCAGAGGCTCGCCTCGGACACGGACGCCCGGCGCACGAAGGCCACGCGGGCGCCGTCGGGCGCGAACGCGGGAGCGCGATCGCCCGAACCCTCGCCCGCGGTCGCGCCGCCGTTGGTCAGTTGCACGATGCCCGTGCCATCGCCTTGCACGAGCCAGAGGCTGTGCCGTCCGTTCGCATCGCGGCGGCTCCAGACGATGCGGTCCGTGGCGGCGCACCAGTCGGCTTCGCCATCGGTGCCGCCGGTGGGCGGGTCCAGGAAGATGCCCGCGTCGGTGCCCTGCTCGTCGGTGAGCCAGAGGCTCTTCGGGCCGGCTCGTTCGCTCGCGAACAGGACGTGCTTGCCATCGGGTGACCAGCACGGCTCGTCGTCGAGCGCCGCGTTCAGGGTCAATCGCAGTTCGGGCGCCGAACCGTCGAGGGTCGAGACGAACAGCTCGCGGCTGTCGGCGTCGTTGTTGTGCCGTTCGCGCGAGAACACGACGCGGTTGCCGTCCGGATGCAGCCGCACGTTGCGCTCGGGGCCGGCGCGGTCGGGCACGCGGCGCAAGCCGAGGTTGCGGCTCGAACGCAGCGCGATCTCCGCGTACGAGAACGGCTGATCGACGCGCGCGCGGCAGGCCAGCAGCTCGGGCGGCACGTCGGCGCCACCGAGCGGTGTGCTGCTCGCGCCGCCGCCACCGCACGCCGCCAACGACACGCACGCGAGGAGCGGCATCCGGGACGATCGTCGACTCGTTGCCATGCGCGGATGGTCCCTGGTGGCGGCCCGCGCGGCAATGCCCTGGCTCGTTGCGTTCGTGCGTTCGTGTGCAGCGGGGCAGCGGCGTCCCGATCGCACCTGGGAACGGCCCGCGATGGAGCTCGGTGCAGTCCGCTGGTATGACGCTGCCCGCCGTGCAGGTCTCCGATTTCGATTTCTCGCTGCCGCCCGAGCTCATCGCCGCGCGCCCGGCGGAGCCTCGCGACAGCGCGCGCCTGCTCGTGCACGACCGCCGTTCGCGCGCCAACGAACACCGCATCTTCGCCGACCTGCCGGACTACCTGCGCCCCGGCGACCTGTTGGTGCTCAACGACACGCGCGTGCGCCCGTGGCGGTTGCGCGGCCGGCGGGCCTCGGGCGGCGGCGTCGAGTGCCTGCTGCTGCGTCTCGATGGCGCGCGCGGCGAGGCGTTGCTCAAGCCGAGCAAGCGGCTGCGGCCCGGCGACGTGCTCGAGATGGAAGCAGGGGCGCTGCGGCTCGGGTTGGCCGAGGCGTTGGCGGGTGGTCGCTGGGTGGTCGAACTCACGGCGCCGGACGGCGACGTGGCGGCTGCGTTGGAACGCTGCGGTCGCGCGCCGTTGCCGCCCTACATCGCGCGCGACGGTCGCGAGGACGTCGAGCTCGACCGGCAGCGCTACCAGACGGTGTTCGCGCGCGAACCCGGCGCCGTCGCCGCGCCGACTGCCGGGCTGCACTTCACGCTGGACCTGCTGGCGCGCATCGCCGCACTCGGCGTGCAGGTGGCGCACGTCACGCTGCACGTCGGCGAGGGCACGTTCGCGCCGTTGCGCACGACGGTCGTCGAAGAGCATCACATGCACGCCGAGGCCTACGAGCTGCCGGCGGCGACCGCGGCGGCGGTGGCGGCGACCCGGGCGCGCGGCGGGCGCGTCATCGCGGTGGGCACCACGAGCTGCCGCACGCTCGAGACCCGTGCCCGCGAAGACCGCACGGTGGACGCAGGTTCGGGATGGTCCGACCTGTTCCTGTATCCGGGTCGCACGCTGCGCGTCGTCGACGTGCTGCTGACGAACTTCCACCTGCCGCAGTCGACGCTGTTGATGCTCGTCGCGGCGTTCGCGGGCCGCGAGCAGATCCTCGGCGTGTACGAGGAGGCGGTCCGTCGCCGCTACCGGTTCTTCTCGTTCGGCGATGCGATGCTGATCGTCTAGTCCCCGCCCATCCCTGGGCTAGCCCCGGGCTAGCCGAGCCGGCGCAGCAGCTCCGCCGCGGCCGCGCGCGGGTCGTCGCTCTGCAGGATGGAACTGCTCACGGCGATGCGTTCGACGCCGAGGCCGAGCAGGCCCGGCAGGTTCTCGGCGTTGATGCCACCGATGGCGAACAGGGGCACGCCGCGGGCCGCGGCGTGGCTCACGGCCGCCTCGATCTCCGCGGGCGACTTGCCGTGTTCGTAGCCCTTGGTCGCCGTGGCATGGCACGGGCCGAAGCCGACGTAGTCGGCGCCGGCCGCGACCGCCTCGGTGATCTGGACCACGTTGTGCGTGCTGACCCCGAGCCAGCGATCCGCGAGCAGCCGGCGCGCCGCATGGGCCGGGATGTCGGTCTGGCCGACGTGTGCGCCCTGCACCTGGCCGCGCACCGCCAACATGACGTCGTCGTTGACGAGCAGCGGCACGCGCGCGGCGCGGCAGGACTCGCGACAGCGTTCGAAGCCCGGCCGGTCCTCGCGCGCGACGCGCCACTGCACCGCGTCGACGCCGCCGTCGAGCGCCCGGGCGAGCACCTGCCACGGATCGCCGTTGCAGAGCGCCGGCGTGAACAGCAGGTAGAGGCGACTCCTGGGGAACGGCATTCGACGCGCGGAACAGTAGCAGGATCGCCGGTGGAACTCGCTGGTGTGGCGCGCGGTCGACCCGGTGCGTACGTTCTTCGTCGTGTTCGCCGATCACTTCCTGCCCAACCTGCTGCTGTTCGTGGCCGGCCAGGCCGCGGCCTGGTACTACCTGCGAACCGGGCGGTTCCTGATCGGTGCGTCGGCGACGGCGGCGCTGTGGTTGCTCGCCGATTGGTTCGTGCTCGCGAAGTTCGTCTTCGGCACCGACCCCGCCGATCTGCTGCTGCCGCTGTGGTCGCTGCAGATCGTGGCCCTCGGCACGGTCGCGGCGCTGGCGCTGGCGCGCTGGCGGCGGCGCTGGTCCCGCACCGCGCGGCAGCGGCCGGCCCTGTTCCAGGCCGGCGTCGCGCAGTACCTGCGCGCCGATTACGAGGCGGCGTCGGCGACGCTGCGGCGACTCGTTCGCGCCGACCCGTGGGATGCCGCCGCGTGGATCGCGCTCGGCAACGTGTTCTCGCGCCAGGTGCAGCCGCGCCGCGCGCGTGCGTGCTACCGCCGGGCCGCGGCCGTCGACACCGCGCGCGCTTACGGCGACCTGCTCGAGCAACAGGGTAGGCGCGTGCCCCGCGATCGGGTGAGTTCGGGCCCCGCAAAGGCCGCCGCGGCGGCGGTGGCGAACGAGCCGCGGGCCGTGCCGGAGTCCGGGGGCTGAGCTCGGCCGGTGCCGCTAGAGCGTCACCTGCACGGTCGCGGCGTTGGCTCCGGAGCCGACGACGAACGTGGCCGGCTCGCAGGAGCCGCCGTGCACCGGCTCGACGGTCCACGTCCCCAGCGGCAACGACTCGACGAAGAGCTCGCCTCGGGCGCTCGTCAACAGTTCGAAGCGGGCACCTTCTTCGCCGTTCTCGCCGATCTGTCGCAACCGCAGCATGCGGTTGCCGAAGGTGCGCCCGTCCTGCAGGCAGAGAACGTGCATCGAACCGCACTGCAGCACGATGTCGAGTGGTCGCGGCCCGACATCCACGCTGCGCTCGGTCCGCACGATGCGGCGCTCGACGAACTGCAGGCGGTCCTGTACGGGCACGTCGACGCGCAGCTCGTAGTCGGCGCCCGGGTACAGGTTCGAGAACCGGAAGTCGCCGAACAGGTCGGTGGTGAGGCGGTGTGCCCAGGGCGAGGGTTCGTCCGTCGGCGGCGGTGCCTCGGTGCGCCGGCGCGACCGCGAGCGCTCCCGGCGTTCGCGCGGCCTGGCTTGGCCGGGTTCGACGGGGCGCAGTCGGATCACGGCGCCGGGCAGCGGCACACCGTTCTGGTGCACCACACCGACGATCTGCGGCGTCGCCATCGGCGCGCGTTCGGCTTCGAGCAAGCAGTACAGTTCCTGTTCCTCGTCGAGCAGGAACTGCTGCGGCAGGAAGTCCTGCGGCGGTTCGCGGGCGCCGTCCGGCGATGGGGTCGGCGGCAGCTCGGGGCTCAGTTCCCAGATGCCCGGAACGAGGCCGCGGAACCCGAACGACCCGCCGTCCTTCGTCACCGCGACCTGTTCGTCGAGCCAGCCGCTGTCGTGCAGTTCGTGGCCGGGCGGTGGCTTCTGCCGCGCGCGCACGCGGAAGCCCGCGGGCGCGGCGCGCTGCTCGATCGTGAGCCGGCCGAACACGTTCGCGGCCTTGCGCATCACGAGCTCGCGGAGCTCGCCGGGGACCGGCAACAGCCTGGGGCCCGCACACGGGGCCCAGTCCGGGTGGGTCGCCTGCAGCGAGAAGAACGTCGGCCAGACGGGGACCTCGAGCTTGCCCTCGTCGTCGGTGAGGCCGACCAGCACGCAGTCGTTGGCGAGCGCCGACCATTGTGCACCCGCGAAGCGGATCTCGGGGTTGTCGTACACGCGGATGCGCACGGCAGCGCGCGCGATGGCCGTGCCGTGTGGATCGCGGGTGCGCACGGTCATCTGCTGCAGCGGCAGCATGGTCAGCGTGCACTGCCTCTTCGTGGCGGGGCTCCGCATCAGACCTGGCGCGTGGCCCGGCACCGATGCGACGACGACGACCTCGCACGGGCACGAGCCGACGTGCAGCCCCGGCTGTGTCTCCCTGGGCTGCATGTGCCCCGGCAACAACCTGTCGACGGGTCGGAACATGTCGCTGGTGACGTAGAAGCGCACCGAGCCGTTGGCGAGCGCCCGCCCCTGGAGGTCGACGAGACGCACCGCCAGCGGCTGCGCGCGCGGCACGTGCACCACCGACCGATCTTCTTGTGGCCCGAGGTCGAGCCACGGCCCGCCGTCGGGGTAGCCGAACACGAGGCTCACGGCTCGCGCGTCGGGCACCATCGCGTGGATCATGCCGTGCGCGTCCGTGGTCGCGAACGCGGTGCCGAAGGCGAGCTTCTCGTTCAGGAACGCGACCTGCGCGCCGATCCACGGTTGGTTCGAGTCGTCGACGAACGTGAGGTCCACGGCCTGCCCGAACACGAGCCGCACGGTCCCGACGTCGGTGTCCTGCAACGCGGCGGTGAGCACCTGCGGCCGGCTCGCATAGCCGTACGAGTGTTGGCAGAAGACGTCGTGGCTGCCCGGTCGCAGCCCGCGCAGGTGGAATCGCCCCTGGGCGTCGGTGATCGCGGTCGGGAACGGCAGGAACGAATCGCGCCGCACGACCCAGTCGGGCAGCGGCCCGCCGCGCAGCGAACCGGGCACGCGGAAGTGCTCGAGACCGCGCGTGCGTTCCGCGCGCAGGTCGTCGAGGCCTGGGCCGAGCAGCGGATCGTCGACGGCGCGCAGCGTCGCGTTCGCGATGGGGCGGTTCTGCAGGTCGACGAGCACACCCGTGATGCCGCCGCGGTCGTCGAGGTAGACGTCGCCGACGTCGAGCACCGCGCCGCGTCCGGGCAGGTTGCGCACGCACTGGAAGTCCATCCACTCGCCGCCGTGGTCGATCAGGAAGAACAGCTCGCCCGCACCCGGCAGGAAGCGCAGCACGAAGGTGCCCTCGGCATCGGTGGTCGCGCGCGGCTCGTCGCGCGCGGGCGCACCGCCGGGCCCGGTCTCGACGGGCAGCACGGTGTCGAGCCAACTGCGCGTCAGGCGGACCTCGATGCCGGCGGGATGCAGCCACGGTCGCTGCCGCACCGTGAGGCGGCCGCGCAGTGCGGCGGCGCGCGCATCGTCGGGTTCGGCGAGCAGCGGCTCTCGCTCGGGTTGGGTCAGGCTGCGCAGCCACCACGTTCCGTCGCGCGGTGGGGTCGCGCGGGTATCGGTGACGGGCACCGGCACCGGCTCGGCCGGCTCGGGTTCGCCCACGTCCGCGGCCTGCGACCAGGCGCCCGGTGGCGGCGGCAGGTCGTCCGACCGCCACGCGAACGCGAGCAGCAGCAGCGCGGCGACGACGAGCGCCGCGAACCCGATCCTGGCCATGGGCGCGATGCTACCACCAGAATAACTGTGCGAGACTGTGTGGCCTGACAGGACTGTGACGTTGCCGGGACAGCCCTGCCACACGCGCGTCCCTTCGGCCCCTTTGCGCATGAGATCCCTACTCGCCGCCGTCCTCCTGACCTCCGTCGTATCCGCCCAAGGCCTGCCGCCGCAGCCGGTGCCGCCGCAGAACCCGATCACGCCGGCCAAGGCGGTGCTCGGCAAGCTGCTGTTCTGGGAAGAACAGATGTCGAGCAACAACCGCGTCGCGTGCGGCACGTGCCACACGTTCGCGGCCGGTGGCGGCGACCTGCGCCGCGTGGTCAACCCCGGCAACGACGGCGTGACGCCGTCGCCCGACGACACCTTCGGCAGCCCGGGCATCATCCGCAGCGACGCCGCGAACGACTACCTGCCCGATGCCCGCTTCGGTCTGCAGACGCAGGTCACGCGCCGGGCGGCGCCGAGCTTCCTCCTCGCGGCGTGGTTCCCCGAGGTCTTCTGGGACGGGCGTGCGCGCACGACCTTCGTCGACCCCGACACGGGCACGACCGTGATCCCGACCGGCGGTGCGCTCGAGAACCAGGCGCTCGCGCCGCTGCTCGCGTCCGACGAGATGGCGCACGACGCGCGCACGTTCGCGCACGTGACGCAGAAGCTCGCCACGGTGCGGCCGATGGCGCTGGCGAGCAACCTGCCGGCCGACATGGCCAACGCTGTCGCCGGCGGCGCGACGTACCCGGACCTGTTCGCGGCGGCGTTCGGCACGCCGGCCATCACCGCGCAGCGCATCGCGTTCGCGCTGGCCACGTACCAGCGCACGCTCGTGCCGAACCAGACGCCGTACGACCTGTTCCTCGCGGGCAACCCGGCAGCGATGACGCCGCAGCAGCAGAACGGCCGCAATGTCTTCAACGGCCCCGGCCGCTGCAACCTCTGCCACACGCCGGGCCTGTTCAGCGACGGCCAGTTCCGCAACCTCGGCCTGCGGCCGATCGCCGAGGACAACGGTCGGCAGGCGGTCACGGGCAACTTCGCCGACCGCGGCAAGTTCAAGGTGCCGAGCCTGCGCAACGTCGGGCTGCGCGGCACCCTCATGCACACGGGCCAGTTCACGAACGTCGGCCAGGTGTTCGGTTTCTACCTCGGCGGCGGCGGCCCCAACCTCGCCAACAAGGACCCGCTGCTGGTGCCGCTCAACGTGCCGCCGCAGGCCGCCAACGACCTCATCAACTTCGTTGTGAACGCGCTGACCGACCCGCGCGTCGCGCAGGGTCTGCCGCCGTTCGATCGCCCGACGCTGAGGAGCCAGCTGCTGCCGCCGATCGGCATCCAGTACGGGTTCGGTTCCCCGGGCACGGGCGGCCGCGTGCCGAACATGCTCGCCGAAGTGCCGGCCAACCTCGGCAACCAGGACTTCAAGGTCGGCGTCGGCAACGGCCGCGGCGGTTCGCTCGCGACGCTGCTGCTCGGCATCGCGCCGACGGCGACGATGCTAGGCGGCGTCAACCTCAACGTCGCGCTGACCGGCCAGGAGATCCTCGTGCCCGCTGCACTCGGTGG
>DASUFY010000259.1:0-12634 GCA_036274315.1 Planctomycetota bacterium | reverse complement strand
GACGCGTCACGGCCGCAGCACGCACCGCACGCCGGTCGAGAACACATCCTGGGCACCCGGGATCAGCACGACGCCCTGCGAACAGAGCTGGAAGCCACCGAGCATCGGGTTGGCCGGGATCCACCACGGGCGCTGCATGCGGCCCGTGCCGTCGGTGACGCCGAGTTCGAGCACCATCGTCGCAGGGTCGACGAGCAGGAAGCCGCCGAACACCGGCAGCGCCGACGGCGCCAGCGACAGCACCTCGATCGCGAACGCATTCGGGCGGCGCATCTCGTGGATCACATTGAAGTTCGTGCCGACGCGCGGCACGCCGAGCACCATCGACCACGGTTCGCCGAACGCCGCGCCCTGCGTCGCGCGCCCGTACTCGTCGGCGCCGTAGAACGGTGCCACGCCCGCGCCGGTCACGGTCGGCACGAGCCGGCGGCTGTTCGCATCGAACAGGATCCGCACGCCGACGATCGGCTCGCCGGGGTTCGTGCGTTCGAGCTGCAGCACTTCGATCAACGAGCCGGGCACGAGCGGGTCCTCGACGAAGACGCGGTTGCCGAAGAAGCCCTGGATCTCGAGCTGCAGCTGGATGTCGTTGGCGAGCGGGCCGGCCGGGAAGCCGGGCTGCAGCTGGAGCTGCCGGCAGGTCGTGACGATCGCGCCGCCGACGCGCGCGTCGATGCACACCGTGAGGTTGCCGCCGAACGGCTGCGGCGGTTGGTTGGGCTGCGGCAGCGGCACCATCGCGCCCGAGGCCTTCGTCCTGGGGTCGACGAACGGCAGCGGCGATTCCTGCACCGAACTCTGCAGATCGAGCGAGCTGTCGTCGGTGCCGTAGACCGCGCCGTCCGTGATCCCGCCGGGGCCGCTCGTGACACGGAACGTCTCGGGGTCGAGGCGCACCGTCGTGTAGCCCATCGCCGTGAACGCGGCCTGGTGCGCGAAGCTGCAGGCCGGCGCCACCTGGCCCGCGGCCGGGAAGATCGTGACGGTGGTGCCGCCGATGCGCGCCGAGAGCCGCGATGCGGCGCCGAACTGATTCACGCCGGCGGCGCCGCCGTGCACGCCGAGGCAGACCTGCTGCTGGGCCGCCAGGGTCGCGGCGAGCAACGTCGGGAACAGGGATCGGATCAGGCGGGTGGTCGGGTTCATCGCGGGTCTCCAGGAAGGGTGAGTGGATGCACGTGCACACCGCACGCGCCGCGTCGCAGCGGAACGCTTCTTCCGCGAAAACCCGGGCCGGCCCCGCCTTGGTCCGGATCCCCGAAGAAAGCCGAAAAGGCGTTCCGGTGGTGCGCTCGACCGACGGTGGTGCCATGCATGCCCGCTTCGTGTCTCGTCTGCTCGCCCGCAGCCACCCCGGTCCGCCCGCGATCGGTGATACTGGCTGCCATGCACGGCCTGCCCGAGCTGCTCCGACACGCGCGCGCCGGCGACAGCCAGGCGCGCGGCGAGCTGATCGCCCGCTTCTACGACCGCGTCGCCGCGCTCGTGCACCGGCAGATGCAGCAGCGCCTGCGGCCGCAGCAGCACGCGCTGCTGCGGCAGCTGAGCACCGGCGACATCGTGCAGGAGGTGTTCGTCGACGTGCTGCGCGGGCTCGACCGTTGGGAGGGCGAGGCCGAGGAGGCGTTCGTGGCGCTGCTCGCGACGCTCGTCGAACACCGGCTCGTCGATCAGGTGCGGCGGAGCCAGGCGGCGCGCCGCGACGTGCGCCGCGTCGGCGATGCCGGCCCAAGCACCGCCGGCGTGCCGGCGGCCGGAGCGTCGCCGGCGACGCTGGCCGGCAACCAAGAGCAGATGGCGATCTACCGCGAGGTGCTGGCCGGCTTCTCCGATCGCGAACGGGCGCTGCTCGAGCTGCGGCTCGAGGGCGGCGTCGAGTTCGGTGAACTCGCGCAGCGGCTCGCGTGGCCGTCCGCCGACGCGGCGCGCAAGGCGTTCCATCTCGTGCAGGCGCGCCTCTTGCTGCGGCTGCGGCAGCGAGGCATCGGTCCGGGCGGGAGCGTCGCGTGAACGCCGACGACGAACAGCTCGTCGCCGGCTGGATCGCCGCGGCGCTCGCCGACCTCGAGGCCGGCAAGCAGGTGGACCTGGCGCAGCTGTGCCGCGAGCGGCCCGAGTTCGCCGAGGAGGTCGCCGAAGCACTCGGGCTCCGGCACGCGCTCGCGGGGCTGCGAGAACGCGAACGGGATCCCGCCTCGCCGGCCGGCAGCCTGCTGGCCGCACGCTATCGATTGCTCGCGCCGATCGGCAGCGGTGCTGCCGGCACCGTCTGGCGCGCCCACGACGAACGCCTGGATCGCGAGGTCGCGGTCAAGCTGCTGCACCGCGGCTTGTTCGACGATGCCGACGGCGAACGGCGTTTCCACCGCGAGGCCACCGCACTCGCGGCGCACGAACACGCGCACATCGTGCGCATCCACGATCAGGGCCGCACGGACGACGGCACCACGTTCCTCGTCACCGAGCTGCTGCACGGCGTGTCGCTGCAAGCTGTGCTCGCCGCGGCGCACGCCGCGATGCCCGACGGCCCGTCGATGGCCCGGTTCCCGCACGTCGAGTGGCTGCGCGCGCTGCTGCCCGAGGCCGAGCTCGAACACAACTGGCTGCGACAGGCCGTGCGCTGGACGGCCGAGCTCGGCGAAGCGCTCGTCGCGGCGCACCGCGAAGGCGTCTGCCACCGCGACGTGAAACCCGGCAACGCGTTCGTGCGCGCTTCGGGCAGCGCCGTGCTGCTCGACTTCGGCATCGCCGCGCGCGCCGGGGACGCGAGCATCACGCGCACGCAGATGGTGCTCGGCACGCCGTGCTACATGGCGCCAGAGCAGGCGCGCGGCCGCGTCGAGCCGCATCCGACGCTCGACGTCTACGGCCTCGCCGCGACGCTCTACCACCTCGTGACGCTGGCTCCGCCGCACGAGGGCGACCTGCAGCAGGTGATGGTCTCGTTGCGCCTCGAGGATCCGGTGCCGGCCTCGCGGCTGTGCCGCGGCCTGCCGCGCGATGTGCAGGCGGTGCTCGACCACGGCCTCGAACGCGACCCGCGGCGGCGCTATGCCACCATGCAGGACCTCGTGCGCGACCTGCGGGCCTTCCTCGATCACGCACCCGTGACCGCGCGACCGCTGGGTCGCACCGCGCGCACGTGGCGCCGCCTCGCGCGGCGGCCCGCGAGGTCGGTGGCGATCGGCACGACGACGCTGGCGTTGGTGTTCGGCGGCATCGCGGTCCCGGCGTGGCTCGGTCTGCAGGCCCAGGCCGCCGAGAACGAGCGCGCGCAGCGCCTGGCGCGCCTGCCCGCGGACCTCTGCATCGAGGGCCGCCCCGAACAGCGTGCGCTGGTGCCGCTCGACGAGACGCGCGACGTGCTCGCCGATCTCGACCGCCTGCTCGAGCTCGACGGTCGCGACGTCGCCGTGCGCCTGATGCGGGCCTCGACGCTGCTCGACATGGGTGAGGTCGAACGGGCCCATCGGGACTTCGCCGCGCTGGCCGCGCTGGCGAAGAGCAGCTACGTGCAAGCACTCGCCGAGCGCTACGCGAACGCCGCGCCCGCGGCCGGCGGCGTCGCGACGATCGACCTCACGAACCTGCCGGAGCCGGAGACGCAGGTCGACTTCTTCCTGGCCGGCTTCCACGCGCTGCGCGCACACGATTGCGAACGCGCCGACGAGTGGCTGTCGGCTGCCGAGGACTACCTGCCCGCGCGCGACCTGCGCCTGCTGGCGATCCTCGGCAGGAAGAAGCCGGACCCGCAACGCGCGATCCGCGAGGCGAGCTGGCTCGAGGGCGTCTACGGCCACGCGACCGCACGCACGCAGCACACGCTGGCCGCGGCCCACCTGCAGCTGCGTGAGTACGCGCAGGCGATCCCGTTCTGCGAGCGCGCGATCGCGCTGCGTCCGCACCGGCACGGGCCGTGGAACAACCTCGGGCTCGCCCACCTGCGCCTCGGCCACCTCGACGAGGCGCTGCGCTGCTACCGTCGCGCGGTCGACGAACGTCCGGACTTCGACAACAGCCTCTCGGGCCTGTGCCAGACCCTGCGCGAACTCGGCCGGCACGACGAAGCGCGGACCGCGGCGGGCCGCATCACCGACGTCGGCTGGCGCGAGTACGAACTCGGCAACATCGACCTGACGCGCGCCCTCGCCGCGCTGCTCGAAGAGGACGCCGAAGGCCAGCAGAAGGCCGCCGCCGACGCCGTCGTGCACTTCACGAACGCCGCCGCCGAGCCCGCCAGCGCGAATCCGAAGGCGGGCAGCGTACGGGCTTCGCAGATGCTGGCGCAGGCGTTGGCCGAGGGCCGACCCGATCGTGCGATGGTGCCGCTGCTGTTCGGCCTGCGCGCCGATCCGCGCAACGCGCGCCAGATCGCCAACCTGTCGGCCCTGCTGCGTGTCACCGAGATCACCGACGACGTGCGCGACCGGCTGCGCCTGTGGCTGCTCGACCTCGCGGTCGACCTCGCGCCCGAAGACCCGACCTACCAACGCCTGCGCGCTGCCCTGTTCGACCAGCTGCGCGCGCGCTGACTCCACACCGGACCCCGACTCCCATGCGACACCTCGCCCCCGTGCTCCTGACGTTCGCGGCCACGCTCGCTGCCCAGGGCAGCCGCGGCCCCCTGCTCGGCCTGCCGCACGGCTTCTCGATCGACCAGGCCACGGTGCTGCCGTCGACGTCGCCCGGCGACCTGCGCCTCGCCGACAGCGGCATCGACGGGGTGCTGCCGCCGCCGCGCCCACCGAGCGCCGTGATCCCCGACTTCTCGACCTACCTCGGCGGTGCGCTCGTCGACGTCGATGCGCTCTCGCTCGGCTACGACTGGATCGTGTCGACGCCGGCCGGCGACGCGGTCGTGCCGCCGACGCAGTGGGCCGCGCTGACGTACTCCGTGAGCCGCGCGACCGGTGGTCGACCGGGCACGGTCGTCGCCGACGAAGCGAACGGCAACGGTGCGGCGGCCGACGTGTTCGCCTACGTGATCCCGGGCAGCAACGCGCCGTTCGTCGTCGTCGGCGTGCCGTTCCGCTCGCAGGACTCGGTCGAGGCCGCAGGCTTCGGCCCGGCCGTGCCCAACATCGACGCGCACGATCTCTACGTGTCGCTGATCTACCAGGAGAACCCGCGCATCGCGGCGATGCTGCCGCCGCCGACGGTCTACTTCTCGGTCACCGACGCAACCAAGGGCAACCTCCCCGCGAGTTGGATCACGGCACCGGGTGCGGCCTCCGGTGCGACGGTGTTCCAGACCACGTGGGTGCCGGCGACGCTGTCGTGGACGCAGCCGGTCGTCGCCTACACGGCCGCCGACTTCGGCCTCGGCAACGGCGAAGACCTCGACGCGCTCGCGCTCGACCTCGCCCACGGCCTCGTGCTGTTCTCGACGGACCCGCTGCTGCCGCCGATGGGCGGCCCGCGCGACCCGGTGCTGTTCTCGGTGCTCGGCAGCGGCGTGCTCACCGACTACCACCTGCCGGGCGGACCGTCGATCGCGCACGAACTCGGACTCGGCCTCGGCCCCGACGACGTCGACGGCATCTGCGCGCTCGATCCCGGCGGCGTCGGCCAACCGAGCCCGATCCTGCTGGACTTCCTGCTCGGCCGGCCGAGCCCGCCGCTGCCGACGACGCTGCCGACCCAGCTGCAGGCCTCGGCGTGGCGCCGCGAAGACCTCGTGACCGGCCTCGAGTACGCGAGCACGTGGATGACGGGCTGGCCGCCGCCAGGGACCCCGCAACCGAGCCTCGCGATCTCCGCGGCGTCGCTCGGTGGGCCGTCCGCTCCCTTCATCGTGCTCGACGTATTCGTGCGCCCCGCCAACCCGTTCCAAGGCGACCCACACCGCACCGAGATCCAGATCCCACCGAGCTTCAGCCTCGGCGGCCAGCAGCTGAACTTCCTGTGGGGAGCCCTGTCGCCGACGTCGTTCGACATCAGCCTGCCGGTGGCGTTCCGGCTGTGATGGCGGCGCTCACTGCTTCAGGCGCCGCCCGAACATCTCGAGCATCAGCTCCCAGCACAGGCGCGACAGCGCCGGGTCGTAGCGACCGCCGCTGCTCTCGTCGCGCAGGAACGCGTGCGCACCGTTCCATTCGTGCCACGTGAACGTGATGCCGGCCTCGGTCATGCGATCGTGGATCAGCCGGCGGCCCGCGTCGGGGATGTGCGGATCCTGGCGACCCCAGATCATGAGCATCTCGCCGCGCACGTCGCCCATGCGGGCCATCGTGTCGTCGCCGCCGCTGCCGAGGCTGCCCTTGTGGATGTCCGTCGCGTAGCAGCACGCGGTCGCGAGCACGTCCCGATGCAGCGCGGCGCGGAAGGCGATGTGCCCGCCGAGGCAGATCCCGATCGCGCCGAGCCGGCCGGTGCACGCGGGCGAGCCCGCGAGGTGGTCGAGCACGGCCCGCACGTCGGCGTCGAACGCGGCGATCGGCCGCGCCAGCTTGTCCGCGTTGCCGCGCGCAGCGCCGGCCGTGTCGTAGGCGAGCACGGAGCCGCGCGGTTCGAGATCGTGGTAGACCTCCGGCACGGCGACGACGAAGCCGTGGCCGGCGAGGAACGCGGCGCTGCGCCGGATCGGTGCCGTGATCTGGAAGATCTCGGACGCGAACACGATGCCCGGGTGCGCGCCGCCGGTCGGCGCGAACACGACCGTGCGCATCGGTCCGGTCGGGGTCGGGAGGTCGACTTCGTGTTCGTCGATCGTGCTCATGGGGTCACCGTTCGCGTCGCGCCTCGCCATCGGCAGATCGGCCCACCCACCGGACGAACAGGCGGACGAGAGCGACGAACAGCAGCAGCAGGCCGAGCCAGAGCACCGGCCCGCACACGAGCGCCCAACCGCCGAGCAGGTTGGAGCCGGGGTGCAGGCGCTCGCCGAGCGTCAGGCCGCCGTAGCCGACCGCAACGAGCAGCACCGCGACGATCAGCAGTTTCGGCGGCTTGGCCATCTGGCATCCCGTCTCTTCACCTCGGCCGCGAGCGAGGCGACTCGCGGTGGCGACCTCGCGGCCCGTCGGCCGCTGCGTCGACCATGCTACCGAGCGCGCGCGCAAGAACACCGGCCGGGACCGCGGAATCCCGGCGCGGTAGCATGCACGCAGAGGTCAGGATGCACACCGCTTCGCTGTTGCCCGTGCTGTCGTTCGCCGTCCCGTGCGCCGGCCAGGCGCCGGCGAACATGCTGCTGCACACGGTGTCGGGCCGCGTGACCGGCGCGGCCGCCGACGCCCACGAGGCGCCGCGCCTGTCGCTGTGGCAGCACGACTACCGCCGCGAGGCGTCGATGCTGGTCGCCGAGGTGCACGAATCGCATCCAGTCGGTCGCTTCAAGGCGCAGTTCTTCACTCGTCTCGGCTACTCGCAGGACGAGTGGGAGTCGCTGGCGACTGATCTCGAGCGACACGCCCTCGAAGGAGAGTCGAGGGAGCTTGACCCGTCCCCCTACGGACGCAAGTTCGAGACGCGTGGTAGACTCGTGGGGCCCACCGGACGCGTGGCGGAGTTGATCTCCATCTGGATCATCCTCGTCGGCACGGGGGCTCCGAGGTTCGTCACCGCTTTCCCTGGCTAGACATGCGATTCAACCAACTCGACACCGTGGTGCTCGACAGAGACCTCCCAGACCATGGTCTTCGCCGTGGCGACTTGGGTGCGGTAGTCGAGGTGTACGAACCGGATGGCTTGGACGTCGAGTTCGTGACGGCATCGGGCAAGACCGAGGCGCTCGTCACGCTCAAGTCTGCGGACGTTCGCGCAGTCGAGGATGGCGACCTAATCGCGGTTCGCCCATTCGATCGATCAGCGTAGTAGCATGGCCGTCCAACTCGCCGCAGGAGCCGGACCGGCTCTCACCGCCGCAGGTCTCGGCCACGGCAGCAAGAATCCCATTCGTTGGGCCGCCGCGAATGGACCCCACTGAGATCGAGCGTCTCGTTCGCCATCTGGACGCGAAGGACGCGCGCGCCCGGGAGGATGCGTGGGGGCAACTGCGGCACTTGGGTGAGGCCGTCGTCCCGTTCCGGCTCGCGTTCTATCCCCGAGCCAGGACATGGCAGGGACGTACGTCGCTGGTCTTCCATTCGATCCAACATGGGCGGGCAAGCGAAGCCGCGTTTTCAGCTGGGTGTGCTGGCACTGTCGGACCGCTCTTGCATGGTGCGCTACCGCGCGTGCGGCCTTCTTGCCTATTCGCTCCGGAGCGACGCGCTGCCGGCATTGCAGCCCGTCGCAGCGCATGCTGATCCGAGAACAGCCGAGGATGCGGCGGCGGCGATCGACGCGATCGAGCACCGCAACCACAACTACTTTCGTCGACCGAGATCACTCGGGGCGGTCGTTTCTGGACCGTCGAGTCCGACCGGCAGACCCCTTGACGGCCCGCCTCGAGCGCGGTCCGAACGGAGCAGCCGACCGGCGCCTCGAGCCGCGCCGGCGGCTGAGCGTCGAGAACGTTGGGGCGTGCACGACCTGAGGCTCGCGGCTCAGCGTCCGAGACGCGCCCGGCGGAGCGGTCGTCATCTCCGACATCCGTCACTTCCGCGAGCACACCGCCGAGCTGAAGGGCTGCGCCTGATCGACGTGGAAGCGCGTGAGCTCCGCCGCCGCGAGCAGGATCTTCGAAGCGCTCTCTCTCGGCAGGGTGACGGTTGCGACGCTGCGGGCACGGAAGCCGGGCGAGCCGGTGAAGGGCGCATCGGGTCCACGACGGGCACGGCCGCTCGCACTTGGCGTTGCTCGGACTCGCCGGATGCGAGAGCCGTCGGGCGCGGGCGGCAGGTGTACGACCGCGGCCCGGCGCCGCTCGTCAGCCCGAGCCAGCCGTCACCGGTGCTGCGTGCTGCCGCAGCAGGCGCTGTGCCGTCGCGAGGAACCGTGCGCGTGCCTCCGGCGAGGCGAACGCCCGCGCGCGCACCACCGTGCAGCCCGCACTCGTCTGCAGCTCGATGTCGTCGCCGGTCGCGGTGACCCCGTGCACCTGGTCCCACGGCCATTCGGTGGTCGTGCCGAGCTGCGCCGCGCGCACGCGGTCGCGATGCAGTTCGACGCGGCAGGGGTGCGGGCCGTCGCCGTGAAGTTCGTGCAGGTACCGGCGCAGGCGGCGAGCATGAAGGCGTTCGAAACGCACGTGCAGCACGCCGAAACCGACCAGCGCCGTGCCGGCACCGAGCAGCGCGTTGACCGTGCGCGACGAGGTCGGGCTCATGGACAGGAGCGCGAACATGGACACGCCGCCGAGCAGTGCCGCCGCGAAGGTCGCCTGCAGGCGCAGTCGCGCATGGACCCTGGATCGGCGCAGGAAGCGCTCCGCCACGTCGACGAGGTCGTCGAGCGAGAACGAGAACTCGGCGCAGGCGAGCGGGGGTTCCGGGTCGTCGGTGGTCATGGGCATCGCGCGCGGCCCCGAGGCATGCGGCATCGCGGCTGGCATGCTACCCGGGCCGCGCGCTGCGGCAGCACGCCGCGCGGGCCGGCGCGCGCAGCGAGCCCGCACATTCTGCGCGCGGCCGGTAACGTGCACCGGCCCGCGGTCATGGTCCCGACGGACGCGCTGCATTCGCACCGTCCCGAAGCACACATGAACACCACCATCCTGCGTTCTCTCCTCCTGTTCGGCGCCGCGGCCGCCTCGTGCCCCGCGCAGGCGCCTTCCGCCACCCAGACGCCGGCGCCCGCACCGGCCCCGCTGCGCAGCAAGCCGGTGCACTACCGGATCCCGAACGGCTGGAACCCACACGTGCTCGCCGTGAAGTTCCGCGACGGACTCACCGTCCGCCTGCGCGACGGCTCGCTGACCGACCTCGGCACGAACGCGCTCGGCGCGGCGCGGCCCGTGCTCGAGCGTCTGCAAGTCGGCACGTGGTCGCGCGCCCACGCCGTCAGCGAGGCCGAACTCGACCGCCTGCGCGCGCTCGGCGAGCGCAACGTCGGGCACGCGCTGCACGACCTCAACCTGGTGTTCCGCTGCAGACTGCCCGAGAACGCCGACACCGAGGCGCTCATCGACGCACTCAACGCGCTCGATTGCGTCGAACTCGCCGAGGCCGTGCCGGGCCTGGCACCACCGCCGCAGGCACCCGACCTGCGCTTCAAGCAGGGTTACTCGGAGCCGGCGCCGCGCGGCACGGGCGCCGGCTCGTTCCAGGGCCTGTCCGACCTCAACCCGTTCGCGAACCTCGCGGCGCGCGGCGGCTCGACGCGCATCGCCGACATCGAGTACGGGTTCGACCCGGCGCACGTCGACCTGCCGCCGGTCGCGATGTTGACGCCACCCGGCTATTCGACGCCGGCGTGGGACGACCACGGCACCGCGGTGCTCGGCGTGCTCGCCGCGACGCTCGACGCCAAGGGCACGACGGGCATGGCGCCGTCGGCGCAGATCTCGTTCGCGAGCGCGGCGGATCCGTTCGGCACCAGCCAGATCGACAACGCGATCACGCTCGCGGGCTCGGCGGTCGGCACGGGCGGCATCGTGCTGCTCGAACAGCAGATCGCCGGCCCGCACTACGTCGGGCCGCCCGGGTCGCAGGCCGGGCTCGTTCCCGTCGAGTGGAACACGTTCACGCGGATGGCGATCGAGAACGTGGTCGCGACCGGCGTGATCGTCGTCGAGGCCGCGGGCAATGGCTCGGAGAACCTCGACCATCCCATCTACGGCGGCTGGTTCTCGATCGCACAGGACTCGGGGGCCCTCATCGTCGGCGCCGGCGTCGCACCGCCGCCTTCGGTGCCGCTGCCGCCGACGCCGCCGCTGGCGCGGTCGCGCATGTGGTTCTCGAACTACGGCGAGACGCTCGATCTGCAGGGCTGGGGCGAGAGGGTCGTCACGACCGGCTACGGCGATCTGTATCCGGGCGGACCGTCGAACGACTCCTACACGGCCGTCTTCGGCGGCACGTCGAGCGCCTCGGCGATCGTCGCGGGCGCCTGCGGGCTCTTGCAGTCGCTGCACTTCGAACGGCGCATGTACTACCTGACGCCATACGACCTGCGCGCGGCGCTGCGCCGCAGCGGCACGCCGCAGACCGGGGACACCTCGCAGAACATCGGCCCGCTGCCCGACCTCATGCGCACGGCGGTCGAACTGCACATCTACGACGACCTCGGCATCGCGCACGGCTTCGACCCGGGCCTGCCCGGCATCGGCGGCAACGGCCTCGAGTTCACGGGTTGGCAGACCGTCAACGCGATGGCCGTGTTCGACGACGACGGTCCGGGTTCGCACGAGAAGCGCCTCTACGTCGCCGGGCAGTTCGCGAAGTTCGGCGGCCGACCCGTCAACAACATCGCCTGCTGGAACGGCGTCGGCTGGGAAGAGCTCGGCGGTGGACTCGCGGGGCCGGTGCTCACGCTCGCCGTGCACGACGCCGACGGCGCGGGTCCCGGGCTGCCGGTGCTCTGCGCGGGCGGCCTGTTCCCGGGCGGCGTCGCGTACTGGAACGGCACCGCGTGGGGCACCCTCGGCGGTCTGTCGCCGGGCGGCGTGCGAACGCTCGTCAGCGTGCCGGGCTTCGGCGGCGCCACGCTCGTCGCCGGCGGCGACTTCACGACCGCCGGTGGCACGCCCGTCAACCACGTCGCGCGCTGGACCGGCACCTGGAGCCCGCTCGGCGCCGGCCTCGACGGTCCCGTCGCGGCGCTCGCGGTCTGGAACGGCCAGCTCGTCGCGGGCGGAGCCTTCCAGCACTCGGGTCTCACCACGGCGCGTTCGCTCGCCGGCTGGAACGGCGCCGCCTGGTCGGAACTCGGCGGTGGCACCGGCTTCTCGGGCGGCACGGTCGAGTGCCTCGCATCGATCCCGATCGCCAACTCCACCAGCGAGTACCTCGTCGTCGGCGGCACGTTCTCCGCGATGGGCGGCGTGCCGGTCGCGACGCTCGGGCTCGCCGTCTGGAACGGCCTCGCCTGGTACATGCCGGGCACGCCGGCGTCGACGCCGTTCGCGATCACCGGCTTCGAGGACGGCTCGGACCCGCAGCTGCCGCGGCAGGTCGACGCCTACCTAGCCGGCCCGACCGGCCTGTTCCGCCTCGACCTCACGACCGGGTACGCCGTCCCGCTCGCGGTGCAATCGAACACGGCCCGGTGCCTGCTCGCGTTCGACGAGGACGGCGCCGGCGTCGAGCAACCGTCGCTGCTGATCGGCGGCGACCAGTTCTGGGGTCCCGCCGCGTCGTTCGGCATCGCCAAACACTTCGGCGCGACACCCAACACGCTCACCGGCATCGAGGTGATCGTGCCGACCGGCTGCGGCGGCATCTACCAGCCGAGCATCCGCACGACGGGGCGCCCTGTGCTCGGCTCACCGTTCACGATCCAGTTCGACTGCCTGCCGATGTCGCTGCCCGCGTTCGTCGCGGGTCTGCCGCAGCCGTTCCCGATCCCGCTCTGCGGTGGCAACTCGTGCGCGATCGGCGTCGACCCGATCGCCATCGACTTCGCCACGCAGAGCAAGACCTACAACCTGCCCAACTACCCGGCGTTCGTCGGCGTCGAGCTGGCCTTCCAGGGCATCGAGTTCGTGGCGCTGCCGTACGGCCCCACGTGCATTCCGCCGTTCCTGCCGGTCAACCTGCGCACGACGGATACCCTGAGGTTGACCTTCTGAACGAGGTCGCCCAGCGGCGCG
>DASUFY010000258.1:0-13078 GCA_036274315.1 Planctomycetota bacterium | reverse complement strand
CAGGAAGAACGCGCCGTTGCCGTCGCTGCGCGCGGCCTCGAGGCCGTCCTCGCTGCGGGTGCCGAGCACGATCACGGCGTTCGGCACGAGGTTGCCGGCGGGATCGACGACCGTGCCGCGCACGTCGATGCCTTCGGGGATGCGCAGTTCGACCTCGTTGCCGGCGCCGGCCGCGACGTCGACGTCGACGTCGCCGCCATGGCGACTGCGGGCGCGGTAGGAGCCCGGTGCGACCCGTGCGAACCGCACCAACCCGGCGCCGTCCGCGGTCTGCCAGCGCTGCGCGAACCAATCGTGCGCACCGGCCGGTTCGAGACAGATCCACATCGCCGCCGCGGGGCTGCCGTCGGACCACAGCACGCGCACTACCACGGCAGACGCGTCGCCGCCGACGGGCGCCGCCGGCGTGACGTCCTGGCGCGGCGATGCGGCGACCACCGATGGTCCCTGGTCGGCGACGGGCACGCCGCGCGACGCCGCCGGTGTGGTCGTGCCGGGCACGGGCGTCGGGCGAGCCGCGTCGGACGACGGCCAGGCGAACCAGGCGCCGCCGAGCAGCAGCGCCAGCGTGACAGCGAGCAGCTTCTTCATGAGGATCGTCGCTCCGAGCGTCGCGGTGGTCGTCGCCGGCACGCCGGCTGCGAGCAGCACGGCACCGCGCACCGCGCGGAGGTCCGGCGGCCTTTCGTCGCGGCCATGCGGCGGCGCGACGCTGGCCGGCAGCGAGCCGCGCAACAGTTCGAGGCCACGATGCAGCTGGCTGCGCACCGTCGCCCGCGAGCGCCCGAGCGCGTGCGCGACCTCGGCCGCGGTCAGCCCGTGTTCGAGCTGCAGCACCAGCACCGCGCGGTACGTCTCCGGCAGTGCCGCGAGCCGCTGCTGCAGCAGTTCGCGCAGTTCGGTGTGCGACGCGTCGTCGACGGGATCGTTCGCCGGTGTCGGCGCGCGTTGCAGCGACAGCGTGCCGCTCCTGCGGGCGCGCCTCCGTGCCATGCGCAGCTTGTTGGCCAGGATGCCGAACAGCCACGGCACCAGCGGCAGCTCGCGCCGCCAGCGCGGCGCCGATTCGATCGCCGCCAGGTAGGTCGCCTGCACGAGGTCGTCCGCTTCGTGGCGGTTGCCCGTCAGGTGCCGCGCCACGCGCCACAGCTCGGCGGCGGTGCGGTCGAACAGCGAGGCCAGCGCGCGCGAGTCCGCGCGGCTGCGCCAGCGTTCGAACAGATCTTCGGCGGACGGTTGCACGGCGGTTCTTTGCCGGAAGTGGCGGATCTGTTGCACGCACTTGGCGGGTTCGCGCAGCGGGTGTCAACCCGGTGGCGGCGCGGCCTTGGTGCCCCGGTGCCGTGGGTTCCGTTCTCGGGTGGATGCCGTTCCTGCGCTCGAGGTGGGCCCCGCAGCTCGCCCAGGGTCACCCGGAGGACGCGTCGAGGCTCGCCGGGGAAGCCGTGGCGATCGATCCCGACACCGTGATGCGCGCGTCACGTTCGGCTGGGCGCTGCGCACGGCGCATCGGCGCCGACACAAGGGCCGACGCGTTGCCATCCGGCCGGTGAGCACGCGCGCGAACGTTCGCGCGCAGCGGCTTCTGATACAGTTGTGTCTCCCGTGGGCTGGCCGCGCGCGCGCGCCAGCGGCGCGGTCGTCTCCCATCCGAGGATCCCCATGCCGGTCCCACGCTGCCTCACGTTCCTGGTGCTGCTGCTCGCCACCGCACCGTTGCCCGCGCAGTGGACCCTGCGCGCCGCGTCGCCGCCCGGGGACTGCATCGGCGCCGTCTTCGACGAGGCACGCTCCGTCACGGTGGCGGTGTTCGTCACGGCGAGCCCGTTCGCGGTGCAGACGTGGGAATGGAGCGGCGCCAGCTGGAGCCAGAACGCGCTCGCGGGCAACCCCGGCTTCGCTGGCGACGAGGGCGCGGTGCTCGTCTACGACCCCGGCCACCACCGCGTGCTCGCGGTCATCGCCGAGGGACCGGGCTCCAACGGCGGCTGGATCCAAGCGTACGAGGGCCAGACGTGGTCGGCGATCGCCCCAGCGCTGCCGCGCCCGCCGGCAGCGGTCGGCATCGCGGCGGCCTTCGATCGCGCGCGCGGCGTCGTCGTCGCCCAGGTGCTCGACGAGACCTGGGAGTGGTCCGGCGCCTGGTCGCAGCGCGCGGTCGCGTCGGCGCCGGGCCGCATCGACGGATGTCGGATGACCTACGACCCACTGCAGCAGCGCACGCTGCTCGTCGGCGGCGAGACGACGGTCTACGTGCCGGGCTGGGGCTACCAGCTCAACGACACGACCTGGCTGTGGGACGGCAGCCAGTGGAGCGCGGGGCCGACGTCGATCGACCAGGCGCGCGTCCACCACGCGCTCGCTTTCGACGCGACGCGAGGCGCGGCGCGGCTGTTCGGCGGCGCCAACTCCTCGGGCGGCGGACCGCTGCTGCTCTGGTACACGGACAGCCTGACGCTGGGACCTTCGGGATGGGGCGGCCCGAGCTACGTGCCGACCACGAACCCGATCGGCATGCTCGGTGCGCACCTCGCGACCGACATCGCGCGCGGCCGCGCAGTGCTCGTCGGCAACGAGACATGGGAGTACGTGCGGGCGGGGGCGCCCGCATTCGCGCGCTTCGGCGCCGGCTGCAGCGGCGGCACCGGCGTGCCGCAGCTCGACCTCGACGGCGGCAGCATGCCGTGGCTCGGCGCGACCGCCGGGCTTCGCCTGTCGTCGCTCGGCACGAGCCCGTTCGCGGCGCTGTTCCTCGGCGCGTCGGCGAGCCTGTGGAACGGCACGGCGCTGCCGCTCGCGCTGCCGGGTCCCCAGGGTTGCGAGGTGCTCGTGAGCGCCGACGTCGGCCAGATCACCGTGCCGAGCGGCGGCGCGGCGACCTTCGCCTTCGCGGTGCCGAACGCGACGAACCTGATCGGGCTGCAGGTCTACGCGCAGGGTCTCGTGCCCGACCCGGCGCCGCCGCTCGGCTTCGTGCTCAGCAACGGTGTCGCGTTGCGCATCGGCGTGCCGTAGCGCCCGCCTCCGTCCCGCGTTCATCGAGCGGGTCGCCCACGCCGACCTCGACGGCCGCCCTGTCTCGGGCCTACGCTGCGCGCGATTCCATGCCCATCGACCTGCCAGCCCTTCTGGCCACCGCCGCGCTCGTGTCGGCCGTCGCCGCCGCGCGCTTCCTGCGCACGGATCGCGCGCGGCTCGGCGTCGCGATCGGACTCGCCGCCCTCGTGGCGACCACCTCGGTCGCGGCCGTGCTGATGCGCGCACCGGCGATTCCCGAGCGGCAGGTCTCGCTGCGCCCGATCGAAGTGCAGGCCGACGGCTACGTTTCTTCCAGCACGTGCCGCGCCTGCCATGCGCGCGAATACGCAACCTGGCACGACTCGTACCACCGCAAGATGACGCAGCGCGCCGACGCCCACTCGGTCGTCGGCGACTTCGGCAACGTCGACCTGCAGATCGATGGCAAGGACTACCACCTCGAGCAGCGCGGCGGCGAGTTCTGGGTCGAACTCGAGGACCCGCTCGATCGCGGCAGCAGGCCCGCGCGTGTGCACAAGCGCATCGCGCTCACCACGGGCTCGCACAACATGCAGGCCTACTGGTACGAGACCGGGAACACGCGCAACCTGGGTCTGCTGCCGTTCACGTGGCAGGTCGCCGAACGGCGCTGGATCTCGCGCCGGGCCGCCTTCGTCGGCCCCGCGACGGACGCGGTCGAACCCAAGCTCGCGGTCTGGAACGTCGTCTGCATCAAGTGCCACACCACGCATGCCCGGCCGCGCGTCGAGTTCGAAGGCAACGTGCAGCACGGCGCCGACACCCAGGTCGCCGAGTTCGGCATCGCGTGCGAGGCCTGTCACGGTCCCGGCGCCGCGCACGTCGCCGCCAATCGGGATCCGACACGCCGCTACGCCCTGCACCTCTCGGGCGAACCCGACACTACCATCGTCAATCCGCGCCGTCTGAGCCCCGAGCTGTCGACGCAGGTCTGCGGCCAGTGCCACGCCTCGTTCGACTACCGGTTCGACGAGCGCTCGCTGAGGAAGTGGTTCCGCGAGGGCTTCGCCTACCGGCCCGGCCTCGACGTCTCGAAGTACCGCGACGTCAAGTTCTCGGGCGAGGAGCAGTTCTGGCCCGACGGCCTGATCCGCGTCGCGGGTCGCGAGTACAACGCGTTGCTGCACTCGGCCTGCCACGAACGCGGCGACATGACCTGCCTGTCGTGCCACTCGTTGCACCAGCAGGACGACGACCCTCGGCCTCGCGAAGAATGGGCCGACGACCAGCTGCGGGCGATCGACGGCGACCAGACCTGTCTGCAGTGCCACGAGTCGTACGCCAAGGACGTGCCGTCGCACTCGCACCACGTCGCCGGTTCCGAGGGCAGCCGCTGCCAGAACTGCCACATGCCGCACACGACCTACGGGCTCATGAAAGGCGTGCGCAACCACCGCATCGCCAACCCCAGCGTGCAGTCGACGCTCGCGACGGGGCGGCCCAACGCGTGCAACCAGTGCCATCTCGACAAGACGCTCGAGTGGACGGCGCAGACGCTGCACGGCTGGTACGGCACGGCGGTGCCCGAACTCGATGCGGACGACCACCGGATCGCGGCCAGCGTGCAGTGGGTGCTGAAGGGCGACGCGGCGCAGCGCGCATTGCTCGCGTGGAGCCTCGGCTGGGCCCCGGCGCAGCGGGCGTCGGGCACGGACTGGATGGTGCCCTACCTCGCGGAACTGCTCGTCGATCCCTACGAGGCGGTGCGCATCATCGCCGAACGTTCGCTGCGCACGCTGGACGGCTACGCGGGATTCCGCCACGACCTGATCGGTCCGCCGAAGGCCCGCGACGACGCGAAGACGGAAGCGCTCGAGATCTGGCGCCGGACCCGGCCCGCGGTCGCCGCGGGCCATCGCGAAGCCGTGCTGTTCACGGCCGATGGCAACCTGCACGAAGACGTGTTCGCCCGCCTGCTGCGACAGCGGGACACGCGCGCGATCCGGCTGTTCGAATGAGCGTTCAACCGCGCCGGCGCACGGGACCGTGCAGGCGTTTCAGCAGGTTGATCTGACCCGCGTGGTAGAGGTCGTGCGCGGCGGCACCCATCGCGTAGTCGACCGTGCGCCACGCACCGAGCCGGTCCTCGAGCCCGCCGGGCGGCAGCGCGAGCACGACTGCGCGCAGCAGCGCATGCTGTTCGTCGAGCAGCTTCAGGTCGGACCGCAGCGCGGCGGCATCGTCCGCGCCGGAGCGCACGGGGAAGTTCGCGCCGGACCGCGGGAACGCACCGCGCGCCTCGCCGGCGAGCCGCCGTCGGATCGCGTACTTCCAGTAGGCGGCGTGCAGCAGCAGGTCCCAGATCGCATTGCGGGCGCCGGCCGGCCGCCACAGCGCCTGCGCCGGGGTCACGCCGCGCAGCGTGCCGCGCAGCGCGGTGCCGTGCCACGAGGGGCCGCGGTAGGCGCGGTCGAGGTTGTCGACGAGCAGCAGGATGCGGGGGTCGGTCGTGCCGGCGCGGGTCGGGCGAGCCATGGGGCGCATCGTATCCCGCGCGCCGCGCCGCTCACGGCCGCGGTGTCCGGGCGCGTGCCCCGTGTGCACGTTCGTGCACGGATCGGGCTAGCTTCTGCGTGGCGACGTGTCGCCGACACCACCCATGAAGAACCTGCTGACCCCGCGCTGGATGTTGGTCAAGGCGATCCTGTTCGTGCTCGTCGCGATGCTCGCGGCAGGTACGCTGATCGCCCAGTCACCGACGTACACGACCGCCGCGTGTGTGCTGCTCGTCGCGTGGTCCAGCAGCCGCGCGTACTACTTCGCGTTCTACGTGATCGAACACTACGTCGACCCGACGTTCCGCTTCTCGGGTCTGACCGCGTTCGCCGTCTGGCTGTGGCGCGGCCGCAAACGCTCCCGCGGCTGACGCGCCGCGCGCTCAGGCCGCCGCCGGCCACAGCCACGCGAACGTGCCCGCGGTCAACGAGGCGTAGATCAGGCCGTCGAACATCTCCTTGAACGTGACGATCCACGGCTTGCCCTTCCAGATCGAGTCGGCGGGCCCTTGCCAGCCGTAGGCGAACCACGCCGCGGTGCCGACCAGACGGAACACCGTCAGGTACGGCGCACCCGCGTGCAGTTCGGCGCGCGCGAGGTAGGCGACCGCCGCCGAAACAGCGAGCGTGTACGCGATCCACCTGCCGAGGAACGGCCCCATCTGGATGGCGTGCGACGGCCGCAGGTACAGCAGCCCGCACGGACCGTCGGTGAACTTGCGCTGCATTTCGGGCGTGTTCATCTGCTTGTGGTCCTTGCAGTGCGGGATCACGTACTGCCCCGGCGCGGCGCCGCCCTGGCGGATCGCCGCCGCGACGGCGTCCTCGTTGGGCAGCATCCGGTAGTCGGCGTTGTGGTACTTCAACGCCATGTGGATCACCGAACTGGCGAAGAAGATCAGCACGGCGGAGACGACGATCGGGATCAGCAGGCTCGACCATTCGACCATTGGGGTTCCTCCAGGAATGCCGGCGGCAGGGTCGCCGGGCCGCGCGGTGAAGGCAAGGCCACGCCGGCAGATCCGGCGCAGCGCTGGTCCGGTGGCGCCCGAGTGGCGCGCTCAGTGCAGGTCGAACCCCACCTCGGCGGCGACCGTGCGCGTGCGCTGCAGGTGATGGTACCAACCCGGCGGCAGCGCCTTGCCCGGTTCGTACCCGGCCGGCATCAGCTCCGCTTCGTAGCGTGCCTGCACCGTGTACTGGCCGGCCTCGTCGAGCCGCCGCCAGTGCGCGAGGTCGAGTTCGAGCGGCCACGACTCGCCGGGCTCGAGCCGGCGATAGACGCCGAGGCCGCCGAAGTCGATGACGTCGCGCGTCGCGAGCCGCTCACCGTGGCGCGCGATCACGAACTGGAACCGGTTGTCGCGGCCGAGTTCGTTGCGGCCGCGGCCGCCGTCGAGGAACCACAGTGCGACCGGGCCCGAGTTGGTCAGCGTGAAGCGGAACGGCAGCTGCTGTGCACCCGCGCGCAGGTCCCCCACCGGCTCGATGCGGCCCGACAACGCTCCGGGCCACGGCGCGCGCTCGTGCGCCGGCACGCCCATCGCGCGCGCGAACGAGCGCGCCGCGGCGGGCGTCGCCTCGAAGACGAACCACGCCGCGTCCCCGTCGCGCCCCCAGGACCTGGCGAGCAGCCGCGAGCCGCGCATCGCGAGCGCGATCGTGTGCGCGGGCCCGTCGATCTCCCGACTCGCGGCGAGGCTGATCTCGTAGCGCTGGTCCGCGTCGTCGACCGAGAGCACCTGGGCGTCGCGCCATGGGACCACGTGCTCGTCGACGAGCAGGGCGACCGCGCCGGGGTCGGGCGGGGCTGCAGGCGGAACGGCGTCCGAGGGAGCGGCGGGGCCGGCACAGGCCGCGCACAGGCAACCGAGCATGGTGAGCATCTTCATGCGGCCAACGACGCCGGGCGGGCGTTCTGGTTTCGACCGGTTGCCCAACGTCGTCTGGCTCGACGTCCCGCCCACGGCGCGGCTCAAGCCGGGGCGCGCTGCGCTCGATAGCACGGGCATGTTGGACCTGCGGCGGATCGTGAAGGACCTGATCACGCCCTTCCGCCAGTACATGCGGCGGCTCGAGGTGACCGACCGCTACCTGCGCGGCGAAGGGCTGGAGATCGGGGCGCTGCAGGACCCGCTGCGCCTGCGGCGCGGCGTCAGGGTGCGCTACGTCGACATCGCCGACACCGAGACCCTGCGACGCATGTACCCGCGGAAGGCGCGCCGCCACCTCGTCGACATCGACATCGTCGACGACGGCGAGAAACTCGCGACGGTCGGCGACGCGACGCAGGACTTCGTCGCGGCCAACCACTTCTTCGAGCACTGCGAGGATCCGATCGGCACGCTGCGCAACCTGCTGCGCGTGGTGCGCCCCGGCGGTGTCGTCTACCTGTCGGTGCCCGACAAGCGCGCGATGTTCGACCGCGACCGGCCGTCGACGACGATCGAGCACCTCGTGCGCGACCACGAAGACGGCCCGGAGTGGTCGCGGCTCGCCCACTACGACGAGGTCGTGCGCCTGGGCATCAAGGTCCAGGGCGAAGCGGCGGTCGCCGCCAAGGTCGAGGAACTCGTGGCGGCTGACTTCCGCATCCACTTCCACTGCTGGACGCAGACGGACTTCCTGCAGCTGCTCTGCGCGCTGCAGCAGCGCCACGGGTTTCCCCGCTTCGACATCGCCGAGTTCGTCGCCAACGAGCGCGAGATGGTCGTCGTGCTGCGACGACTCCAGGCGGACTGAGCGCACCTCGCGCCGTCTGCGGCTGGCCCAGGGCGCGCCGCGTCCGACCTCGGGCCGCGTCCCGCCCTGGCCGTCGTGCGACGACGCCGAGAAGTTCGCCGCCTTTGTTCGCAGGAACGCCGCGCGCCTCGTAGGGGCCGGACCGCGCGGCGCCCGGACTGCCGGCGCCAGCGCGAGGTCCCACCGTGCGATCGTGATGGCCATTGCCGAGACGCCTGCGCCGAGCCCCTCGACCGGCACGCCTGCCGAGGCGTGGACGCGGCGCCGGCTGTACACGTTCCGCACGGGCGCCGTGCTGTTCGCGATGCAGATCGTGTTCGCGTTGTCCGACGCGTCGGATGGCACGCGCCAGGTCGCGGCGCGGGCATCGGGCGCCGTGCGTGCGGCGTTCTCGGCGATCGCGCCGCAGCTCGTCGCCGCGGCGGAACGTGTCGCCGCCCGCAGCGACGGCCACGCGGTCGTGCTCGGCCTCGCGCGCGACGTGGGGGTCGCGCTCGTGCTCGCGGCGCTCTGGACGCTGTGCGACCGGCGGCGGCGGCACGATCGCCTGGCCGGCGCCGTGCGCGTGACGCTGCGCTACCTCGTCGGCGTCGTGATGTGCATCTACGGCGGGCTCAAGGTGGTGCCCGTGCAGTTCCCGATCCCGGCCGCCGAGGAGCTGCTGCGGCCGCTCGGCGAGCGCACGCCGATGGGGCTCCTGTGGGCGTTCTTCGGCGTGTCGCCGGCCTACACGACGTTCGCCGGACTCGGCGAGACGATCGGGGCGACGCTGTTGTTCTGGCGGCGCACCACGACGATCGGTGCGTTGCTGCTGGTCGCGGTCCTGGCGAACGTCGTCGTCGTCAACTTCGCCTACGATGTGCCCGTGAAGCGCGGTGCCTCGCTGCTGCTGCTCGCGGCGATCGTGCTGGCATCCCGCGACGCACGGCGGCTCGCTCGCGTGTTGTGGCTCGACCTGCCGACCGGGCCGGGCCGTGAACCCGCCTGGCGCGGCGGACCCTGGCTGCGACGCGTGCGCGCCGTGCTCAAGCCGCTGATCGTCCTGCTGGCCGTCGCCGGGCCGATCGTGACCGCCGTCGTCGCCGGACCGCGGGCCACCGCCGGCGGGCGGCTGCACGGCATCTACGCCGTCGAACGCTTCGTGCGCGACGGCATCGACGTGCCGCCGCTGCTCACCGAGACGGGCCGCTGGCGCCGGGTCGTGCTCGGCGATCGCGGCGCCGCGGTCGCGCAGACGATGAACGACCACTTCGAGCGCTACGGCCTCACGGTCGACGAGGCGGCGCGCACGATCACGTTGGCCGGGACGTCGGGCCAGCCCGCGCTGCGCTTCCACTACGAAGCGACCGCCGCTCAGACTCTGCACCTGCACGGCGACGGCCAGTCGCTGCAGGAGGTCGAGCTGCGGGCGATGCCCGACGCGACCGTGTTCAGGGTGCTGCGCTGAGTCGGCGCGCACACGGCGACTACAGGCCCGAACGCACGCGCAGGCCGCGCGAGAACGAGAGACCGCCGGGCACGGGGTCGAACGCCGCGTGCTGCACGAAGAACTGCTGGAACGCGGCGCTCGCGGGCACGGGCATCGTGATGGCGAGCACGCCGGTCGGCTGCCCCACGCCGAGCACGGTCAGGTCGGCGCTGACGTTGAGGCTGCAGTTGACGGTGCCGAACAGCGGGTCGAGCGACAGCGGCAGCGGCAGGCCCGAGAACAGTTCGTCGCTGAAGCCGACGATCTGCAGGCCGAGCACGCCGGGCACGTGGTTCACGCTGACGACGGTCATCGCCTGGCCGGCGCCGAACGCGTTGTTCAGCGCGATGAACACCGGACCACCGGGGCCGTTGCAGGAGTTGCCGAACGGCAGCGCGCGCGACGTCGTGAACTGGACCCCACGCAGGTCCGGAGCACCGGCGATCGCGGCGATCGGGGTCGTCGTACCGTGCAGGGTGTCGAGTTCGTAGAGAGTCTCGCGCCCCACGTACTCGCGATCATCGGCCGGGTTCGTGACCATGAACTGCAGCGCGGTGGGGCCAGCGACGCCCGGGAAGGGGTCGGTGGCGAGGCCGCTGGAAAGGCTGATCAGCAGCAGCCCCGCGTTGATGTCCCAGGCCCGCGGCCCGGCCGAGGTGATGTCCAGGTCCTGGATCCCGGTGAACCCGGTCGGACCGATGACGGTCACCGCACCCGTGCTCGTGTCGATCTCGACGAGTTCGTCGGGGCCGCCCGTGTCGCGGATGCCGAACAGGCCGCCCGTGACATCGTCGCGCGCCAACCCGCGCAGGTCACCGACGTTCACCGTGCCGAACGGCAGCGACTCCGCGCCCGTGAACGGGTCGATGACGGCCAGGTGGTACTGGAAGGTCGCGATCGACGTGCCGCTGCGCACGGTCGTCCACAGGCGGTTGTCGTTCGTGAACGCGAGCGCGTTCTTGCCGATCTGGCCGTTGGCGAGCACGGTCGAGGCGCCCGTGACCGAATCGATGCGCAGCACGGCGCCGCTGAACGTCACGCCGATCATGTCCTGAGCGGACAGCGGCAGGGCAGCAGTGAGGAACAACGTGGGGAGCAAGATGGGTCGGTGCATGCCTCGCAAGAGCGCGGCGGCGGCCGCGCCTTACGTCGGCGACCTCACCGTTCGACTGCCTCTCCTGGTTACCACGCGCGCGCCGCCCCTACGGGCGAGTACCGGGGCCACCGTCTCCGCCACGCAGCGATGGAGCTGCATGTGGGCGGTGCCCGGTTCCCTCCTGTCCGAACGAGAACATGAACCACATCTGCGCAGCCCTTTCTGCCGCGGCGCTGCTCGCCGCCGCGACCCACGCCCAGTGCTGGACGAGCACAGGCACCCCCGTGACCCTCAACCCGACGGGCACATTCTCCGCCGACGACGAAGGCCGCTCGGCCGTGATGCCGCTCGGCTTCACGTTCCCGATGGCCGGCTCGCTGCTCACGCTCGACCACTGCCAGATCGAGTCGAACGGTGAGATCTATCTGACCGACGCTGCGGGCGTCGTGCTCCCCGCCACCTACGGCATCTCGAGCCTCGGCGAGCTGCGTGGCGGCGCCGGCGGCTCCGCGCGCGTCGTCTCGTACGGCGGCGACCTGTGGGCCGGCGCGGGCGGCACCTGGAGCGTGAAGGCCGACACCTCGGTGCCCGGCCAGTTCAAGGTCACCTGGCAGGACGTGGCGCCCTACGCCAACACCACCGCCTCGTTCAGCTTCAGCACGACGCTGTTCAGCTCGGGCATGATCCAGTTCGACTACCACACCGGCTTCGGCACCGCCAACACGACGAACTTCGTCGGCGTGTCGATCGGCAACAACGTCGGCAACGGAACCGAGGTCGCGAGCGACCTCTCGGCCGGGCCCGACTCGGGCTCGCTGGGCCTCGTCTACCAGAACACCTGGCCGCCGTTCGACCTCGAAGGCAGCTCGCTGATGCTCGTGCCGAACGGCTCGGGCGGCTACACCGTCGCGACCATCTGCTCGGTCCCGCCGGCCACGAACACCTCGGTCGGCACGGGTTGCTACGGCCCCGAGGCGCGCCAGGCGCCCTACCAGTACTGGTCCACCGCCGCGGCCTCGCAGGTGCTCGCGGGCCAGTCGCTGCAGTTCACGCCGGCCGGCACGGGGTACCTCGAGACCTGGGGCGGCGGCACGTTCGTCGCGCCGACGGCGGCTGCGACGGTGCTGGCCATGACCGACGACAACGAAGTCGATGTCACGCCGTCGATCCCGTTCCCCTACCTGACGGGCCCGGTGCCGACGATCTCGGTCTGCTCGAACGGCTTCGTCAACATGGCGCCGGTCGGCAACAACAGCGTCTACGCCTACGGCTCGGTCACAGCGATGCTGGGCGCCGTCGTGCCGTCGTTCCGCGCGAACGCCGACTACAACCCGGCATCGACCGCGGCGACGGGCGCCGTCAAGAGCCAGGAGATCGGCGGCGTGCTCTTCCTGACCTGGGACTCGGTCGTGCGCTACAGCCAGTCGACGCCCGAGACCATGCAGTTCCAGCTCAACCTGAACACGGGTGTGGTCACGATCGTCTGGAACGTGATGGGCAGCGCCGGCTCCGGCCTGGTCGTCGGCTACGCGCCGGCCGGCCCGTCCGTCGACGGCGGTTCGATCGACTTCGCGACGGCGACTCCGATCCTGACGGCGCCCGACGTGCTGTTGACCGCGATGGCCCTGTCGGCCAACCCGCCCCCGATCTCGACGGCCGCGTCGGGCACCGCAGTCACCTACACGACCGCCAACATCCCCGAGTACGCTCCGGGCTCCGGCATCCACATCGCGCTCGGCGCGTTCAGCATGGCCCCCGGTTCGGGCCTCGCGCTGCCGTTGATCGGCATCGACAGCCCCGGCTGCTTCCTGCACGTCGGCTCGCTCGACGTGCTCGCGTCGATGGTCGGCGCATCGTCCACGCAAACGGTCACGTTCCCGATCCCGGCCGGTGTGCCGCTCGGAACGACGGTCTACTCGCAGAGCATCGGCCTCGTCGTGCCGAACAGCCTCGCGAACAGTCGGCCGGGTTCGGGCTTCCTGACGAGCAACGGCATCGTCACGGTGATCAGCAACTACTGAGAACTGACTGCTCGAGTGTTGTCGGGCACGAAACCGTGCCACCGCTGGCGGAATCGGCGCACAGAGTCTCTTGCCGGGCGACGTCTCGGCAGGAGGTTCCCATGACGTTCGATCCGCCCCGCTGCGCCAACCCGGGCTGCGCGCAGCACGAGCAACCGAAGCCCGGGTTCTGCATCCGCCACGGCTACTACCGACCGCA
>DASUFY010000257.1:0-7383 GCA_036274315.1 Planctomycetota bacterium | reverse complement strand
GCGAGTTCGGCGGCCAACGCTTCACGCTGCGACACGACACCGTGCAGTCCGAGGCCGTGCTGCGCGTGCCGGTGCCGGCGCGCGCGGTGGTCGCGGCACCGGCAAACTGGCCCGAACCCCGTCGTGAGGACGGCGACCTCGCGGCATGGGCGAAGCGCCTCGACCAGGCAGCGGAACCGTTCGAGCTGCGCCTCGAACGCCCCGACGAAGTCCCGTCGCTGCTGTTGCCGGGCCGCTACCGCATCGAACTCGTGCTCGTACGCTGGCAGGACGGTCGCGTCGAGCGCACACCGCAGGGGCCTGCGGCCGAGGTGGAATTGCGCGCCGGAGAACTGGCGCGCGTGCTGTTGCATTAGCCGCGTTCACGAGCACAGCACCGCAGCGCGCCGGAACCGCCATCCGGGGCGACACGCACGGCGCCGATGAATGTTCGGGCTGGCTACGCGCCGCTGCCACGGACCACACGCGCTCATGGACCGCCGCGCGTGCAACGCGCCGGCGGGCAGGAGCGTTCGGTGCCAGTTTTCGCCCGGCCACGGCCGGCGCCAGCACCACATTTTTCTCGCCGGGAGTCTGCCGGTCCGTGTGGTTTTGGTGTCAGATCACGCTTCTTCGGACTCTCGCCCCTTTTACGGAGAACTCATGCACACTCGACTGACCCTGATTCCCCTCGTGACTCTCGCTCTCGTCGGCTGCGGCGGCGGTGGCGGTGGCGGCGGCGGCGGTGACGTCAACACCGGCAACGCCAAGCTGGCCGCGAAGGAGTCCTACAGCGCCGCCAAGGGACTGCTCGCCTTCGGCAACCAGAGCAGCGCCGGCACCAAGCTCGCGGGCCGCCCGACGACACCGGCTGCCAGCCTCGAGGGTTCCGAAGGGCCGCATTTCGACGTGCGATCGTTCCTGCGGGACCAGCTGAAGACCGCCCGGGACCGCGTGCGCGGGCAGCAGCTCGCGCAGGTCAGGTACGAAGACACGTTCATGTTCGAGGGAGGCGGCTCGTTCTCGCTGATCTACGACGACAAGGACAACACGAACACGTTCAGCACGGGCGACACGTTCGAGTTCGTGTTCACCAACCTGCAATCGCAAGAGGAGACCGGCGAGGTCTGCACCACCAACGGCAGCCTGCTCATCGACCAGGTCGTCATCGACAATCCTTCGAACTACGACAACGGCGTCGCACCCTACAGTGCGTCGCTGAGGTTGGTCATCAACCTGTCGGAGACGTGCGTGCTCAACAACGTCGCCACGACCGAGAACTTCAATGGCGCGTTCCGGACCACGGAAGTCCTGACCAGCACCCAGCTCAGCGAGACCTTCGAGACCGTCGGCACCGTCGGCGAGGTCACCGACCTCATCATCACGCAGACCCAGACGCTCGGATCCAGCCCGACCTGGACCCAGGCGATCTCGGGCAGCGTCTTCATTCCCACGGTCGGCACGATCTCGTTCAGCACCCCGACCCCGCTCAGCGGTGCCGGCGATCCGGAGACCTCGGACCCGACCGCCGGCGTGCTCGAGGTCACCGACGGCGCCGACATCGTGCGGATCACCATCAACGGCACCACGGTCACGATCGAGTTCAAGTCAGGGGCCGGATCGTTCCAACTGGTCGAGACCGTCCCGATCTCCGAGCTCGAATGAGCGCTGCCCCCCGGCGCGGGCATCGGCCCCGCGCCGGATGATCGGCGCCGCGCCTCGCCCCCGCACCATGGCCACGCGGGAGAGAACCTGGGTCCTGATCGCCGGCATCCTGCTGCTGGGAGCCGCCGCGGCGCTGACGATCACCCGGCTCGTGCTGCGCGACGACACACCCGTCGTGACGTGGACGGCCACGAGCGAGGCCGACAGCGGAACCGGCGCCGAACCCCGCATCGACCCCGTCGCCGCCGCCGTCGTGCGCGACGCCGAGCCGGGCCCGGTCGCTGCGCCGGTGCCCGGCCCCGAGGCGAAGCGGCTGCGCGGTCGTGTCGTCGACGAGTTCGCCGCGCCCGTGTCCGGTGCCAGGATCTTCCTCGACTTCGGCGCGAGTGGCACCGCCGGCCTCGGCGCGCGCCACCTGCGGCGCGTGCCGGCCGCGGCCGTGACCGGGGCCGACGGCACGTTCGTGTTCCAGGGCCAGCTGTTCGAACGCCTGCGCGTCGTGCTGCACGTCACGCACCGCGACCATGCGCCGAGGTTGCTCGACCGGAGCCTCGGCGCGATCGGCATGGAGACGGATCTCGGCGACATCGCGTTCGAGGCCGGAGGCGAGGTGCTCGGGCGGGTCACGGACGACGGCGGCCTGCCGATCCCGGGCGCGCACGTGCAGATCGTGCCCGAACCGGACAACCCGATGCGCTGGATGCGGGCGCTCGACGAACTGTGGAACGGGATCGAGACCGACGGCGGCGGCGCGTTGCGCTTCGACCATGTCGCGACCGGCAAATGGCGCGTCTTTGCAACCGCGCCGCGGCGGCAGCAGGGCCAGAGCCCGGCGTTCGCCGTGACCCGGAACCAGGCGCTCGCGCTCGACGACATCCGCCTGGCCGCCGGCCACGAACTCGGCGGCGTCGTGGTCGACACCGCCGGCACACCGGTCGCCGCGGCGCGCATCCTGGTCAGCGCGCGCGGCGGTGGGTTCTCGGCGCTCAGTGACGCGCAGGGACGCTTCACGCTGGACCACCTGCCCGACACCCCGTGCACGGTCACGGCCGAGGCGAACGGCTATCTGCGCTTCGAGCAGCGCGACGTCGTGCCGCGCCTCGCCGCGGCGCCGCTGCAGATCGTGTTGCAGGACGGCCTGCGCATCCGCGGCGTGGTCGTCGATGCGGCGACGGGCTCACCCGTGACCAGCTATTCGCTCAGTGTCACGCGGCTGCGCGGGCCGCCCGATGCGCCAGCACAGACCCCGCCGCCGGCACACGCGACCCCTGCGCCGCCCCCACTGCCCGCGGACTGGGGACTCAGTGGGGACGTCGGTCCGTTCGAGGACCACGCCGAGGGCCGCTTCTCGTTGCGCGGGCTGCAGGAAGGCGTCCACGTGATCCTCGTGCAGTCGCCGGATCACCAGCGCTGGCGTTCGGCCGAGATCGAACTGCGCGCTCGAGCCGGGGCGATCGACATCACCGCAGCACTCGCGCGCGGCCTGTCCGTGCGCGGCAGGATCACCGACGGGACCGGGCGAAGCCTGGCCGGCGCGCAGGTCGAGCTGCGCGCGGCGGACGAGGCCGACGGCGGCGACGTGCGAAGGAGCCTCGGCCTGCCCGTCGCCAGCACCCGCAGCGATGCGATGGGTCGCTTCGCGATCGAACACGCGCGCGCTGGGCACTACTGCGTCGTCGCCAGCGCCCAGGGACGCGACGAGCGCCGCAGCGAACCGTTCGCGCTGGCGACGGATGTCGACGGCATCGTGCTCGCACTCGATGCACTCGGCAGGCTCGAAGGCCGCGTGCTCGGCATGCCCGACAACGGCGACGGCCCGGCGCGCGTGCTGGCCGCTCCGGTCGCGGGCCTGCGCACCGTCGGCCTCGGCCGCGCGACCCGCCTGCTCGCCGACGTCGGCGCCGATGGCAGCTACCACATCGACGACCTCGCCGCGGGCGGCTACCGCGTGCGCGCCTTCTTCGGCTCCCCGGCCGGATGGTTCGCCGCGCTGCGCGACGGGGAGCAGGGCACGCCGGCCGACGTCGTCGTGCGCGCGGGCGCGACCTCGCGCTTCGACGTGCAGTTCGCGGCGATCGAGACCGGCACGTTGCAGGGCGTGGTCACCGACAATGGCCTGCGCGCCGAGGGCTTTGGCATCCACCTGCGGCGCGTCGACGGCGGCGAACGCAACGACGCCGGCGCGCGGCGCGGGTCGCACGGCGGCGACCTCGGCACGGTGACCGATGCGGGCGGAGCCTACGTGCTGCGAAGCGTGCCCGCGGGCCACTACGAGGTCGCGGTGACGAGCAGGGGCGGTGCAGTTGCGATGCAGACGCGCGAGGTCACGGTCGTCGTCGACCGGCCGAGCGTGCTCGACTTCGCGCTCGTGACCGGCGAGGTCCGCGGCAGAGTGACCGCGGCCGACGGGTCCGCCGCGGCCGACCTGCAGGGCGGCGCGTCGTTCCTGCCCGGACTCGACCAGCTGCCGGCCGATCTCGACGCATGGCGCGCCTGCGTGCGCGCCGCGGTGCACGACGGCGCGTTCTGCGCGAGCCTCGCACCCGGCCCGTACCTGGTCGTGCTCGAGATGCACGGGCGCCAGCGCGTCACGCGCAGCATCTACCTCGGCGCCGGCCAGCGGCTCGATCTCGACCTCGTCGCCGGCGCCCGGCAGTAGGCGGCGCCGCGCGACCCGTCACGCCGGAGCCGCCTCCGCCGCGATCTTCGCGCAGAACCGCCAGTGCAGCGCCGCACCTGCGATCACGAACATGTGGAACAGCTCGTGCGCCTGCACCACGCCGGGCCACGGATTGGGCCAGCGCCGGTATTCGAGCACGGCGCCGGCCGTGTAGGCGATGCCACCGAGCACGAGCGTCGCGATGTAGCGCACGCCGCGGCGGCGCCACAGCACCAGGCCCGTGACGAAGCCGATCCACGGGAACGCCAGGTAGAGCGTGAGCCCGAGCGACTCCGGCATCTGCTCGAAGAACACCGTCTCGAGCGGGATCGCGGTCGCCGTGACCACCCAGACGAACGCGATCACGCCCCAGCGCAGCCAACCGCGGAACAGGATGCCGTGCACGGCCGTGAACGTGCCGGCGATCAACACGAAGATGCTGGCGTGGTCGAGCCGCTGCATCACGATGCGACCGCCGCTGTCGTGCGGCAGCAGGTGGAACACGCCGCTCATCGCGAACAGCAGCACGACCGAGCCCGCGTAGATCCCGAGCGCCACCGTTCGCCCGCGGTGCCCGCGCGCCGACCGCAGCAGGGGCGCGGCGGCGGCCACGAACAGCAGACAGACAATCAGGTGCGAGAGGCTGCTGACCGGATCCGCGAACCCCGGGATCGGGAACAGGCCGTCGGAGGGTTCCTGCTGGCTGGCGCCGGACATGCGTCGCGACCCATGCTACCCGCTGTGCCGGCCGCACCCGCGGCACCGGATCACCGCCCGGAGAGGAACGACAGGCGCTGGAAGATCGACTCCGGCAGCAACCGCACGATGCCCATCACGAGCGCCCACGACCGCGGCAGGTAGGTCGTGTGCGCACGGCGCCCCATGGCCCGCACGATGCCGCGCGCGACCGCGCGCTTGTCGCCCCACAGGCAGTTCTTCGTGTGGCCGGCGGACATCGGCGTCGCCACGGGACCGAGCTTGAGGTTGTGCACGCGGACCCCGGAGCGGTACAGGCGGCTGCGCAGACCCTCGAGGTAGCACGTCAACGCGCGCTTGCTCGCGCCGTAGGTGTAGTTGCGCGGCCGCCCGCGTTCGCCTGCAACCGACGTGATCGCCGCGAGGTGGCCGCGCCCCTGCGCCTCGAAGTAGTCGGCGAGCGGCATCAGCAGCGACACCGCGCTGACGAAGTTCGTGTCGATGATCTGGCGCGCGTAGGCGATGTCGCGCTCGCTGCGCTGTTGATCCCCGAGGTAGCCGTGCGCGATCAGCGCGCCGTCGAGGCCACCGAGGCACTCGATGCCGCGAGCCACGCGCGCGCCGGCCCGTTCGAACTGATCGAGGTCGCAGCTCTCGTGGCCGACGACCGCGTCGCCGAGCGACGCGACCAGGCCGCGCAGCTTCTCGGGGTCGCGCCCGACCAGGTAGAGGCGATGCCCGCGCGCTGCACAGATCGCCGCGACCTCTGCCGCGATCGCGGAGGTCGCGCCGAGGATCAGGGTCTTCTGGGGCATCGCATCACACGCGCTTGAGGATGCAGTGCACCTCGGTCACGAACAGTTCCCGCACGCCGGGCAGCCAGACGAGCGGCGCGAGCCCCATCACGGGGCACAGATGCAGCAGTTCGGCCGTCAGCCCCGAGCGTTTCAGCAACGCGAGGAAGCGGCTCACGGTCATCTGGTTGAAGCCGAGGTCGCTGTAGCCGGTGATCACGGTCGGGTCGAGGTCGTCGCGCTTGAGGTAGTGGCGCGCGGCGACGACCGTGCGCTCGGGGAACAGCACGTGCGTCCACGGCGCCGGAAAGCACTCCCACAGGTGCACGCCGTGCGGGTGGTACCAGAGCGGGCCGAAGCTCACGTAGGCCCGCCCGTCGGGCTTGAGCATGCGGCACCACTCGCGCAGCACCTGCTCGGGGTTCAGGATGTGTTCGAACACGTCCCAGCACATGAGGATGTCGAGGCTCGCGTCGTCGACGGGCGTGCGGTCGTGCGAACCCTTGCGGATCTCGACGGGCAACCTGCCCTCGGCATCGACGTGGCGCAGGTAGCGCTCGGCGAGACGGATCTGCCAGTCGGCGATGTCGACGCCGATCACCTTGGCCGCGCCCTGTTCGGCGTAGAAGACCACCGAGCCGCCGTGGCTGCTGCCGAAGTCGAGCACCGTCTTGCCCGCGAAGTCGATCTGCGGGAAGCGCTTCAGGAAGTGCGCGGTCTCGTCGTGGCGCCACTTCGAGTAGGCGATGCCGGCGGCCTCGTCGTTCCAGTCGTGTGCGAGCCAGCCTCCCTCCTGTTCCTCGCGCCGGCGCCAGGCGAACAGCGCGTTGTAGGCGAGCAGGAGCCGGATGCCGAGCGTCTTGCGCATGTGTCGGTCGCGCCAGGGCCGACCCGGCGCGGCACACTCTAGAGCGAGGGGGCGTCGGTGCAACGCCGCAACGCAGCGGCCCGGCCGCAGCGCTCTTCGCCGCACCGACTGGCGCGGCATGAACCGAAGTTGTCACACCCGCGCCCGCGCGTGGCGCAGCGCGCACGCACCGGCTGTCATCCAGCACCCATTCCCAAGGCACTCATGAACAGAACCCTCGTTGTCGCACTCCTGGCTGGCATCACCGCCTTCTCGACGCCCCTGCTCGCGCAGGAGGGCGGTGAGGGCGGGGAACGCGGCCGGCGCCCCGCATCCCCGCTCAAGACCGAGATGGAGAAGGTGGAGAAGGCGCTCGACGCCGTCACCGCCTTCCTGAAGAAGCCGGAAGGAGACGCGCCCCTGGCCGAGGTCGCGGCGGCACAGGAAGCGCTGCACAAGGCCAAGCAGGAGACGCCTCGCCTCACCGCGCGGCAACCCGAGGACAAGCAGGCGTCGTTCGTCACCGAGTACAAGATCCAGATCAACAAGACCACGCGGGTCATGCTCGATCTCGAAGACGCGATGCTGCAGAAGGACTGGAAGGCCGCCGGCAAGGTCCTCGAGGAACTCGAGAAGATGCAGAAGCAAGGCCACGACAAGTTCAAGGGCCGGCGCGGCGGCGGCCCCGGTGGTCGCGGTGGCCAGGGCGGCGGCCGTCCCGGCGGCGGCAACAACGGCGGCGG
>DASUFY010000256.1:0-7282 GCA_036274315.1 Planctomycetota bacterium | reverse complement strand
CGGTGCGACGGCTGCAGCAGCGTCACCGGCGCGTCCTCCTCGGTGACCCGATCGTTGCCGATCGTCATCGGGAACGGCGCGAGCAGCGGGTGGCCGACGCGTTCGTTCCATTCGTTCGACTTGTGGTACATCGCGACGACGCGACCACCCGACCGGCAGTACTGCAGGATGCGATCGCGCACCTCGGCCAACTCTGGGCGATGGTAGTAGGCGCGGATGTCGAGCAGCAGCGTCGTGAACTCCTCGAGCCGCGTCAACGCGAGCGCATCGCCATCGAGCGACGTGAACGCGACGCCCAGGTCGGCGAGCGCGCGTTCGGTCGTGTCGTCGGGGCCGCGCACGAGTGCCACCTTGAGTCCTGGCGGCACCGCGACGTCGATCGGCAGCACGCGGATGCGCGAGTGCACGTCCTGGAAGCCGACCTCGATGCCGGCGTCGGCCGGCAGTTCGTCGGCGGCGATCGTCGCGCGCACGAGCAGCCGGGTCTGGGAGTGCTCGGGCGACAGCGAGAGCCGCGACGGCACCGGCACGGCCTGGATGCCCGGTGGCAACGACAGCCGCACTGGCGCGCCGAGTTCGTTGTCGCCGTGGCCAGTGACCGCGACGCTGAACACGCGCTCGACAGTGCGGCCCTTCGGCACCATCACCACTTCGCGGTCCCATTCGAGTTCGACCGGCGCGACCGCCGTGTACGACAGCTCGCGCGAGACCGTGATCGGCCGGCCGTCCAGCGTGAACGACACCTGCACACCGATCGACTTCGGCTCTGGACCGTCGGTCGGTGCCTCGCAGGCGAAGGCGACCGAGAACCGTCCCGCGGGTCCAGGCGACGAAGGCCCGTTCGCAGCTCCATTCGAGGGCCCATTCGAAGGACCTGCACCGGCGCCCGTGGACGGCAACGTCATCGCCGGCGACACGGGCAAGCCGTCGAACACGAACGCACGCACCGGCCGCTTCACAGGCGTGCCGTGGCGATCGCCGCAGACCACGTCGATGTCGGTGATCCGCTCGGCGCCGTGCACGACGACGTCGATCGTTCCCTCGCCGCCGAAGGCCACCGTGTCCTGCGCGAGCCATGCTTCGACGCGCACGTTGGCGAGCGCCATGAGGATCTGCTCGATGGCCTGGTTGCGGCGAGCGTTGGTCCGTGCACACCGGACGGGGTCCAGCTTCGTGCTGGCGAGGTCGATGACGGGGCTGGTGAGTTCGACCTTGCTCACCGCAGCCGCGAGTTCGGCGAGCGACATGCCCATCGCCCCGCGCGGCAGACGTTGCTCCGGAGTCGCCAGGGTCGGGCGCACCCAACACCACGGCATCGGCGCCACCGCGCCGTCGTCGCCGACAGACGTCTTCGTGAACGCCTTGTCATTGACGACGCGCCACCAGTCGCGGCCGACCTGCAACGGATCGTGCGGGCCCCACGGTCCCTGCGTCACGTGCTGGGTCCAGGCCCGATGCGCGAGCCGCGCGTAGGTCTCGCCGCGCGCGGGCTCCAGCTCCGAAGGATCGACCACCCACGTCGCCTCCTCGACCTTGCTGCGCGCGACGAGAGCTGGCACGTAATCGCCCTTGGCGGCGCGTTCCTCGAGGACCTGCTGGATCGCCCAGTACGTCGCGCGATGGTGCCCGTGGCCGCCGGTCAGGCTGTGGTTGGTGATCACGAAGTCGGGGTCCACTTCGTTCACGACGCGTCGCATCGCGTCGAGCAACCGGTCCTTGTCCCACTTGGACAGCGTCTCCTCGAGCGTCTTGCTGAAGCCGAAGTCCGGCATGCCGAGCCAACGGACCTCGACGCCGCTCATCGCCGCGGCGCGCAGCGTCTCGTGCACGCGCAACCCGGCGAGTTCGGGACCGATCTCGCGCCCGATCGCGTTCTGGCCGCCGTCGCCGTAGGTCGTGTAGGCCGCGACGACACGCATGCCGTATTTGCGCCGCAACATCGAGTTGGTGCGCGACGACTCGTCGTCGGGGTGCGCTGCGACGTTGAGCACCACGGCATCCGTCGACGCATCGAGGCAGGCCTGGTGCAGCGCGACGAGTCCGGCCTCCGGTTCGCCCTGGAAGCCGAGCGACTGCGCCACGAGCGACACGGTGGCGAACAACAACACGACGGCACACAGTGCCTTGCGGGATGGGTTCATGACTCGAGACTCCGCAGGCGTTTCATCGCCTCGTCAAGCACGGGCCAGTCGACGGCGAACTGGAAGCGCATGCAGCGAACGCCGTCCGGATTGGCGAAGAAGAGGTCACCGGGCACGGCGTTGACGCCGATGCGCTCGATCATGCGCAGCACGGCCGGATACGGCGGAAGGTCGCCGAACACGGCCCGGTGGTCGGCGAGCACGTAGTAGGCGCCCTGCGGCACCGTGAACGAGAAGCCCGCGTCGCGCAGGGCCGCGACGAACGCGTCGCGCTTCTGCTGGTAGCCCTGCTGCAGCTCGCCGTAGAACGAGTCGGGCAGCTGTTCGAGCGCACGCTGCACGCCGCGTTGCATCGGCCGCGCCGCGCACACCTCGATCTGATCGAAGACGATGCCGCACTTCTCGACGATCTCGACGGGGCCGGCCAGGAAGCCGATGCGCCAGCCCGTGATCGAGAACGTCTTGCTGAACGAGTTCATCGTCAGAGTGCGTTCGGCGAGGCCGGGCACGGTCGCCGGCGAGACGTGCTTCCTGCCGTCGAAGCACATGTACTCGTAGACCTCGTCGGTCAGCACCAGCACGTCGCTGCCATCGAGCACGTTCGCGAGCTGCGCCAGCTCCTCGCGCGTCCAGACCTTGCCCGAAGGGTTGCCCGGCGTGTTGACCACGATCGCTCGCGTGCGCGGACCCAGCGCCGCACGCAACGCGCCGACGTCGAAGGCCAGCGTCTCGCGGTCGAGCGGCACCGCGACGGGCCGCGCGCCGAACAGCGGAATCGTCGTCCAGTGGTAGCTGTAGAACGGCTCGAACAGCACGACCTCGTCGCCGGGCTCGATCAACGTCATGCCCGCGGCGAAGAACGCGCCACTGCTGCCCGTGCAGACCGCGACGTTGCCGGCCTCGTAGGGCAGCCCGTTGTGCCGCCGCAGCTTCTTCGCGATGGCGTCGCGCAGCTCGGGCAGTCCCGCGTACGGCGTGTACAGCTGGCGGTCCCCGCCGTCGATGCTGGCCTCGACGCCCTCGACGAGCGGGGCCGGAGTGTCGAGATCACAGACGCCCTGGCCGAGGTTGATGCCGCCGGACACGCCATTGATGACCAGCGTCAGGGACCGCAGCAGATTGCCCTGGTCGAGATGGTGACGGCGCGCGGCCGTGCGGGCGAAGGCACGATGGAGTTGGCTCATGGGCGACGGGCCGCGAATGATACGCGGGCGCACGCGGTTCGTCTTGACGCAGTGCGCTGGACAGGGAGCATGCCGCATCCGTGACCGAAGCCCTCCAACTGCACGATTTGTGCTTCGACTACGGCCGGCGACCGGCGGTGCGCCATGTGTCCTTGTCGCTGGCACCCGGCGACTGCTACGGCTTCCTCGGTCACAACGGTGCCGGCAAGACCACGGTGATGCGGCTCTGCCTGGGCCTGCTGCGCCCTCGCCGCGGCACCGTGCGGCTGCTGGGCCTCGATGCCCTTCGCACGCCGCGCCAGGCGCGGGCCGGGGTCGGGGCCCTGGTCGAACGCCCGGGTTTCCACCTGCACGCATCGGCGCAACAGAACCTGCTGCTGCTCGGCAAGCTGCAGGGTCTGCCCCGGCGGCTCGCGGCGGCCGAGAGCGCGCGTGTGCTCGAGCGGCTCGGGCTGGCCGGGGTCGCCTCGCAGCGCGTCGGCACGTTCTCGCTCGGCATGCGGCAACGCCTCGGCATCGCGCAGGCGCTGCTCGGGCGCCCGCGCCTCTTGCTGCTCGACGAACCCGGCAACGGGCTCGATCCCGAGGGCATCGCCGACCTGCGCACGCTGCTGCTGCAGCTCTCGCGCGACGAGGGCACCGCGGTGCTGCTGTCGAGCCACCAGTTGCAGGAGCTCGAGGGGCTGTGCAACCGCATCGGCGTGCTGCGCGAGGGCGCCATGGTCGTCGAGGGCGATCTCGAGTCGCTGCGGGCCCGGCTCGGTGCCCGTCACGTCGTCGCCGGCACGCCGATCGCGGCGCTGCAGCAGCGGCTCACCACGCTCGGGCTGTCACCCGTGCTCACGAACGGTCGCCTGCTCGTCGAACTCGATGGGCAGCCGCCGGGTGCCGTCGCACGCGCGCTGACGGCGGTCGCCGAGCTCACCACGTTCGGCCCCGAGCCGACGACGCTCGAGGCCATCTACCTGCGCGCGACGCGGCACGAACTGCACGCGGCTCCGCAGCCGCCGCCGCCGGCGCCGCGCGCAACGAACGAGCCGGTGCCGGCCGCGATGGAGACGATGGGCACGACCGCGCATCCGTACTGGCGCGCGTTCCTGCACGAAGTGCGGCTGCTGGCGTGGCGCCGCACCTCGCTGCCGGCGTTGCTGGTCCCGTGCGCGGTCGCGGCCTGGAGCGTGTTCGCCTACCGCCACCGGGTCGAACGTTCGCTCGCGAGCGTGCGCGCGGGCGAGCTGTTCAGCGCCGACGCCGGCAGCGGCCACCTCGCCGCGGCGCAGGCGCTGCAGGCGGCCACGCCGGTGCTCGCGCTGTTCGTGCTGTGGTTCGCCAGCCAGTCGGTCGCGGCCGACCTCGCGGGCGACACGCTGCGCAACACGCTCGTGCGCTCGTTGCAGCGCGGCGAGGTGTTGCTCGGCAAGTTCGCGGCGCTCGCGGTCGCGACCTGCTGCGCCTGGTTCACGCTCTGCGTCGCGACGCTCGTGCTCACGGCGATGCTGCTCGGCTTCGGTGACCTGGAGGAAGTGAGCCGGCACGGCGACCGCCAGGTGCTGGCCGCCGCCGCCGACATCGGCCCGCTGCTGCGCCTCGCCGAGCGCCACTGCCTGTTGCCGCTGCTGGCAACGGCCGCGATCGGCCTGCTCGCCTCGGCGTTGACCCGGCGGCCCGCGCGCGCGCTCGCGCTGGCGGGTCTGCTCGCGCTCGGCCCCGAGGTGCTGCGCGAGAGGCTGCGCGACCACGCCGGGTGGCTGTTGACGAGCCACCTGCCGACCGGCCTGCGCGACGACTCGGTGCTCGGTTTCGTGGCGGCGTCGGCGCGCGGCGCGGCCGATGCGCTGTGGCCGTGGGCCTCGCAGGCGGTCCTGGCGCCGTTGCTGTGGGGGGCTGTCGCCGTCGTGCTGGCGGTCTTCGTGTTCGGGCGCCGGCGCGTGCCGTGACCGACCTCACACGTGTTCGGCCCCGACGCCAGCCCTCGTTCCACGCGGGTACGCCCGGCGGAACGTCGGTCGGGTTCGGCCTCGCGGCGCGCGCGCACTCACGAGGCGCACGCCGGCCGCGTGGCTTCAGAACACGACCTGCTGCGGATTGCTGACGACGGCCGCCGTCGGCGTCGACACGATGCACTGCAGCGTCAACGTCGAGCCCGGCGGCAGGTTCTGCGGCACGGGGGCTGGCACCGTCGTCTCGCCGAACGGATCGAGCACACCGAGCGGATTGCCGAAGGCCGCGCTGACGAGGATGTCGAGCGGCTGGGACAGGTCGAGGTTGATGAGGCCGAACGGTGATGGGAAACCGACCGGATACGGCGTGCCGGCGCACAGCACGAGCAGCTGCCCGGGCCCGCCGGTGACGCCGAAGAAGGCGATCGAGCCGCCCGGCAGGAGCTGCGGCGGCACGCCGCCGAAGCCGGCGCGGTGCGCGAAGCCGTTGACGCGCAGCGTGGCGTCGCAGCGCGGTTCCTGCGCGCCGTGCACGAACGGCCCGTTCTGCCGGTAGACGAAGGCCTGGTCGGTGAGTTCGTCGATGACGACGATGTCGGTGTCGCCGTCGCGGTCGTCGTCGACGAGCACCGCACACGAACCTGCCAACGCGGTCGCCAACGACGCCGCGGCCTGGAGGCCGCCGATGCCGTCGTTGCGCAGGATCGTCGCGTCGGCGGCGCCGAAGTCGGAGACCACGATGTCGAGGTCGCCGTCGCCTTCGAGGTCGCCGATGTCGACCGAGATCGGGATCGCGCCGACCGCGTACGGCACCGCCGGCGCGAGACCGCCGGACCCGTCGCCGAGCAGCACGGCCGCGGTCGCATTCGTGTTGTTGGCGACGACGCAGTCGATGTTGCCGTCGCCGTCGAGGTCCCCGACCGCCATCTGCCACGGGAAGCCACCGCATGGCTGCGACGCGCTCGCGACGAAGTTGCCGTCGCCGTCGCCGAGCAACAGCGTCACGACCTGGGTCTGCGCGGTGCCGCAGAAGATGTCGGGCTTGCCGTCGCCGTTGGCGTCGGCCACGGCCACCGATCGTTCGCCGAGACCACCGCCGTCGAAGAAGGTCGCCGGCTGGAACGTGCCGTCGCCGTTGCCGAGCATCAACACGAGGTTGGCGCCGTTGGTCGCCAGCACGTCCATGCGCGCGTCGCTGTTGGCGTCGAGCACGGCGAGGCCGTGCACGTTGCCGCCCGCGGGCAGCACGACCGGTGGCAGCAAGCCGCCCGCACCGTCGTTGCGCAGGATCGACACGGACTGGCCGATCTGGTTGCCCGTCGCGAGGTCGATCCAGCCATCGCCGTCGAAGTCCGCGCCCTCGTTGGCGCTCGGCTGTTGGTTCGGCGGCAGGGCCGTGATCGCAGGTGCGCCGTAGTTGCCACAGCCGTCGTTGCGGAACCGGCGGACGTCGCTCGACATCTCGTTCGTGGCGGTCATGTCCGGCGAACCGTCGCGATCGAGGTCGCCGGCGAAGTAGCCGTAGGTGCGAATGGGTCCTTCCCCGGGCTGGCGGTAGTCGACGACGTGGTCGAGCACGAAGTTGCCGGTCGACGGCACCGAGCCGACCCACCACATCGACATGAAACCGCCGTCGAGCGAAGCACCGCTGACCGACGTGACGAAGCGCGAGACCAGCAGCGTGGCGATCTCGGTCGGGAACATCGCACGCAGCGGTGTGAACTGCACGGTGGTGCCCCCCGCACCGATCGACAACACGCCTGGCACCGGCCCGCTCCAGCGACCCATCACGCGGATGTTCTGCGGCGTGATGCGCAGCGGGTCGACGGGCGCGCTGAACGTCAGCGTCACGGTGGCCGCCGCCGACACGCCGCGCGCGTTGTTGCCCGGCGAGACAGCGACGACGGTGAGCTGAGCCGCGGTGCTCGCGGCGAACAGACAGCCGAAGGTGGCGGATCGCAGCAGGCTGCGCAGGTCGTGGGCGGTGGCATTCATCGGTGCACGCGAGATCCTACGC
>DASUFY010000255.1:0-15435 GCA_036274315.1 Planctomycetota bacterium | reverse complement strand
CTCGTGGCAATCGATGCACGAGAACGCCGGGCGGTTGGCCGGGTTGTTGTGGCAGTCGAAACACGCCAGGTGGTGCGCTCCGCTGTTGATCGGGAAGTGGTGGTTCCAGTTGCCCGCGCCCCAGTTGCTCGTGCCGTGGCAGTCCTGGCACTGCTGGCTCATGCCGAACGACACGTGCGGCGGGTTCGTGGTCGCCTGGTAGGCGGGCAGGTGGCACGCGGCACAGGCGGTGCTGAGCCCCGCGTAGGTGCCCGGTGTGGTGTGGCACGACGAGCACGTGCGATTGTGTGCGTTCTGCAGCGGGAACGTCGCCGGGTGCGAGAACGTCGCGCCGCTCCAGGTCGTGGTGCCGTGGCAGTCCTGGCACTGCTGGCTGAAGCCGGACGACACGTGCGGCGGATTCGTCGTCGCCTGGAACGCCGCCAGGTGGCACGACGCACAGGCCGGATTCAGACCGGCGTACGTGCCCGGCGTCGCGTGGCAGTCCGTGCACGTGCGATTGTGCGCGCCCTGCAGCGGGAACGAACCCGGGTGGTTGAACGTGGCGCCGTGCCAGGTCGCCGTGTTGTGGCACTGTGTGCAGTCGGTGCCGAAACCGGCCGTCGTGTGGTTGGGATGCTGCGTCGCCTGGAACGTGTCGAGGTGGCAGCTGCTGCATTCGCTCGAGGTACCGGCGAACATCTGGCCCGCGTGGCATTCACTGCAGCGCCGGCCGGCGTGGCCCATCGTCAGCGCGAAGCTGCCCGGGTGCGGCCAGGTCGCGGTGCGGAACGTGCGCGTGTCGTGGCACTGGCTGCAGTCCATGGCGAAACCGGCCGCCGGGTGGCTCGGTTCGCTCGTCGCGGCGAAGTCGTTGCTGTGGCACGACGCACAGTCGGTCGACAGGCCGACGAACGAGTTCGGCGTCGTGTGGCAGACGCTGCAGGCGCGTCCGGCGTGGCCGAAGGTGAGCGGGAACGACGCCGGGTGATCGAAACGCGCCGGCCGCCAGCCGAGCGAGGTGTGGCACTTCTCGCAGTCCTGCGAGAAGTTGCTGATCGCGTGGTTCGGGTTGACCGTGCGGTTGTAGTCGTCCTGGTGGCAGAAGCGGCACTCGGCCGGCGCCCCGGCGAAGTTGCCCACCTGCGCACCGGGGTGGCAGCGGAAGCACGCCGCGGCCGCGTGTGCACCGACGAGCGGGAAGCGCGTTCGATCGTGCATCGCGATCGCCTCGCGCGGATACCACGTGCGTTCGTCGTGGCAGCTCTTGCACGTCGCGCCGAGCCGCCCCAGGTGCGGATCGGCGTGGCAGCCGGCGCAGCCCTGCGCCGCGAACTGCTGCACGGGCCCTCGATCGTTGTGGCACAACAGGCAACCGGCCTTCGCGTGCGCACCCTCGAGCGCCACGCCGGTGCGGGCGGCGTGGTCGAACGAGAAGTCCTGGCGCAGCGTGTGCCAGTCGCCACCGACGTGGCACAGCGAACAATCGGCCGGGAACGAGTCGTGCGGCACGACGGGGCCCGCAGCGGGATTCCAGCCCTGCTGGGGCACGAACGTCGCGCAGGCGACGGCGAGCAGGAACACGCCGAGCCAGAGCCAGCTGCGTTGCCGCCACGGCCGAGTTCGAGGTTGGTCGTGTCGCATCAGAACCGCCATTGCAGATAGAAGCCGAGCGCGATGGCGTTCTCGCCATCGCCGAACCAACGTTCGCACGTGAAGTCGAAGTCGCCGGACACGCTGATCGGCCACGAGACCCCCACGTCCACCGATTGCCGCACGAACTTCTCGGGTCCGGTGACGAGCCCATCGAGTTCGTAGCGGTGCCAACGATAGCCGGCGTGCCACGAACCGTCGCCGAGGCGCCCGCGCAGCGCCGCGCGTGCGCCGGGACCCGCCGAGTAGCCGCCATCGGTCTCGAAGTAGGGGAGCGACAGCGCCGAACCGTCGCCGATCACGGAGCGCACGTCGGCGTCCACGCCGTAGGCCGTGCCGTCGCGGTCCTGATCGCGCCACAGGTCGCCGCGCACGCGCAGCGACAGCCACGATGCCGGGCGCATGGAGCCGTTCGCCGACAGCCGGTCGACGTAGCCGTCGCGCACGAGCGCGTCGGGCAGGTTCTGGTACTCGTCGCGCTTCAGCTCCGGCCAGGTGAAGTGCGACACCAAGAGCCCGGCGCCGACGTCGTTCGCGTCCCAGCGCGCCTGCGCCAGCAGCTCGGTCAGCTCCGCACCGCGACCCTTGATCGTGTCGTCGCCCGTGTAGAAGTCGACCTTGGCGCTGGCGAGCAACCACATGCGATCGGCGGGCCGCCACTCGCCGCGCACGAGCACGAGGTCGCGATCGGCCGACCCCTTGTGCCAGGTCTTCTGCACGCCGAGGCTGTAGGCGAAGGTCCGGGCCGCGTCGGCCACGTAGTCGACGAACACGTGCACGCCGGTGTCCTCGCCGGTCTCGCGCGCCGGGAACGGCACCGGGTAGGCGCCGAGACCGCCGCCGAGCCGGAAACCGCCCTCGAAGCGCTGCACGACCTCGACGCCGTCGACGAGCCCGAGCTCGGGCAGGGCCTGCGAGTAGAAGCGCCCCACCTCGACGCCGGTCGCGGCCCACGCCTCGGTCGCGAACGCGACCGACAGCAGGTCGAGCCGCACGTCCTGGTCCGATTCGTCGGGCGCGTCGGGCAGCATCACGCTGCGGTGGTCGAACTCGCCGGCGACGCGGATGCGTTCGCCCGTGCCGAGGTAGTTCGTCGCGTCCGCGCGCAGCCCCGTGCGCAGCAGCAGGTACTCGCTGTTGCGGTCGCCGCCGCGGTCCTGGCTCCACTGGCCCGACGCGAACCAGCGACCGTCGAGCGTCGCGGGCCGTTCGTCCGGTCGCTGGCCGAACGTCGGCACCAGCAGCGGCTGGCCCGGCGCACGCGGGTCCTCCTGGCGCGTCCATGGCGGGTGTTCGGGCACCGCGCGCACCGGTGCAGGCGCGGGTGCGGCCGCACCCGCCGGTTCGGGCGGCACGACGCGCGCTTCACCGCGCGTGCCGACCGGCGGCAGCGGCACGCCCGACGGCACGACGGCTCGCGACGAGGTGTGGCTGACCGAACGCACCTCGACCTCGAGGTTCGGCGCGCCGGGCGCCGACAACGTCACGAGCGATCCGACCTGCAAGCCGACGTCGCGGCCGTGGTCGAGGTAGACGCTGTCGTCGCCGGCCGACGTCACGGTCAGCTGCACGGTGCGCTCGCGCGAGCCCGGTTCCTGGGCGGCGGCGGCGCCGACCACCCACGAGGCGGCGAGGCAGGGCCACATGCCGGTGCGCGCCATCATTTGAGCACCTCACCCTTCGCGCCGAGGCGGTGGCAGTCGCCGCACGCGACACCGAGCGGCTTGTAGCGCACGATCGTGCCCGTGCTCGTCTCGTAGCCGAGGTGGCACTTGCTGCACGCGAGCCTGGCGTGCACGCGGTCGAGTGCGAAGCGACTCTGCTGGTCGTGATCGAACTGCATGTCCTGCCAGCGCACCGGACCGTGGCAGCGCGCACAGTCGGTGGTGCCGCCCGCCGCGAACTGGCCCGCGTGCGGGTCCTGGTGACACGAAGCGCAGGACGACCCGGCGGCCTTGCCGAGCCGCGGGCCCGCCGGGACCGAGCGGTGGCACCCGGCGCAGGCCAGTTCGGCGTGTGCACCGGCGAGCTCGTAGCCGGCCCAGAGCGAGTGGTCGAATCCGGCGAGGGCAGGGGCGAACGCGGCCGTGTCGTGGCAGCGTGCGCAGCCGGTGCGCCCTTCGATGACCTTGGGCCGGCCGGCGCGGTCGAACGTGCCGCGGTGCACGTCGGCGTGGCACGCCGCGCAGTCGCGGGCCGTGCCGTGGAACGTGCGCACGCCGTTCACGACCTCGCGGTGACAGGCCGTACACGCGACGGCGTCGTGGGCGCCCGAGAGCGGGAACGTGGTGCGGCCGTGCGCGGCGACGCCGAACTGGTGCGGCAGGAAGTGCGTCTCGGCGTGGCAGGCGGTGCACTGCGCGAGGCCCGGTTCGCCCGCGAACTGGCCCGCGTGCACGTCGCGGTGGCAGCTGCGGCAATCGGCGGGGGCGCGGCCCGGGAAGCGTTCGCTGCGCACAGCGCCGCGGTGGCAGCTAACGCACGCGACATCGGCGTGCGGCGCGACGAGCGCGAAGCCCGTCGCGGCATGCTGGGCCGCGGTGAGCCGCCCTTCGGCGAAGTGTGCATCGGTGTCGACGTGACACCCGGCGCAGCCGGCCGGCTCGGGCGCCGCCTCGGCGAGCGCCATGAGGTCGCTGCCGTGCGGGTGTTCGTGGCAGGTGGCACAGGCCGTCGGCGCGGGTGCTGGCCCCGACCAGCGCGCCGTTCGCGCCGCGTCGCCGTGGCAGGCGGCACAATCCACTGCCGCATGCGCACCACGCAACGCGAAGCCCAGCGAAGCATGTGCTGCGGCCGTCGGCCGCGCATCGCGCCAGGCGGTCACCGCGTGGCAACGCGCGCAGTCGGCGGTGTTCGCCAGATGCAGCGCGCCGCGCCCGCTCGCCGCTGGCACGTGCGGGTCGGCGTGGCACTCACCACACGCGCGCGGTGGCAGCGACTGCCGCCGCAGCACCGCCACGTCGTGCGCGGAACCGCTCTCGTGACACGCTGCACAGCCGACCTTCGCGTGCGGCCCGGCGAGCGCGAACACCGCGTGCGGGAACTTCGGCGCCTCCGCCCACGGCCGCTCCTGCCCGTGGCAGCTCTCGCAGTCGCTGCCGAACGCACCGCGGTGCTCGTCGACGTGGCACGTGCCGCACTGCTGCGACAGGCCGAGGAACCGCTCGTGCACCGACGGCGCCGTCGAGTCGGCCTCGTTGTGGCAGTGCACACACAGGAGCCGGCCGTGCGCGCCGCTGAGGTGGAACGAGACGTGGCGGTGGTCGTAGGCCGCCGGGTCCGGCACGCCGGCGCGCGCGAACGCGTGCGCGGCGATCAACGGCGCGCCGTCGCCGTGGTGTTCGGAGTGGCAGCGTTCGCAGCGCGCGAGTTGATCCGGCGGCAGGCTGCCGTGCAGACCCTTCTGCGCCTGCTGCTGCGCGCCGATGTCGGCGTGACAGTGCGTGCAGGCCTGCGCATCGATGCCGGCCCCGCTCCGGTGGCACGCTTCGCAGTTCGTGCCCTGCGCGAGCGCCGTCAGCCCCGCGTGCGCGGGGTGCAACGGTCCGGGTCCCGTGCGGGACCGGCGCAGGTCCCACAGCGTGAACGTCAGCACGAGGCCCAACGAAGCGATCGGCAGCAACCAGCGGATCAGCTTCATCCTGCACCTCCCCGGCCGAACAGCACGCCGAGGTCGACGCCGCCGAACCGCACCGCCGAGACGACGTGCAGCACGGTGAGCAGCAGCAGCAGCAGCGCCAACCAGCGGTGCATCCAGCGCCACACCGACATGAGCCCGCGCACCTCTTCGTAGTGCGCGAGCTGCAGCGCGAGGCGATGGGACCGGCGCGACAGCGACAGCAGGCGCGCGACCTCGGCGGCCGGCACACCCTCCGCGGCGGCCTGGCTGCGGATGCGGCCCAGGTGCCGCCGCAAGCGCCACTGACTGCGCACGAGGTTCACGACGCGGGCCAGGAAGCCGTGTCCCATGCGCGCGTTGTCGACGAGCGCTTCGACCTGGCGGCGCACCTCGACGCCGAAGCCGCGGCCGTGCTGGTCCCATTCGCCGGCGATCGCGGCGACCTGGGAGCCGACCTCCTCGAGGTCCTGCTGCCGGCCGTTCTGCGCGCGCGGCACGAAGGCGTAGAACCAGCGGCCGACGACGCCGGCCGCGACGACGACGACCATGGCCAGCAGCGCGTGACCGCCGGCTCCGTCGCGCAGCGTGAAGCCGCTGTGCAGCACGGCGAACAGGCAGGCGCCGATGCCCGTCGCGACGTGCACGCTCATCCAGCCCTTGAGCGAGCCGGGGAAGAACCGGCCGATGCGCAGCGAACGACGGCCCAGGTACAGCAGGTTGACGATGAACAGCGTCACTGCCGCGAGTCCGGCCCAGAGCCCGATCGTTCCCTGTGGGCGAAGCTCCTCGTGCAGGTCGGAGCCCGTGCGCAACGCGACCGGCAGGTCGTAGTAGCTGGAGCGTGCGATGCGCACGGCGAGCAGCGCGATCACGCCGGCGCACGCGGCGCCGAGCGCCACGAGCAGGCCGGTGCCACGATCGGTCGCAACCTGTTCGGGAGGACGCAGCGTCGGGTCGAACGAGACACCTGCGGCCTCGAGCAGCGGGAACGGCGGCGTGCCGCCCGCGAAGATGAACACCTCGTCGTTGGGCAGCTCGACGAGCGCGGTCGCGACGTTGCTCGACGGATCCTGCCGCGTGCTCTGCAACTGCACGGCCCCCGGCGTGATCGACTCGATGGTCGTGTCGAACATCACGCGCACGCGCCCCTCGGCCATCGCTTCGTCGATGCGCTCCTCGTTGCGCGCCTTGAGCCGCGAGAACGCCGCCTTGCGGTAGCTGATCGTGACCTCGTTGCCCGGCTGTTCGGCGAGCGCCATCGCCGCCTCGATGGCGCTGTCGCCGCCGCCGACGACGAGGATCGAGCGGTTGGAGTAGCTCTCGGCGTCGAGCAGCGAGTAGGCGACCTTGGGCAGGTCCTCGCCGGGCACGCCGAGCTTCTGCGGCGAGCCGCGGCGACCGACGGCGAGGCAGACGTGCCGCGCGCGGATCCTGCCGGCGCTCGTCGCGACCGCGAACAGGCCGTCCTCTTCGCGTTCGATCTTCTGCACCGTGACGCCGGTCTTGACGCGCAGCCGATGCTGCTTGGCGAGGCGCTGCCAGATCTCGACGAGTTCTTCCTTCGAGTACTCGAGCCGCTTGAGCTTGCCGTGCAGCGGCAGCTCCATCGGCTGCGTCATGACGAGCTTCTTGCGCGGATAGGCCGCGACGGTGCCGCCGACCTCCGCCGCCTGGTCGACGCCAACGCAGCTGACTCCCTTCTCCTTCGCGGCCAGCATGCACGAGAGGCCGGCCGGACCGAGGCCGATGACGAGCAGGTCGGGCACGCTGCCATCCGGTTCGGCCGGCGAGGCGGCCGCGTCGCAGCGCGCCGCGACGGTCCGCGCGACGAGTGCGCCGTGCGCGACCGCGGTGCGAACGAGCGCGAAGCCCGTGATCTCGCCGGCGAGGAACAGGCCCGGCACCCCCACCGCTTCGTGCACCTCGTCGATCGCCGGCAGGTCTTGCCTGCCCTCGAGGTCGCCGAGCGTCAGGGCGATCGCGTTCGTCGGACAGGCCGCGGCACACAGTCCGTGCCCGACGCAGCGCGCCCCGTGCACCACCACCGCCTGACCGAACGCGAGCGCCAGCACGCCGTCCTCGGGACACGCGCGCACGCAGGCACCACAACCGATGCACTGCGACAGGTCGATCTTCGGATGCTGGAGTCTCGCCCGATGACTGCCGCGCTCGCGCGCCGCGGCGCGTTCGGCGAGGTTGTGGCCCTGCTCGCGCAGCTCGAGGCGGCGCCGCAACAGGGCGGCGATCGCGAGCAGCAGCAGCACGAGCGGAACGGCGAGGGCGATCCAATTCACGGCAGGTGCATATCGGACTCAATCCCTGTGCCGCTCCGTCCCACCGCGAGACCAAGAGGGCGTAGTCCGGCGGCGCATGCCCGTTCCCGACGCGGCCAACCCCCGGTCCGGCCCGGGTTTCGGCGGCGCCGCGGAATCGCGCATCGTGTCGCTGCTACATGCACCGTGTAGCCCTTGCCCGGAAGGCGCACAGTGCGATGTCCGCGATGTGAACGCACTCGCTGCGTGCGCCGCCCGGACCCGGTGCGTGTTCTTACCGGACGCTTACCGGGTGGCCGTTGCCAGCCTCGCCCAGGGGCGCGATCGTGCGAGCATGCACACGACCCGCTGCGTCGCCGCCGCCGCGCTCGTCGGCCTCGGGCTGCCGGCCCAGTCGCCCGCGACGCGCGTCGCCGTCGACGCCGGACCGCTGCTCTGCTTCACGACGGCCGAACAGGTTTCTGGTGCGCGCGAGAACGTGCACTGGGTCGCGAGCCTGCACGGCGACGGCCCGGCCGCGGCGTTCTGGCGCAGCCGCGACAACGCCGCCGTGCTGCGCCGCCTCGACCGCGACCACCTGCTCGTCGCGAGCTTCGGCACGCCTTACGCGCTGCTCGTGGTCGATCTCGCCGCCGGCAGCGTGCGCGAACTGGCGCCCGATGCGCCGCACGGGTTCGTCGCCGTGCACGCCGACGACGTGCTGTACCTCGGCGACCGGCGCGACGCCGCGCGCGACGACTTCCTCTACGCGACGCCGTGGCGCGAACCCGGCGAACGGCGCCGGCTCGCCGAAGCGCGTTTGCACGCCGTTCCCGTCGTGCAGGGCAACCTCGCGGTCGCCATCGGCGCCGACGAACGCGAGGTCTGGGTCGTGAGCCTCGTGCTCGGCAAGGGCCGCCGCGTCTGGCAGGCACCGGGGTCGGCGCGCTCGCTGCGGCTCGCGCTGTCACCGGCGGGCCAGCGCCTCGCCATCGGCCACGTCGATGCCGATGGCCGCGGCAACCTGTCCGTGGTCGACACCGGCACCGGGGACACGCTGCGCTCGTGGAGCGCCCTGCCGATCCAGGTCTCGGCGGAATCGAGCAGCACGCCCACGCTCGAGGTCGGCTGGCTCGACGACGCCCACGTCGTCTGCTCGGAGACGCGCGGCGACGTGCGCGGCCTGCGCGGCAACTTCGTCTTCGTGGCGCGCGACCTGGCCACGGGCGACGTGACAGACGAGACGGTCTACAGCCGCCTCGGCCTGCAGCACCGCGCGCCGCCGGTGCCCGGTGCGATCGGCGCGCCGGAGCCCCTGTTCGAGATCGCGGCCGACGGCGCGCGTTCGGTGCTGCGCCGCGTCGGCGAGCCCGAGCCCCTGGCCCAGGTCGAACGCAAGACGCAGCAATTCGGCGACCTCACGGTCTCGCGCGACGGTTGCTTCGCCGCCGCGCGCGTCGACGGCAGCCACCGCCTGGTCCTGTTCACCGCGGCCTCGCGACAGCCGCGCGACCTCGTCGCGGCCTGGGCCTACGACCTGACCTGGCTGCCGGCCGCACCCTGAGCGCCCCGCACCTCGAGGGGCCGGCTCGATCGCGGCACCGAGATGAAACTTCGGCGAACGCTCCGGGGGAAGGCAACGACGCCACCCGCTCCCTGGGTGACTTTGTCCGCCTCCCTGGTTATGTCCTCCCTACAAGTCGCAACGGCACGTGGTCTCGACCTCGTCCGATTCCACTTCCGAGTGCGCTCGAGGATGCAGGACCGCCCACCGAACGAGGCCTCCCGAGGGTCGCAGCCCGGCGACGGCGCCGCGGACCTCGTGACGGTGCGCGCCGCGCTGGCCGGCAGCACCGTCGCACGACATCGGGTCGTCGAACTGCTCGGCGACCTGCCGGCGATGATGCGCGTCAAGAACGCGCGGCTCGGTTCGCGGCTGCAGCAGCACGAGCTCGACGATGCGACGCAGAGCGTGCTGCTGTCGTTGTGGCAGAAGCTCGACCGCTTCGACGGCCGCGTGCCGCTGCTGCACTGGGCGTATGGCTTCGGGGTGATCGAGATGCACCGCATCGTCGAACGACGCGCACGTCGCCGCGAGCAGACCTGTCTCGTCGAGCCCGAAGCGCCGGCCGCGCCGGCTGCGGTCGCGCGCGCCGAGCAGGCCAGCGCCCTGCTGGCGCGCGGTCTCGCCGAGCTGGATCCGCCGGAGCGCGACATCGTGCTGCTCAAACACTTCGAGGGCCTGACCTTCGAGGCCGCGGCGGCCCGGCTCGGCCTGGTCGTGAACACCGCCAAGACGCGCTACTATCGTGCACTCGAGCGGCTGCGGGCCCGGCTGCGCCCGCTGCAGGCCGGGGAGGATTGATCGCATGCAACCGAGCAACGAAGAAGCGCGCCGACTGCTGCAACAGGTCGTGCTGGGTGACCTGCCGGCGACGGCCCCCGAGTTCCTCGCCGCGTGCGCAGCCCATCCGGAGCTCGAGCAGCAGCTCGCCGGCCTGCAGGCGGTGCGGGCGCAGCTCGACGAGCTCGCGGCCGACGCCGGCGATGCCGCCGATGTCGCCCCGCAGGCCGCGCCGCTGGCGACGCCGGCCGATCGGGAACTCGTGCGCCGCAACCTCGGGCCTCGAAGCACGCGCGGCTGGACGTGGCCGCTGCTGCTCGCTGCCGCGCTGCTGCTGGGCACCGTCGCGATGTGGTGGAGCCAGCGCGAGGTACGGCCTCCCGGCGGCGTGCTCGGCGGCAGCGACGCCGTGCGCGTCGAACGCACCGGCGACGGCATCGTGCTGAGCCTGCGGCAGACACCTTCGCCGATCGCCGCGTTTCGTCTATCGTTGTGGCTCGACGACGCCGCGACTCCGCTCGTCGAGACCTTCTCCTCCGTCCCGATCCGGCTCGGCAAGACATGGCAAGATGCGATCGACGCCGCCCGCACGGCCCGCCTGCGCATCGAGGTCAGCGACCCGGGGATCGTCTACGACGTGCCGCTGAAACCCTGACGCTGCTCGCGTTCGGTGGCGCCCTGCTGGCGCAGCAGGCCCCCGCTGCGCTGACCGGGCAGCAGGCGCGGAGCCGCGAGCAGGAACTGGCGGCCTGGGCGCGCGAACCCGGCGCCGCGGCGCCCTGGCCCGAACCGTGGCAGCGCGTCGCCGAACTGGTCTGGTTCGTCACCGGCCCCGAGGCGCTGGCGCGCGAGGTGCCGACCGAACGCACGCAGGCCGTGCTGCAGCACGCGCACCGGGTGCTCGATGCGTTCTCGCCGACGGACCGCGAAGCGCTGTGGCGGCGGGAACTCGATCACGTCCGGGCGCTCAAGAACGAGAGCCGCTTCGACGACGCGCTGGCGCTCATCGAGCGCACGATCCTGCCCTCGCTGCCCACCGGCTCCGCCTGGCGCACGGACTTCTGGCTGCGGGGCGCCGAGTGCCTGACGCGCACCTACCGCTGGCAGGAGGCCGCCCGGTGGCTCGACCTCGCCGAGGCCAACCTCGGCGCGAGCAGGAGCCCGGCGCTGCGCGACCAACACGAGAGCCTGCTCGCGGCGGACCGGTGCACGCTGCAGCTCTCGCGCGGCCTGCCCGACCTCGCCGTCGCTTCGATCGCCGTCGCCAACGAGGTCGCTGCGCGATCGAACGACCACGGCAACGCCTGGCGCGCGGCGTTCCTCGAGCTGCGCGTCATGCACGCGCTCGATCGCCGGGAGGCGGCGCGGCAGGCGCTGCAGCGCTTTGAAGCGAAGCACCGGATGGACCACGCGCTGCGCATCCGCGCAGCGCTCGCCGTGCTGCAGGACCTCGACGCACCCGACGCCGAGCGCAGCGAAGCGCTGGGCTGGCTCGAGGCCGCAGCCGCCGACCCGCGCCTGTCGGCCGACGAACGCAACCTCGCGCGCACGCGGCTCATCGTGCACCAGCTCGACGAACACGACTTCGAGGCGGCGGCCGCGGGCCTCGACACCGTGTCGCAGCAGCTGCCTGCCGAGGCCTCGGCCGACGAACGGCGTCTGGGCCTGCACGCGCTGTCGCTGCGCCACGCGCTCGACGCCGGCCTGCCGCGCGAGACGATCGCCGCGCGCTGCGCGTTGCTGCTGCAGACCTGGCACGAGTTCCTGGCGCCGTGGTCGGCCGGCAACGTGCAGCGCGGCGGTCTGGGGCCGATGTTCTTCCCCGAACCGCAGCGAGCGCTCGGTGAGCTCGTGCGCACGCACCTGCAGCTCGACGGACCCGACGAGGGTCGCGCGGCCGCGCTGCAGCTCGTGCTCGAGCTCGAACAGAAGGGCACGATGGCGCGCGCGACAGGCGCGCCGGGCACCGACCTGGCCGCGATCCAACAGAAGCTCTGCGGCGAACGCTCGGGCGTGTTGGCGTTCCTCGCGGCGCGCGAGCGCACCTACGCCTTCGCCATCGAACGGCACGCGGTCTCGGTGTTCGAGCTGCCGGTCGGCATCTGGCGCCTCGACCGTCTGAGCGGCGAGTTGCTGCGCACGATCCAGCTCGCGCGCGCCGGCGGCGATCGTGCGCTCGTCGACGCGGCCGCGGCGAGCTTGGCACGGGCCCTGCTGCCCGACGAGCTCGGTTCACGCGTGCAGCGTTGGAACGCCGTCTCGATCGTCGGGCTCGAGACACTCGGCTACGTGCCGTTCGAGCTGCTTCGCCTGCCGAACGGCCACCTGCTCGGCCTCGACGTCGCGGTCGGCTACCTGCCCTCGATGACGATCGGTGTGTGGCTGCACGACCAACGCACCGAGGCACCACCATCGGCGTGTGCGCGTCTCGTCTGCATCGCGTGCCCGGACGCGGTGCCAGCAGCCGGCACCAACCACGACGTCGTGCCGTTGCCGTTCACGCCGGGCGACGCCGATCGCCTGTGCGCGGCGCTGCCGCCCAACGTCGACGTTGCGTTGCTGCGCGGCGCCGATGCGACGCTGCAGCACGCGGCGCTGCAGTGCGCGGCGGCGAGCCTGCTCAGCGTCATCGCCCACGGCGTGCGCGACGAGTCGCGCACCGATCCGCAGGGTGTGCTGCTCGGCGACGGGCAGACCGCCTGGGTCGCGGACTTCGAGCGGTTGACGCTGCCGCGCCACGTCGTGCTCGGCTCCTGTCGCGCGGGTCGCGGCCGTCTGCGCCGCGGCGACGACGGGCGCCACCTGCTCGGCGGCGCGATGCTGCTCGCGGGCGCACGCAGCGTCATCGTGCCCTGGCTCGACGTCGACTACGGCGACACGCTCGCGCTGGTCGCCGCGCTGCACAGCGGCGTGCTGCGCGACGGCCTGCCCATGGTCGAAGCGCTGCGGCGCGCGCGCATCGCGGTGGCCGGGCCCGACGGCAGCGGCTCGATCGAACCGTTCCTGTTCCACCTGAACGGCCTCGGTGACGAGCCGATCGCCGTGCCGGCGAAGGCGCCCGCGGAACGCACCGCGGTCGATCGGGCCAAGGTGCTGCTCTGGGCCGGCGCGCTCGCCGCGCTGGCCGTGCTGGCGTGGGCGCTGCACCGCCGGCGGCGCGGCGCCCCGTGATCACGGCCGCGGCGGCTCGTTCGGCGGGCGCTGGTCGCCGCCGGGCTCCGTGTTGCCCGCACCGCCCGTGCCCCCCCACCAGTTGGCATCCGCATGGAACCACTCGTTGGACACGATCGTGCGAGCATTCATCTGGTTCGCTTCACTGGACCAGAACCACGACGTCGGCGACAGCCGGCGTTCGCCGCCGGGGCCGCTGACGATGAGCCGCACGTGCAGTTCGACGCTCCAGCCGCCCTCGAGTCCGTCGACGGGGCCTTGCAGCGTCACGGGTTCACCTTCGACCGCCGGCTGACGGGCGTAGAGGCTGGCGACCTGTTCGATCGGCGAGGTCGCCGAGCCGCGGAGCCACCCGACACACTCGACGTCGATGGTCTCGCCGGGAGCGGCCAGTGCCTCCCAGCCCGGCGGATACAGTGGCTCGAGCGGCAGCGTCAGGTTGCCACCCTCGATCGCCACTTCCTGCTCCTGCACCTGCACAGCGACCACGCGGCTCGACGGGCCCACGTTGCCGAACACGGTGTGCAGATAGCAGTGCGCCGATTGCAGGCCGACCAGGTCGCCATCGCCATCGCCGTCGAAGTCGCCGGCGCAGATGGCGTCGATCGCGCCACCCTCGCGCGCGGGACCGACGAGCATGTAGTGGAACTGCGCGGTCGAACTGAACAACGAAGCAGCCGCGACGCGTACGACGACGCGCGCCTTGGAGTCCTTGTCGCAGGCCAGCACGACCTCCTCGTAGCCGTCGCCATCGTGGTCGTAGGTCGTGATGGCGGTCGCGGGTGCCGTGTCGCCGAGCGAGATGAAGTTCGCCGCAACCGAATTGAGGGCGAACAGCTTGAACTCGCTGAGCGCCGGCACGGATTGGAAGTAGTAGCCGTAGGCGACCAACAGATCGCGCTCGGACGCGACCTGCGACGCGTGCCCGCGCGACACCGCGATGAAGTTCTGGGTGCCGGCGGGCGCCTGTTGTCCGCCGATCGGCTGCGGGAACACGAACCATGCCTGCACGACCTGGGTCTCCCAGTCCATGACCACGACGAGGTCGCCAAGTTGCATGACGACCTCGACGTCGCCGTCGTTGTCGTAGTCCATCGTCAGCACGTTCACGGCTCCCATGGCCGTGCCGAGGGCTGGCAATCGCGTCAGGCCCGCGCCCGCACTCCACTGCCACCGCACGACCGAGGTGCCCGCGGCGTCGAGCGCGAACACGCACGGGGCGCCGCCGGGTCCCGCCGCGGTCCACAGGCGCTGCGCACCCTGGAAGTCGGCATCGGTGTTCGTCGAACGCAGCGTCACCGCCTGCTCGCCAGGCCCCGCGTCCCACCACTCGAGCCCCTGCGCCTTCAGCACGAGGATCGCGTCGCGTCCACCGGGCCCGGCGCCGTGCAGCACGGCCGCATCGACGGGCAGGCTGTTCGGCGGCGTCGAGTTGGGGCTCGGCGCGACCTGGCAGACGACGCAGTACTTGGCCGGGTTCGGCAGGTACAGCACACGCGGCGCGGCGGGGGCCACGTCTCGCACGACCACGTCGAGGTCCGCGTCGTCGCCAACATGGCCCTGCATGGCGCGCGCGTAATGGGCCGACTCCTGCTCCTCGAGGATCGGGGACATGCGCGTCTCCGCGCCGAGGTCGCCGGGCCCGAGCGGACCCTGGGCTCGAACCGATGGCGAGAGGAACAGGGTGAGGGCGACGCTGCCGAACGTGAAGGTCTTCATGGGCTGCCTGGGGGAAGGAGGAATGCGAGGGCATGTGTCTCCCCGCGAGCACGCCGAAAGTTTCGCCAACCGGCGGAAAAACGCACCCCCCGGACCCGGGGGATCCGCCGGCGCGACTCCGGACCGGTCACGCGCCGCCGGCCGTGCGGCCGAACCCGCGCATGCGCAGCTTGACGAGCAGCCGCGCCTGCGCGTCGTGGCAGGCCTGCCGCGCCGTCTCGTCGGACGAGTAGCCGAGCGCCTCGCGGATCACGGGGAACGTCGCGTCCTCGAGCAGCCGCAGCTCGAGCAGCCGGCGGTGGCGTTCGGGCAGCTCCGCGAGCGCCTCGCGCACGAGCCCGGCGCGTTCGCCGAGCGAAGCGGCCAGCGTCGGCGTCGCCTCGCGCCGATCGGGCGCGACCTGGGCCAGGCCGCCGGTCGGTTCTTCGACCTGCTTGCGACCGTCGCGCCGCGCGGCCTCGTGGAAGCGCACCGCATCGAGCAGCCGGTGGCGCACGAGCGTGCTGAGGTAGGCGAAGAACAGCTCGGGCGCGGCGAACTGCGTGTCGGCGAGGTCCTTGACGACGGCCGCGAGCACCTCGTGCACGACGTCCTGCGTGCTGAACAGCGGCAGGATCCAGCGGTGCCGCTTGCGGAAGTCCTGCTCGAGGTCGCGGTGCACGAGCGCCTTGACCGCGCCGTAGCAGGTCTCGACCACC
>DASUFY010000254.1:0-14648 GCA_036274315.1 Planctomycetota bacterium | reverse complement strand
GCGCAGAACACGCGCTACGGCGTCGTCAGCGCGATCACCGATCCCACGCAGCCGTGGAAGGCGATGTTCGAGACCGCGTCGTGGGGCTACACGCCGATCACCACCTACGACGCGCGCTCGGCCGAGATGGACTGGATCATCCATCGGTTCGACATCCCGATCACGCAGAGCCAGTCGAACCAGGGCAGCCAGAATTCGCGGCCGCAGGCGTGGGCCAAGAACATCATCGCGGTCGGCGCGTTGAACCATCTCAACACCGCCAACCCGAACGACGACACGCAGAGCGGCACGAGCATGGGGCCGGCGAGCGACAACCGCATCAAGCCGGACATGTGCGCCTACTACGACCAGATCGACTCGACGAACGGATCGACCACGTACACGACGAGCTTCGGCGGCACGTCGGGCGCGACGCCGATCGTCGCGGGCCACGTCGGCCTGATCCTCGAGATGTTCACCGACGGCTACTTCGGCTACCCCGCGGCGCCGAGCTGGACGGACCGCTTCGACTACAAGCCGCACTTCACCACCACGAAGGCGCTGCTGATCAACACCGCGCGCCAGTACGATCCGGCGATCAACGGATCGGGTGCGACGAGCCGCTACCGGCAGGGTTGGGGCTTCCCGGCCGTGCACGACCTCTACGACCTGCGCAACAACATGCTCGTGCTCGACGAGCTCGACGTGCTGGCCCAGGGCCAGACGCGCACCTACACCGTGCAGGTCAAGCCCGGCACGCCGCTGTTCCGCACGACGATGGTCTACGCCGACCTCGCCGCCGCGGCGCCGTTCTCGAGCCCGCACCGCGTCAACGACCTCAGTGTCAAGGTGACCGCGCCGAACGGCACCATCTACTACGGCAACACCGGCATGGCGACGACGCCGATCGGCCGCTTCACCGCGCCGGGCGGCGCTCCGAACACGCTCGACACGGTCGAGAACGTGTTCGTGCAGAACCCGCAGTACGGTCTGTGGCAGGTGGAGGTCAGTGCGCCGATCGTCGCGATGGACCAGCACGTCGAGACGCCGGCCGTCGACGCGGACTTCGCGCTCGTGTCGAGCGGCATCGGCGGCGGTCGCGACATGTCCGGACCCGTGCTCGACGTCGCGTCGACGGGACCGGGCAACCTGTCGATCAGTCTCACCAACAACCCGGCGAGCTACGTCGACGGCTACGTGCTGTTCTCGCTGACGACGACGCGGCCGCTCGCGATGGGCAGCTTCCTCGGCCTCGAGGTCGACGGGCTGTCGTTCCTCAGCATCGGCGGTGCCGCCGGCGTCGGCGACCCGCTGCACTTCGCGTTCACGGCCAACCCCGGCGTCTACCCGAACGTGCCCTACGTGTTCCCGGCCGTGGTGCCGACGATCCTGCAGGGCTTCACGCTCGACGCGGTCGCGGTCTACTTCGACGCCAGCGGCAACGCGCACGCCGCCTCGAACGTCGATCGCGTCACGGTGCAGTGACCCGCACACCACCCCGCCCGCGGGCGGGGTGGCTCACGACGTGCCGTTCGCCGGCATGACCTGTTCGCTCGTCTGCGGCAGGAAGTCCTGCGGCAGCAGCATGCGGTTCCACTGCGGCAGCCGCCGGTCGTGCAGCACCGGCATCTCCTCGAAGCGCGTCGATTGCATCTGTCGCGCGAGGCGCGCGCCGAGTTCGCCGTGCAGGCGCACCCAGTGCCGGTTGCGGCGCGCCACGGCCCGGTGGTCGCGGAACTCGTAGGCGACGCACAGCATCTCGGGCAGCACCACGGGCACGGGGCGGATCGCCGTGATGCGACCGACCGAGACGTCGCCGTGCACGAGCACCTGGCGCAGCTGGAAGAAGCTCGCGGCCCAACCGAGCAGCAGCAGGGCGCCCGGAACGACCATGACGCCGAGCCAGAACCGCGGCTGCAGCCAGGTGCGATCCATGGATATCAGGCCGCCCACGATGCAGTTGATCTCCAATCGACCCGGCAACACTTCGACTTCGACCCGGTCCTCGGTGGTTTGCCGACCCGCCGGCACGAAGCACTCGCCCTTCAAGGTCCCGCCGTGCCAATCGAACGTGTAGTTGACGCGTTGCCAGTCGTGTCCGTCCCAGCGCACGCGGGCGTGCTCCATCGGACCGATGGTGCCGGGCACGGTGACGACCGGGCCTTCGCGCAGCAGCTGCTGGTCCCTGGGCTTGCCGCCGGCCTGCAGGAACATGAGCCACGCGAACAGGCAGCCGAGCACGGACGACGCGCCGCCGACGGCGAGCAGCGGCCATCGGTGCGCGAGCAGCGGCCGCATGCGGACGCGCCGCGGGGCCGGCGGAATGCTGCGCACTTCGTGCCTCATGCTGTGGGGGATCAGAGCGCTTGCGCAGCAGTTCGTCGAGTGGCCCGGGGGCCACCCCACGGGCGTCACCCGGGTGCTGAGGCCGATGGCGATGGGCGGCCGTGCTGCTCGAGCAGCCAGTCGCGGAACGCGCGCAGCGCCGGCAGGTCGCGCCGTCGCTCCGGATACACGAGCCAGTAGCCCTTGCCCGTGCGCACGCGCGTGTCGGGGAACGCTTCGACGACACGGCCGGCCGCCAGTTCGTCGTCGACGACGAACGCGGGCAGCACCGCGACCCCGAGCCCGGCGATCGCGGCCTGCAGCGCCATCGCGTGGTGCTCGAACCGCGGGCCCTTGCGGCCATCGACGCCGGTCTCGCCCTTGGCGCGCAGCCAGTCCTCGAACGAGTTCGGTCGCGGCGACATCTGCAGCAGCGTCGCGCGGCGCAGGTCGGCGGGCGACTCGAGCCGGTGCTTCTTGCGATACGCGGCGCTGCAGACCACGTACACCTCCTCGTCCATGAGCGCATCGAGCACGGCGCCGGGCCAGTGGGCTTCGCCGTAGTGGATCGCCGCGTCGAGGTCCTCGGTGGCGAAGTCGAACACCTGCAGCCGCGTCGTGAAGTGCACCTGGATCTCGGGGTGCAGCTCGGCGAACGACGGGAACCGCGGGATCAGCCACTTGGTGCCGTACGTGGGCAGGATCGCGAGCTGCAGCACGCCGCCGCCGCGCCGCAGCGTGCGCAGCTCGAGTGCGGCGGCTTCGAGCCGATCGAAGGCCGAACGCACGTGGGCGAGGTAGTGCTCGCCGGCCGCCGACAGGCGGATGCGTTGCCGTTCGCGCACGAACAGGTCGACGCCGAGGTGCTGCTCGAGACCCTGGATCTGGCGGCTGACGGCGCTCTGCGTCAGGTGCAGCTCCTTGGCGGCGGTCGTGAAGCTGCCGTGCCAGGCGGCGGACTCGAAGGCCTGCAGGGCGCCCGTGCTGGGCAGGGATCGGCTCACCTCATGAGCGTATCGCATGATCCCATGCGAAGAAGTCGCGCGTGCGGTCCGCACCACCCGGTGCTTCCTGAGTTATCATTGGCCGCCAGAGTCACGCATTCGGTCGTTGCGGCCGATCCGGCGTCACCGCGGCGACCGATCCGGCACGATCCGAACATGCAGAATCTTCATGAGACCGGCCTCTGGGCCCTGCTCGAAACCGTCGTTGGCACCGTGCGCACGGTGCGCCTCTTCACCGCCCTCGAGATCCACCCCGACCTGCTGCGGCCACGCCGGGACCGCCTGCGGCGCGCCGAGCTGGCCCAGGCGCTCAACATGCTGCTGTTCGAGGACGTGCTGCGGCGCGTGCCGATGGCCACGGCCTACGTCGGCGACGCCGTGCGGGCCGGCCGCAAGCTCGTCTTCGACCACGGGGCGCTGCGCACGGTCGCGACCGACTGCGGGGCGCTGCCGGCCGGCGAACTGGCCTTCCGGCGCGTGCTCGAGCCGCTCGGCTTCGAGTGCCGCGGCGTCTATGCGCTCGACGCGCTGGGCATGACGGGGCGCGCCTACACGCACCGCGATCTGCCCGAGTCGATCGCGCAGTTCTTCGTCAGCGAACTGCATCCCGAGCGCTTCTCGGCCGCCTTCCAGACCGTCGTGCAGCGCGTCGTCGGCTCGTCGCGCGACCCGCTGCCGCTGGCGGCCAAGGCCGCGCTCGCCGAACTCGAACAGCACGGCGAGCTCGGCTTCGCCGACGCGACGCGCCTCTTGCCGAACCTCCTGGGTTGCTTCGACCGCCAGCACCCGGAGCCGCACTGGGTCGACTACGAGACGCTGCTGCGCGAGTCCAAGGAGATGGCCTGGATCGCGACCGAGGGCAACGCGTTCAATCACGCGACCGATCGCGTCGCCGACGTCACGCTGGTCGCCGAGGAGCAGCGCCGCCGCGGCCGCCCCGTCAAGCCCGAGGTCGAGGTGTCGAAGAGCGGCCGCGTGCGCCAGACCGCGTTCCGCGCCGCCATGGTCGAGCGACTGTTCGTCGGCGCGGACGGCAGCCTGCGCAGCGAGGTCGTGCCGGGCTCGTTCCACGAGTTCATCACGCGCGCCGAAGAGGCGCCCGGCCTGCTCGACCTGCGCTTCGACAGCGGCAACGCGGCGGCGATCTTCAAGATGACGAGCCAGCACGAAGGCCGGCCGTGAGGTGCGCGGCGCGCGCGGCTAGAATTGGCGCGAATGACCGATGAACTCGTGGACGCGCTGCGGCAGGCGCTCGGCGACCGCGGTGTGCTGACGAGCCCCGAGGACCGCGCGCGCTTCGAGATCGGCTGGCGCTACGGCCGCGGCACCGCGCGCTGCATCGCGCGCCCCGCCTCGACCGGAGAGGTCGCCACCGCGCTGCGGCTCGCCGGCGCCCACGGTGCGCGCGTCGTCGCGCAGGGCGCCAACTCGGGCCTCGTCGCGGCCTCGACGCCCGACGCGAGCGGTTCGATGGTGGTACTGAGCCTCGAGCGCCTCAATCGCACGATCGACGTCGACGCGAAGGGCCGCACCGTGCTCGTCGACGGCGGTGTGCTCCTGAGCCAGCTCAACGAAGCGCTGGCGCCGCACGGCTTCTGGTTCCCCGTCGACCTCGGCGCCGACCCGCAGATCGGCGGCATGATCGCGACCAACACGGGCGGCACGCGCCTGCTCCGCTACGGCGACGTGCGCCACAACCTGCTCGGCATCGAGGTCGTGCTCGGCAACGGCCGCGTCGTCTCGCTGCTGGATCGACTGCGCAAGAACAACACCGGCCTCGACGCCAAGCACTTGTTCACGGGCACGTCCGGCGTCTGGGGCATCGTCACGCGCGCCGTGCTGCAGGTCGCGCCGCTGCCGCGCCAGCGGGCGACGGCGCTCGTCGGCTGCCGCGACGGCAACGCCGTGCTCGACCTGCTGCAGGCGCTCGAGGCCGACCTCGGGGACGTGCTCAGCGCGTTCGAGGTGATGAGCGCCGAAGCGCTGGGCCCGGTGTTCGCGCACCAGCCGGACCTGCGCCGGCCGTTCGCCGAACTGCCCGCGTACAGCGTGCTCGTCGAGCTCTCGTCGACGCTGCCCGAGCAGTCGTTCTCGCTCGGCTCTGTGCTCGAGGGCAGCGTGGCGGCGCATCTCGAACGCTGCGGCGATGCAATCGTCGACGTGCTGATCGGCAAGGGCGACGAGTTCTGGCAGATGCGCCACCACATCAGCGAGAGCCTGCGCAGCGCCGGCACGTTGCTCGCATTCGACGTCAGCGTGCCACGCTCGCAGCTGGCCGCGTTCACGGCCGCGGTCGCGGACCTGCTCGGCAGGCAGCACTCGTTCGTGCGCCTGTGTGACTACGGCCACTGGGGGGACGGTGGCACGCACCTGAACCTGCTGTGGAACGACGCCGATGCGCCCGGTGGTTCGGCCGCGCTCGTCGCGACGCTGCAGGACCGGATCTACGAACTCGCGGTGCGCGGTTTCGCCGGCACCTACTCGGCCGAACACGGCGTCGGTCCGCACAACCAGAAGTTCTACGACCGCTACGCGGATCCGACCGTCAAGGCGCTGTGCACCGTGCTCGGGGACTTCTGCGATCCCGGCGACCGGCTCGGCACGGTGCGGCTCGACTAGCCCGGACGCTGGGCGCGCGATTCGATCGCCCGCAACGCGCGCAATCGGCGCACCCCCTGGTCGGGCCGGCGCCTCGCCGCTACCGTGCCCGCCCTTTTCATGCACCCGAGCCATTCGTTCGCCGTTCTCGCGCTCGCCTGCAGCGCCTCCGCCCAGGACATGGTCGCCGTCAGCTGGTCGGGCGACGTCTACGCGCTCGACTCGTTCACGGGCGCGGTCGGCTGGCTCGGCATGGGCCTGCCCGGGCAGAACGCGTCCGCGCGCGACGACCACGGCCGGCTCTGGAGCACGGCCAACGGTGGTGGCCTGACGATCCTCGATCCGAGCCCCGTGAGCACGAGCCATCCGCTGCCGGGCTTCACGGCCGACCTGCGTGCGCTCGCGAACGGTGGCGGCCAGTTCCTGGTCGGCATCGAGAACGGTCCCGTCGACATGCTCGTGCGCATCGACAAGCTCTCGGGCGCGAAGACGATCATCGGCGCGACGGGGTTCGCCAACATCGAGGCGCTCGACAACCACAACTACCACCTCTACGCGTGGGACACGGTCGCGGGCCTGCTGCAGGTGGACCCGGCCACGGGCGCGGCCTTCGACGTCAACCCTGCCATCGGTGCGGGCGTGCAGATCGAATGGCTCAGCACACGTTCCGACGGCAAGCTCGTCGGCGGCCGCAACTCGCTCTACGTGATCGACGTCACCACCGGCGCGACGTCGCTGATCGCCAACCTCGGCGCGCTGGACCTGCGCGGCGCCGACGCGTGGCAGTCGGCCGCGCACTCGTTCGGCACCGGCTGCCACGGCGTGTTCGGCGTCGTCGGCCTGACGGCCACGGTGACGCCGCAGACGCTGTCGCTGCACTCGACCAACCACGCGCCGAATGCGCCGGGCGTGGCGATCTTCGGGCTCAGCAAGACGGCGCACGGCGGCAGCCCGCTGCCGCTGTCCATGGACCCGTTCCTGGGCACGGTCGGCTGTTCGCTGCTGACGAGCTGGCACGCCAGCGTGCCCGGGGTGACGAACGCGAGCGGTCCCGCGTCGCTCGACTTCCAGTTCCCGATCCCGCCGCTCAACGACCTGTACTCGTTCTTCGTGCAGCACGTCGTCGTCGAGCCGGTGACGGGCGGCCTGTCGATGTCGAACGGCATGGTCGTGCAGGTCGGCCACTGAGCCGCCCGGCGCCAGAACGCGGGCGCTACTTCGCGACCACGTCGAACACGATGGTGGCGGCCTCGCGGTCGAGTCGCGCGCGCGGACCGTTGGCCTGCAGGTGCAGGAAGCGGTGGCCGGCGTGGTCCTCGACCGCGGCGCGTTGCATCGCGTACGGCAGCGGCGCGCCGCCGGGAGCGTGGGCGGAGACGCGTGCGTCGAAGTCGGTGCGGTCCTGCAGACCCAGCGCACCGAGGTCGACGCGCACCAGCGCGCGGTAGTCGCGATCGCGGTCCTGGCCGTACATGTCCCACGCGCGCGGCTGCCAGCCGGCGGCGCGTTCGACCGTGACGCGCAGGCCGGCCTCGGTGCGCTCCGCGGTCACCTTCTCGGCAGCCGCCGCCGCGCTGTCGACCGCGGCGAACGGCCGCAGCGCGGGGTCGCCGATCAGGATGCGGTTGCTGCCGCCGCCCTGCATGACGGCCTCGTCGTGCCCGTGGGGTTCGCCTTCGACCGGCAGGTCCAACACGAGCCGGCCCTGGGCCGCGAGCAGCACGTCGTCGTAGGTCGACTGGATCGTCTCGCCGAGGCTCGCGCCGTTGCGCAGCGCGAAGTCGACCTCCATCGCCACGCTCATGCCGTGGTTGGCACCGAGCGGCACGAGCAGGCTGGCGGCGCCCGCCGCGAGCCAGGACAGCGCGAGGCTGTCGCGCGGCGCGAGTCGATGAACGGTCGTGCGCGCGGTGCGGCCGAACGTCGACACGATGTCGGCCTCGACGAACACGCGGCACACCGCGCCCGAGTGGCACGTGCCGCTCCAGAGGATCGGCGCGTCGAGCGTGAGTTCGCGAAACCGCGCGGCCAGCAGCCGCGGCATCGAACCGGTGTCGGCGCCGACGCGGTCGGCGGCGTAGTCCCAGTGCAGCTTGTCGTCGAGGTTGCGGCGGTCGTCGAACAGCCAGATGCCCTGCGGGTCGCCGCAGCCCGTGAACTCCACGACCGAGGCCGAACGCATCGTCGCGAGCGATCGTTCGATGAGCGCCGCGCGGTCGTCGTTGGCCGTCGAGTAGTAGTAGTGCGGCCCGCGGAAGCCCGCCGCCTTCGCCAGCGCCGAGGCCGCGTCCGCGTATTCGAGCGACGTGGCGTTCGAGGTCACGGACGCCTGCCACCAGACGCCGTGCAGCGGGCTGCGGCGGTGCACCGTGACGATGCGCTGCCAGAGCCGTTCGCACGCGGCGCCGTCTTCGGCGGTCAGGTAGCCGAACGCGAAGTCCACGAACCAGTCGTCGTCGATGCCGGCGCTGAGCAGCAGGATGCGGCGGTGCAGCACGAGGTCGAGCCGCTCGGGCCTCGCGACGAACAGCACGTTCTCGGGCCCGCGCTCGCGCAGCTGCCGTTCGAGCGAGCCGAAGTCCTCGCCGTCCCAGGCCCACACGTCGCCGCCGTGGAACGCGCCAGCGGCGTGCGCCGCGGCGAGGTAGCCGGCATCGGCGGCGCGGTCGGCCGCGAGATCGATCGCGACGACGAGATAGCGGGCGCCGGGCGCGGCCGGGGCCATCACCGCGCGCTTGGCGTGCACGCTGCCGTCGGGCGCGTCGCGCCCCTGCGGCGGCGGCGCGGCCGGGCGGCCACCGCGCAGCTGCTCGAGGTAGAAGCGCGAGGGTGCGCCGAGCGTCGAGTCGCCGTCGTCGCGCAGCACACGCTCGTACAGCACCTTCGCCTCGTCGAGGCGGCCCTTGCGGCGCAGGTGGTCCGCCATGTAGTAGCGCACGAGCGACGCCTCGGAGCCATCGGGAAAGCGTTCGAGCCACCTCGTCTCGAGCGCGAACGACTCGTCGTCGCGGCCCAGCCGCGACAGCGTCGCGGCGAGATAGAACATGGCGCGCTGCTGCTGGGCCGGGGTCGCGTCGTCGCGCGCGAGCACGGCGCGCAGCAGCCGCTCGGCGGCGAGCAGGTGTTCGCGCTCGGCGGCGGGCGAGCCCTGCATGATCGCCGGCACCGCGCTGGCGAACCGGCCCTCGCCGTCGGCCAGCAGCGACGCGGTGTCGCGCGGTACCGGTTCCTGCGCGCGCGGTTCCTGCGCCGGCGGGGTCGGCGCCACGACACCCTCGGCCGACAGCAGCCAGGTGCCGAGGCCGAGCGGATGCGGCGCGTCGCCGCCGGTCGCGATCGTGCCCTATGCCCGCACCACGGCCCGCACCGCACCCTCACGCACGGCCACGCGCCAGCGGCCGCCGCTGGCCTCGAGCGAGAACCGCGCGGGGCCGACGCAGTCGAGCTGCGCGCCTTCGAGCTGCACGGTCACCGCCGCGGCCGCCGGCACGACGACGTCGTCGTTGGCGGCGAGGCCGCGTTCGTCCGCCACGTGCCAATCGGCGTGCGGGCCGAGCTGCCGCTGCACGAGCGAGCCGCGCGGCGTCGCCGACGGCAACACGAGCAGCACGAGCGAGGCCACCAGCAGCGCCGCGCCCGCCGCGGCGAGCCGCGCGCGCCATCGGCGCGGGCCGCGCGCGGCCGGCACCGGGTTCCGCCGGCGGGCGGCGTCGCGCCCGTCGCTGAGCAGCGCCGTGAGCGCGCGTTCGCCGCGTTCCCAGGATCGGCACGCTTCGCAGTAGGCGAGGTGCGCGTGCACCTCGAGGCGCTCGTGGTGCTGGATCTCGCCATCGATCGCCGCGAACAGCAGCGGTCGGATGGCTCTACATGCGGAGTCGCGGTCCGTGGTCATCTGGTCCTCCTGTGTTCGATCGAACGACGCAGCGCGAGCCGGGCCTCGTAGAGGCGGCCGCGCACGGTCGAAGACGGCACGGCGAGCCGCCGGCCGATCTCCTCGTAGCTGTGCCCGTCGCGGTAGCACCAGTTCAGCAGCTGTCGCTGCGCCTCCGGCATCGAGTCGACGAGGTCCCAGACCCAGCCGCCGCGCGCGGGTTCGCATGCCGCATCGAGCAGCACGTCGAAGCGCGGCAGGCGCTGGCGCTGGCGGTGGTGGTCGATCACGCAGTTGCGCGCGATGCGGCCGATCCAGGCCTCGGTCGTGCGCACGTCGAGCAACGTCGCGAGCTGGCGGTAGACGCGCAGCCAGATCTCCTGCACGACGTCCTCGAGCGCGTGCCGGTCGCGCAGCGTGCGCGACACGATGCGCCGCACCGGGCCGTCGAAGGCCCGCACGATCTCCGCGAACCGCAGCGCGTCACCGGCCAGCACCGCCTCGACCGCCGCGGGGATCACTTCGGTTTGCGCCACGTGTCCTTGACGATCGTCGGGGGCCGTTCGTCAGGACATTCCGGCCCGACGCGATGTTCCTCGCTCACCTCGATCGACGCCTCGATCAACCGCGACGCGCCGGTCCGCGCAGCCGTGCGCTCGGGACCCCGCGCGCCTTGGCCAGCGGGTCGAGCACCCAGATGCAGCCCGCGTTCTCGCTGAAGAACAGGTAGTCCTGGTTGGCCTCGAGGAACGCCGACCACGCGCCCGCCGCCGCCGGTTCGGCGCCGCCGCGCGGACCCTCGGGGCAGTGTCGCTGCAGCACGCGGCAGGCCGCCGCCTGCGGGCCGGCCTCGCCGTGCAGGGCCGTGGCCACGTCGGGCAGGAACGTCGCCGCGCGCACGTCGAGCTGCAGGGCTTCGAGGTCGGGGCACACGTCGAGGCGGCCGTCGGGCTGCGGCACGAGCCAGGTCATGTGCGCGCGCAGCCAGGCCCTGGCCGCCCCGGTGTCCATCGCCGCGAGCTGCTGCTGCCGCGTCCCGCTGAAGAAGCGGTCGGCGATGCTCTTCGCGGTGGCCTGGTCGTCCTTCATGACCGACAGCAACCACGCGCGCGTCTCGCTGCGCACGCCGGGACGGAACACCGAACGCACGGCCGCCAGCGGCCGGTCGGCGTGGAAGCCCGCGATGTAGACGATGCAGTTCTCGAGCAGGTCCCTGCCGACGGCGTTGAGCTGCGATGGGTCCTGCTGGAAGCCGAAGTGCAGCAGGTTGCCCTGCCGCCAGATCGCGGCCGCCGAGGGCAGCTTGCTGTTCTTGCCGCCGCACAGGATCTCGACGTCGGGTGCGTCGTCGAGCGTCTGCGCGTACGTGCACCAGCCCGACTCGCCGGCGCCGCCCTGCGCGAGCGGCAGGAACGACAGCGTCGCCGGCTTGCCCGGCAGGTGTTCGGCCCAGTCGGCGCTCGGCTGTTCGACCATGCCGCTCGTGTCGACGAGCTTCGGCGTGCGGAAGATCTCGTGCTCGCGTAGCCCGTACGCGAAGGGGGCGAGGCAGGTTCAACCCGAGCCGCCGCGCACGTCCCAGGCGACCGCGAGGTTCAGACCGGCGCTGCCGAGCAGCACGGTCGGCACGTGCCACGCGGCGCGTTCGCCGAGCGGGCAGGTGATCTCGGCCTTGGCATCGTTCATCCACTTCATGACGCCGTCGCCCTGGCTCCAGTCGAGCAACACGACGTCGATGCCTTCGAGCGTGCTGGCGTTCAGGTCGGCGGCCGCGATCTGCTTCACGCTGGCGAAGCGTCGGCCCAGGAACGAGACGAACGCCGCCGAGCGCGCGGCCGCGGGGGCCTGGTCGGCCTGCACGAACGCGAGGTGCAGCGCGTCCTGCGCGGCGAGGGTGCTCACGGTTGCGGCGGCGACGAACAGGGGGTGGGACGTGCGGCGCATGGTGGGATCATGCCACTCCGGGCCCCGCGGCGAGAGTCCCGCTCGGGCGGCCCGGCGAGCGGTCTGCTGCGGCGCATCCGCCCCGGCCGTCCCCGCGCGTGGCATGGACTTGCGGCCCGCTTCGAGTTCCGATGGGGGCCATGACACATCACTTGCCGTGCGGCACCGTCGTCTGCGCGTTGGTTGTGTCGCTCGCTGCCCAACAGCCTGCACTCGCGCCCGAGCACGCGCTGTTGCAGCAGCTCGCGGGAACGTGGAAGGTCACCGCCACCGGACCGACGACCGCCGCCGGCAAGCCTGGGCCGTCCGAACAACTGGAGACCTCCGACCTGGTCTGCGCCGGGTTCTGGCTCGAGTCCGTGACGCGCGCCGGCAACAGCGAGATGTTCTGGTGGACCGGCTTCGATGTGGTTGGCGACGGCTGCTGGCTGCACTCGACGTTCGAGAGCGAGTTCGGCGGCAGCAGGATCGAGGGCCGTGGCCTCATGGGCTTCGACGCCAGACAGAAGCGCTACGTGCGCTACTGGATCGACAGCGGCACTCCTCTGCTCGCGATCTCGTCGAGCGCGCTCGACGAGACGGGCAGGAAGCTGGTCGGCACGGGCACGACGCAGATGTCCGGCGGCGAGGTGACGATCGCCGAGCAGATCGAACTCGGCTCCGAGCAGCGGCACGTCACGCAGCGCCTCAGCACGAGCGACGGCAAGGACGCCGGCACGTTCGAGATGGTCCTGACGCGCCGTCCGGCGGCGAACGCGAAGTGAGGGCGGGGCCGCGCTGCTCCCCGGCCGATCTCGACTACGCCGATGTTCGGTGAAGCGGACGGCCGCAGCACGATGCGTGGCCCGAGGCCCATGCAGAAGGGACGGACATGCGACAACCTGCACGAACGTCGCGCCTGGGTCATCCGCGTCGCGCGGCTAGCATGCACTCGGCCTGCCCCGGCCCTCGGAACCTCCACCATGCGATACCTGCCTCTCCTCTCCCTCCTGGCGCTCGGTACCCAGGCGCTCGCCCAGAACTGGTACGTGCCCGACAACGACGCGACGATGGGCACGATCAACGTGATCCCGTTCGGCTCGACCGGCACCGGCAGCTTCTACAACTGCCGCATGCAGGTGCGGGCGACCGCGGCCGAACTCGGCGGCCTGCCCAACCTGATCACCGGCCTCGGCTTCGCCGCCGGCGGCACGGGTCGCGCGCACTACACGACGCTCGACATCGTGATGGACCACATCCCGGCCGCGCAGGCGCTGTCGACGACCTTCGCGAGCAACCTGACGGTCAACGCGGTCCCCGTGCTGTCGGCCGCGAACTACACGTGGAACGTGACGGCGAACACGTGGAACGAGGTCGGCCTGCAGATCCCGTTCGTGTTCAACGGCGTCGACGACGTCATCATCGACATCACTACGACCGAGGGCACGGCTCCGTCCGGCATGCGGCGCGGCACCAACCAGCGCATCTACGCGACGTCCGCCAGCGGACCGACGGGCCCGACCGGCACGTCGAGCGCCTCGGCGACGAAGTTCGAGATCAGCATGCTGACGGCGCGCGTGTCGTCGTACGGCGACGGCTGCCCCGGCAGCAACGGCACGCCGCTGCTCGGCTTCTCGGGCTCGGCGCAGGTCGGCAACACGGTGGCGTTCAACCTCAGCAATGGCGTGCAGAACGGCCTCGCGCTGCTGCTCGCGGGCACGACCAACGCGTTCCCGTTCCCGTTCGAACTCACGCCGCTCAGCGCGCCGGGTTGCTACGCCTACACGGACCTCGCGTTCACGAGCATCGTGCTGCTCGACCCGGCCGGTGCCGGCACCGTGCCGCTGCCGATCCCGCCGGCGCTGGTGGGCTTCCTGTTCTACACGCAGTACGCCTGCCTCGATCTGGCCGCGAATCCGTTCGGCTTCACGACGAGCAACTACGGGCGCGTGCTGACCGGCAACTGAGCCCACGCGTCGCCGTGTGCGCGGCGCGGTCCGTGGCGAAAGGCCCGGCCGCGCCACCGCACCTGCTCGTGCCCCCTGGGCGGCCGCTGCGCGCCCGGACAGACTGTGACGCATCGAACTCGGGCTGCGTCCGCTCGACCGCGACGTCGTCGTCGCGATCGCGTGCAACTACGAGGTGAAGGACAGCCCCGGTGCACTCGCCGACAGGCTGATCGCCGTGGTCCTGCCGTAGCCCGCAGCTCGGGGGGCCGCGCTACGACGCGCCGACTGCGGCGAGGATCGCCGCCGCCTGCCCGGCCGGGTCCTTCGTCTCGATCGCCTGCTCGATCACACCGTCCGGGCCGATCACGTAGGTGATGCGGGCCGGGTAGCCGTCCTTCGCGCTCGCCGCCGCGCCGTAGGCGATCGCGAGCTTCTTGTCGGTGTCGCACAAGAGGCGGAACGGGAACGAGAACTTGCTCGCGAACGCGGCGTTGTCATCGGTCGAGTCGAAGCTGGCGCCGAGCACGACGACGTTCCTCTGCTCGAAGTCGCGGATCCGGTCACGGAATCCGCAGCCTTGCTTCGTTCAACCGGGCGTGTCGGCCTTGGGGTAGAACCACAGCACGACGCGTTGGCCGGCCAGGTTGCGCAGCGACACGGGCGTGCCGTCGTGCGCCGAGATCGTGAAGTCGGGGGCTTTGCTTCCGACGGGCAGCATCTTGGCTCCTCTGGAGAACAGTCGCCGCAGGAAGGTGGCGATCACGGCAGCACTGTAGCTGCTGGCCCGGCGCCGCCGCAGAGAACTGACTTCTCGAGTGTTGTCGGGCTCGGATCCGTGCCACCGCTGGCGGAATCCGTGCACAGAGTCTCTTGCCGGGCGACGTCTCGGCAGGAGGTTCCCATGACGTTCGATCCGCCCCGCTGCGCCAACCCGGGCTGCGCGCAGCACGAGCAACCGAAGCCCGGGTTCTGCATCCGCCACGGCTACTACCGACCGCA
>DASUFY010000253.1:0-4946 GCA_036274315.1 Planctomycetota bacterium | reverse complement strand
GGTCGGCGTCGGCAACGGCCGCGGCGGTTCGCTCGCGACGCTGCTGCTCGGCATCGCGCCGACGGCGACGATGCTAGGCGGCGTCAACCTCAACGTCGCGCTGACCGGCCAGGAGATCCTCGTGCCCGCTGCACTCGGTGGCGGAGCTGGCGTCGCGGGCGCGGGCTTCGGTACGCTGCGCGTCGCGCTGCCCGCCGATGCGGGGCTCGCGGGCATCTCGCTCTACACGCAGTGGTTCGTGTGGGACGGTGGCGTGGCGGCGGGTGCCGCGACGAGCCGCGGCGCCGAGATCCGGTTCTTCTAGCGCCGCCGGGCTTGCCTCAGCGCACGAGCCGCGTGCTTTGCGGTAATGGGCCACGATCGTCAGCACGCGCTGGGCCACGTCGTTGGTGGCTGGCACGTGCATCTCAGGTTGCCACCAGGGAGGCGGGTAGTGGTCGTTCGTGCGCGCGGTATTCTGGACACCCGTGGACTACCGAAGACTGATCCGGATCTCGCCGGGCAAGCGCAGCGGCCAGCCTTGCATTCGGGACCTGCGGATCACGGTTGGCGACGTGCTCGGCTACCTGGCCGCCGGCATGAGCATTCCAGAGGTCCTGACGGACTTCTCGGAGCTCACCGAAGAGGACATCCGCGCCTGCCTCGCGTTCGCAGCGGATCGTGAGAAGGGCACCATGATCATCCCGCCCGCCGCGTGAGATTCCCGCTGGACGAGAACCTCTCGGATCGCCTGCTCGCTCGACTGGTCGACGTATTCCCGGGATCCTGCCACGTGAAGGAGCTGGGGTTTGATCGAAGGCGGCTGCGGCGCAACGCGAGCACCCTGCGGGCGTTTGGCGACAGCCCCAAGACCTCGCTGCTCATCGTCGCTGCCGAAGATGCGGCCTGCTGAAGGTGACGGGGCGCGGATGGGAAAGCCGGCGCCCCGGCTCGCTTCAGCGCACGAGCTTGGAGTAGCGGTAGTAGGCCTCGAGTGTCAGCAGGCGCAGGGCAGTCGTCGTGAGGCGCGAGCAGCCGCCCGCGGGTTCCCAGAAGCCCTCGAGATCGCCGTCGCGGATCTGCGTCTTGACGATTGCTGGATCGAGCCTCTTCTGCCAGTCGGTCCACGGGCGTCCGCCCATCTGGAAGAGCGCGTAGGTGGTCCAGTAGGCGCCCCACGGATCGCTCGGGTCGGCCGTGCCCACCAATCCCGCCATCGTGGTCATCGCGGGGACCTGCTTCGGATCCTGCCCGGCGAAGAAGCGCGTGAACAGCGCAGCCGCCGTGGGCGCGGTTTCCGTGACGACCACGTCGTCGAACCAACCGACGAGTTCCGAGGGCCTCATGGGCACCGCGAACCCGAAGAACTCCGCCGAGGCGATCGCGGCGATGCTCTTGGCGGTGCTCATCGGGTCCGAGGCCACTCCCTGCAGTCCGTTGTTCCAGCCGCCATCGGGTTGCCGTTGTGCGAACAGCCAGTCGAGTCCGGCCTGTGCACTGCCGCGCAACAGCGCGCCGCTCGCGGACAACCCGGCCGCCTCGACGAGCGCGTAGGTGGCGAGCGCATGGTGCCCGATGCTGCCGGGTGCCGCGTCGACGAAGGCGCCGTCCGCACGCTGCTGACTCAGGATCCAACCGACGCCGCGCTGCAGCACGCCGGCCGCAGGGCCTGCGTCGAGTGTGCGGCCGTCACCGAGCAAGGCGAGCATCCAGAGCGCCGTGGCCTCCATGTCGCCGCGGCCGTCGGCTGCGGCGAAGCTGCCGTCGGATTGCTGCTGCGACGTGAGCCGCACGAAACCGCTCACGATCGCCCCGGCGATGGCAGGGTGTCCGCCCTTGCTGATTCGGCCAGCCATTCGGCCACCGTAGCGGCCGCCTGCACCACCTGCTTGGGACTCCACCGCGGTGCCTTGTGCGCGCTCGAGGCAACCGAACGGCGTCGCCCGCACGCTCGGCTGGGGCTGCGGCAGAGCAGCACCCTGCACCCGGATCCGCGGTACCGGCCCGAGCTCCATCGCGAGCGCGCCATCGGATGCGGGCGCCGCCTGGCCGGCCAGCGCGCCGAGGCCGGCCCGCGTCGCCGCGGTGACCTCGGGCTCGGCCCCCGAACCGCTCGTCACGACGAGGTGCTGCACGCCCGCCGCCGCGATCGCGCCGAGCACCTGCAGCATCTGTTCGCACGTCGCCTCGTCGGCGACCTGCACTCCGAGCACGAACGGTGTCTTCGCGCCCTTCTGCCAACCCTCCTGCATGCGCCGCAGCAGCGGTTCGACGCTCGACGTTGGTACGACGGGGCGCTCGTGGTGCAGGCGCAGGTCGATCGTCGTTGCAGGGTGTTCCGCAGCCGGCAAGGCCAGCGCGAAGGCACCCGCCGCGCCGTTCGGTAGCGTGGCCGCGAAGTACACGGTCGACACCGCGCGTGTGCGCGCGGCCTCGAGCACGGCGAGCACCGCGCTCGCGGGCGCACCGCGGTCCGCGCGCAGCACGAGGTCCGTCGTGCCCGCCGCGATCGCGGCGGCGAGCTGACCCGGGTCGAGCCGTTCCCCCTTGCCGCCGAGCAGGCTGCCGTCGGCCAGCAGCGTCAGGGTCGGCGCCGCAGCGGGCATCGTTCCCAGCTGCATCAGGCGCGGCAGCGGGGGACCGGTCGGCGTGGCAACTTGCGCCGCGGCATGAGGGAGCAGCAGGACGAACGACGCGAGCAGGCGTGGGACCATGGGCGCTCCGGGAGGGGACGGCCGGCGACGGGGGCGAGCCAAGCCAACGGTTGTGGCGCAACACGGTTCACCCGGTTCGCGGACCTGCCGTAGGATCGGTCCCATGTTGCGTCCGCTCGCCGTCTTCGTTCTCGCTGCCGTGCTCCCGAGCCAGACGCCGGCCGCGCCCGCGACCGCCGACGTGCCGGTCGGCAAGGCCGCGCTGCACGTGCAGCTCGGCGAGCTCGACCTCGAGGTCTTCACCTACCGGCCGGCGATGTGGGCCGGCGAGCGCTTGCTGTTCGTCATGCACGGCGTGCTGCGCAACGCCGACGAGTACCGCGACGACGCGGTGTCGATGGGCGATCGCTTCGATGCGCTGATCGTGGCGCCGAAGTTCGACGCCGAACGGTTCCCGAGCCGCGCCTACCAGCGCGGCGGCGTGCAGCGCGAGGACGGCTCCGCGGCGCCGCCGAACGAATGGACCTACGCGCGCATCCCCGAACTCGCCGCGGCGATGCGCGCGCGCACCGGCAGGCCCGACGCGCAGCTGTACGTGATCGGCCACTCGGCGGGCGGCCAGTTCGTCATGCGCATGAGCGCGTTCCAGGACACCGGCGCCGTGCGCCTCGTCGCCGCGAACCCCGGCAGCGACCTGTTCCCGTCGACGGAGCTCAAGTTCGGTTACGGCTTCGGTGGCCTGCCGAAGGAACTCGCGAACGACGACCGCCTGCGCGCCTACCTCGCCGCGCCGCTGACTCTGTACCTCGGCACGGCCGACGACCATGCCGACGACTACTTCGACAAGAGCGCCGAGGCGATGCAGCAGGGTGCCGGCCGGCACCAGCGCGGGCTCGCCGCGTACTGGAGCGCCAGGACGCTCGCGGCGCAGCGCGGGTGGCCGTTCGCGTGGCGGCTCGTCGAAGCGCCGGGCATCGAACACGACCACACGAAGATGTTCGAGCATGCCAACTGCGCGGTGGCGTTGTTCGGGCCCGGACACGCGGTCGCCAGGTAGACGCGGGTTCGGGTGCGCTCGCGCAGCGGCGACCGCAAACGACCGGTTCAGTCGACGAGCGGATTGCGGGTGCGCAGTGCGGGAACGCGCGAGAAGTCGCGGTCGGCCGTCCACAGTTCGCGCACGCCGTGTTGGCAGCGGAGTGCCGCGATGCGCGCATCGTGAACCTGCGGGCCTTGGATCCGGCCACCCTCGACGGCGGAACGCAGCACCGCCCAGTGCGTGTTGCCCTCGGCCAGCAGCACGATGCTCGGCGACTGGAGCCATGGGTCGACCTGTGCGAGCGCCTTCGCCGGCGTCGAGGGTGGGGAGTAGATCTTGGGATGCGTGACGACCGCCAGGAACTCGTGCACGCATGGCCATGGGATCACGAGCCCCGACCCGAGTAGATGCTGTCGCGGATCGAAGCCCAATCCCCCTCGGACACGCCAGGCTGCACCCCCTTGCCCGACACGCTGCCGTGCTCGAGCTTGAAGTGGATCTTGGCCTGCCGCTTGCCGAGTGCCCAACGCAGCCCTTCCTCGAGAAGCGCCCGCAGGGTCGTGCGCTCCCGTTGCGCGACGGCCTTGGCCTGCCGCAGAAGGTCGTCGGCAATCTCCACGGTCGTCTTCATGTGGGCATGGATACTCGGCAATCGGTGGAGCTGGCAAGAGCCCGGGCCATGCCAACGAGCTCTTCAGTTCGCGCCGAGCTCGAACGCGCTGCGGTAGCAGGCGTGCTGCTGCCAGTGCTCGACGAGCGCACAGAGGTCGCGGTCGTGCGCGAGTGTGGCGCTGTCGCCGACGACCGTCAGGTGCCGCCGGGCGCGCGTCAGCGCGACGTTGAGCCGGCGCAGCTCGGCGAGGAAGCCGACCTGGCCCGCTTCGTTGCTGCGCACGAGCGAGACGACGACGGCCTCCTTCTCGCGACCCTGCAGGCCGTCGACGGTGCCGATCTCGAGGCCGTCGTCCGTGGACAGCCGCGTGCGCAGCAGCTGCACCTGCGCGTTGTAGGGCGTGATCACGGCGATCGACGCAGCCGGCACCCCGGCGTCGCGCAGCTGTGTGACGATGCGCACGACGAGTTCGGCCTCGCCGGCGTTGCTCTTGCTGCCCTCGTCGTCGCCTTCGCTCTCTTCGTGGCCGCAGCCCGCGGTGTCGACGAAGCACAGCGCCTCGCTGGTCCACTCCGTCGTCGCGACGTCGGGCAGGTCGGTCAGCAGGTGCCGCTGCACGCTGCCGTGCGCGCTCACCCTGCCGCCGTAGAAGCGTTCTGCC
>DASUFY010000252.1:0-6552 GCA_036274315.1 Planctomycetota bacterium | reverse complement strand
CAGTTCCTCGGACCGATCGTCGGTCATCTCGCCGAGGGGTACGACGCGATCGGCCGCATGGTCGAACCCGAAGCCATCCAGGAGCGGCTCGAAGCGCTCGGATCGCGGGCCACGTGACCGCGCCGGGTCCCGGGCGCGCCTACGAGATCCGCGGGGCGGCCGCCGCGCAGGCGCTCGACTGGCTGCACGTGCACGCGAACGTGCTCGGCGTGTGGGAGGGGGACGACTCGATCGCCGTCTGGCTCGCGGCGCCGATGCCCACGTTGCCGCAGGCGGGCCTGACCGTGCGCGAGATCCACGGCACCGGAGCGGACGAGGCGATCACGGGCCTCGAACGCGACACGCCGATCGCCGTGGCGCCCGACCTGCTCGTGCGACCGCCGTGGGTCGAGCGGCCGGCCGCCTTCGCAGGCATCGAACTGGTCGTGCCGCGCGGTGGTGCGTTCGGCAGCGGCGAACACGCCAGCACGCGGGCCGCGTTGCGCTGCCTGCATCGGCTCTGGGACGCTCCCGGCAGCGTGGCCGACGTCGGTACCGGTTCGGGGGTGCTCGCGCTCTACGCGGTCGTGCGCGGTTGCGCCCGCGTGCAGGCCTGCGACATCGAGATGGCGTCCGTGCACGCCGCACGCGCGCTGTTGCCGGGCGCCATCGTGCATCTCGGCGGGCCCGAGACGCTGTCCCCCGCCGACTGCGTCGTCGCCAACATGACGGCCGAGGAACTGCACGCGGCGCTGCCGGCGATGCTCGAACGTTGGACCCGCCGCAGTGCCCTCGTGCTGTGCGGGCTGCGGGCCGAGGAAGTGGAACCGATGCGGCGGCGCCTGGCCCGCGAGCCGGTCGCGACCGAGACCGTCGAGGCGTTCACGGCGCTCGGCTTCCGCTGACGTCGGGTGGCTCCGTCACCGGCGCGGGTGGGAGCCGGTCCGTGGGGCGCAGGTGCACGTCGAATCGCACGCGCTCGCCGGCGACGCGGAACGCGACGTCGGGCCCGAGCGGCGGCAGGTCGTGGTGCCGCTTGACCACGACACGTTCGCGCGCGACGGCGCGCGCCGCGGCGAACAGCGCCGCGGTGTCGTCGGGAGCACCGGCCAGCGCGCGGCAGGCCTGCATCTCCTTCTTGACCTGGGCCCGGCCCGTCGTCGCGAACCTCGGGTCGAGATAGACCACGTCCGGTGCCGCTTCGGCCGGGAGCTCGCGCAGCCACGCCGTCGCGTCGGCGGTCAGCACACGCAGTTCGCCCGCGAACGCCGCGGTCGCGAGCGCGTCGTCGACGAGGAAGGCCAGGGCCGGGATCCGTTCGATGGCGGTCACCCGGCAGCCGAGCTGCGCGAGCACCATCGCATCGCGACAGAGCCCCGCCGTCGCGTCCACGACCGTCGGCGCGGGCCGCCGGGCGTTCAGGCCGATCGCCCGGGGCAGGGGCTCGTCGCGCCGCGAACTGCGCAGGCGGCGGGCGAGCCCGCCCGATCGCAGGTCCAGTTCGACTGCCAGCGCGTCGGGTCCGGCCGGGGATTCTAGCCTAATGCGGAAGGCCGTACGCACGAGCTGCCAGGTGGTCGGGTCCCGTTCGGTGGCCATTCGCACACCGAAGCGGCGCGCTCGCTCGAGATCGTCGCCACGTGTCGACGGGGCCAGGGTTACTTCGGGCGATCGCCAGCTAGGTGGCATTCGCGGTTCGTGCGGTTGGCCGATTCTCGAACATCGCGAACAGAATGCCCTGTTCGGACGTCCAATGCCACGGGCTCCCAGACGTGCGGATCGGCCGCCCCGAGATCGTGCAGACTTGTCCCGAGAGCCGCCTCTCATGCCGAAGTGCTAGACTTTCGCAGATCGTGATCGGCCTGCCGGTCCCGATCGATCGCCCCCGTTCTCGTTCGTCCCCTACGCAACCTCCCTCCCTCCCTCCGAAATCCATGCGGCGCCTGCACCTGAAGCTGTTCTACCTCCGAACCCGTCTGAAGCGCGAGGCCCAGGGCGTAACTGCCAAGATCCTCGGTGTTCGTCCGGCGACGATGTCGCATCTCGAACAAGGCCGATCCCTGCCGACGTTGCCGATGCTGCTCGCCCTGTGCAAGCACTATGACGTGACGCCGACCTATCTGCTCGACGACGAACGACCGATCGATCCGCGGAGTCGTGATCGGTGGAGCGAACGCGACAACGTGGTCGCCAGGGGAAACTGGCTCGAAGTGCCCGAAGGGGCGCTCGTGTCGACCCAGGATGGCGCGCGGCTCGTCGCGGTGCAGCCCGGCGCGCGCTACTACGATGCCAGCGCCCAGGCACAGCGCATGACCTGCCCGAATGCCGCGGCCGCCAAGGAACTCGAGAGTTCGCTGCACACCGCGGGTCGCCAGCGCGATCGCGAGCTCGAGGAGACGCTGTCGCGCGAGTTGCTGGGCCAGCGCAAGCCGCGCACGAAGCCCGTGGCGAAGAGCGTGCTCAAGAACGCGGTCGCGCACATGGCTCAGGGTTGATGGGCCCAGCGTGACCGGACCCGGTCACTGCTCCGGCGCCGACTGACCCAGCGCGGCGAGGCAGGCCGCGCCGAAGCGCCGCGCGAACACCGGCATGCCGTAGTCGGCCGTCGCGTGCGCCCGCGCCTGTGCGCCGAGCCGTTGCCGTTCGGCCGGATCCGCGAGCAGCCGCGCCAGCGCGGCGGCCAACGCGGCCGCGTCGCCGGGCGGCGTCAGGAGGCCGGTTTCGCCGTGGGTGACGAGTTCGGGGATGCCGCCGATGGCACTGGCCACCACGGCCCGTCCCGCGGCCTGCGCTTCGCAGATGCTGCGCGGCGCCGACTCCAGCGTGACGCTCGGCACGACGACGACGTCGAGTTGGCTCAGGATCGGCGCCGGGTCGTCGGCGTGGCCGAGCAGGTGCGTGCGCGATGCGAGCCCGGCTTCGGCGGCGTGTCGTTGCAGCCGCGCGGCGTAGCCACCGACGCGCGCCTGGGAGTCGGCGAACGCTTCGCCGCCGACCACGACGAGGTGCGGCGCGGGCTTCGAGTCGAGGCTCGCGAAGGCGCGCAACAGGACCTCGTGGCCCTTGTGGGGGTCGAGGCGACCGACGATGCCGAGCAGCGGAGTTCCGTCGGGCAGACCCAGCTCGCTGCGCAGGCCGGTGCCCGCCGCCTCGAAGAAGCGCTGCGCGACGCCGTTCGGGATGACGCGGAGCCGCCGCGAGGTCGCGAGCCGCGCATCGACGGCGGTGGCTCCAGCCGCCGACGGCGCGACCACTGCCGTTGCGCGCCGCAGCGCGAAGCGGGCCAGCCGCGAGTGCGTGACGATGTGCAGGTGCCAGAGGCAGCGCAGCGTGTCCGTCTGGGCCAGCACCGCGGCGTAGCCGGCGATCATCGTGTTGGCGACGAGCAGGTGGCAGTCGAGTTGCCGCGCCAGCGCGCGCAGCCGCCGGGCCGCGCGCGGCACGCTGCAGGCCTTGCGCCAGGGGCTCCGCCCGCCCATCGGCACGGCGTGCACCGGCACGCCGAGCTGCTCGGCGCGCGCCGGCAACGGGCCGGGGCCCGGGCAGGCGAGGTGCGGCGCGAAGCGGCTGCGATCGAGGGCCCCGAGCAGGTCGGCGAGCACGGTCTCGGCGCCGCCCCACTCGACGACATGGCTGCAGAACAGGATCGGTGCCTTGCCCACGGCGGCACGCTACGGCGGTGGCCCCGCGGGCGCCACGTCGCACCCGTCCGGCGCGCGGGCGGCGGCGGGACTGGAGTGCCCATGCCATGGACGCCGATGAACGGCTCGTGTCCGCTCCGCCCGACGAAGTCGCGGTCGTCATCCCGTGCTATCGCTACGCGCACCTGTTGCCCGAAGCGGTGCGCAGCGTGGTCGCGCAGACGTGGCCGGCGCTGCGCATCGTGGTCGTCGACGACGGCAGTCCGGACGACACGGTGGCCGTCGCGGCGGCGCTCGCCGCGCAGTTCCCCGAGCGTCGCATCGAACTGCTCCGGCAGTCGAACCAGGGGCTCGCGGCGGCGCGCAACGCGGGCATCCGCGCCACGGACAGCCCGTTCGTGCTGCCGCTCGACGCGGACGACCGGCTCGAACCCCACGCGATCGAACGCCTCATGCACTGCCTCGCGCGCGAGCGCGGCGACGTCGCGACGCCGTTGGGCCGCACGTTCGGCGACGAGCAGCGCGCGCTCGTGACATTGCCGGTCACGGCGCGCCGCCTCAAGGCAGGCAACTGCCTGGTCTACTCGAGCCTGTTCCGGCGCGACCTGTTCGACCGCATCGGCGGCTACGGTGCGAACCTGCGGGCCGGCTACGAGGACTGGGACTTCTGGTTGTCCGCGCTCGAGCACGGTGCGAGGTTCGTGCACGTGCCCGAGGAACTGTTCGGCTACCGCAAGCACGGGCGCACGATGCTGGCGACCGCCGACCGCAAGGCGATGCATCTGCACGCGACGATCGCCTGCAACCATCCGCGGCTCTACGCGCCGTGGCGCGTGCGGCTGGCGCAGCGGCTGCTGCGCGCCGGCGACACCGCGGGCCTCTGGCTCCGGTTCGGCATGCTGCTGACGTTCCTGATCGACCGGCGTCTGAAGCTGTTCTGGCGTCAGGCCCGCGCCTTGCGCGCCACGAACATGCTGTCGACGTAGCGCCCCTCGACCCACTGCGCATCGGCCCGCAGGATCTCGTCGACGACGCGCCGCGGCCCGTCGTGCACCGCGTGCACGACGTCGTGCAGGGCCACGAACCCGCCCGGGCGGACCTTCGGCGCCCAGTCGGTGAAGTCGCGGCACACGGCGTCGAAGCTGTGGTCGCCGTCGAGGAACAGCAGATCGATCGCGCCCTGCCACGCCGCGGCGTGCTCGTAGCTCAAACCCTGCACGACCTCGACGATGTTGCGCACGCCGGCTGCCTCGAGGTTCGCTTCGAACGCGCTGCGCAGCGGTCCCGCCAGCGTGCCGGCGCGGCCCGCGTACTCGCCTTCGCTCTGCCGGTCGCCCGATGCGTCGAAGGGGTCGATGCAGCACAGGCGCGGCGCGTTCTTGCCGGCGAGCCCGCGCGCGATGCAGACGCTGCTCTTGCCCTGCCAGCAACCGATCTCGACCGCGACGGCACGGTCCTGCGGCAACGAGCGCGCGAGCTCGTAGAGCGCGATCGCTTCGTCGACCGTGAGCCAGCCGTCGATCGACGCGTAGGGCAGGATCGGCGCGTAGCGCAGCCCGCGCAGCAGCAGCTGGGCCCGCGTGCCGAGCCGCCATGGCTTCTTCGTCTGCATCGCGGGTGCTATCGGCGTCCCGGCGTCAGCGGCTCAAGGCCCGATGCGACGTTGCCGCGCCGCCGTCGCGGTCGGGTCAGCTGCCGTGCGGCTCGGCTGCGAGCGGCCAGGCCGGACCGCGGCGGTAGCGCGGCAGCGAGCCGCCAGGATGGCGTTGGGCCAGGCGGGCCTCGATCGCCTGCACGAACCCGGCCAGGCCGTTGTGGTCGGGATGCGTCGCCGAACACCAGAGGTGTCCGTAGCCGAACAGCCAGGTCAGGAAGCGCTGGCGCAACGCGGTGTGGTCTTCGGCGAGCGCTTCGGGCAACGCCTCGGCTAACTCCGCCGTGGCGACGTGCGTCGTCACGCCGCGCAGGCCGTACAGCGCCCTGCCCACGTGCAGCACCGGGGTGCCGGCGAGCAGCGCCAGGCTGGCGAGCGGGTGGTTGATCGTGATCGTCGCCACCGCGAGCGCCGCGGCTTCGGGTGCGGCGTCGGCGTGCACGAAGTGCAGCTGCCCGGTCGCGCACAGCCCGACGAACTCGCGCCGCCGCAGTGCTCGTCGGGGCAGGACCACGACCACGTGCAGCTGTGCATCGAGCCGGGCCGCGGCGGCGATGCTGGCCCGGATCAGCTCGCCGGCGGTGGGCGGCGCCACCGCATCCATCGTGACGCGCGCCTGGCCTTCGTCCTGCAGCAGCACGGTCACGAACGGCGCGCGCGGCAGCTGCAGCGGCGCCCGGTGCGCATTCGCGCGCGGCGGCAGGGCGCGCCGCCAGCCGAACAGCGCCGAACGCGCGCCGCCAGCACCGCGCGCGGCCGTCGCCGCCCACACACAGCCGAGCCGCGCCCACATCGAGGGCACGACGACTTCGCGCCGCGTCAGCGCCGCCGGGATCGTGCGGGCCAGCACGTTGCTGAGGCAGGCCTGCAGCAGCGCCGGGTCGCCGTCGACGACGCGGTAGTCACCGGGTCGGCGCTGGCTCGCGGCCGCGTCGCCGTCGAGGCCGCGTTCGTCCGCCTGCAGCGTGTGCGGCAACAGGCCGTCGCCGGTCCACAGCACCGGGCAGCCGAGTTCGCGCGCGGCCCAGTGTACGAGCGCGTGTTCGGCGCTGCGCTGTTCGTGCAGCAGCACGAGCCCCGGCCGGTGCGTTTCGATCCACGTGGCCAGGGTGGGCAGCAGGCGCGCGAGGCGCCGCTCGATGGCGCTGCGGTGGCGGCGCCGCGCGGACGTTTCGCCGCCGAGCCCGCGGCGCGTGCACTCGCGATCGGCGAGGTCGCCGAGCGGTGCACGCATCGCATCGGGCGAGCGCGGCTCGAGCAACGTGGTCGCGCCGCCCT